>JADLBE010000289.1 GCA_020847915.1 Saprospiraceae bacterium | reverse complement strand
CGTCTGAACATGGGCTCTTGTTTCAATTTAAGTAGTAAAATGCCAAGCAATAAAAAATGGTAATAGAAGCAGTAAAACAAAAATAACTTCCAATAGTATTTTATGTTGCTCATTTGCGAAGTAAAATTTGTAAAGCAATAAAGCATAAATGTTATAACCAAGCCAAAATCCCAAGACAATTAATTGGAATACACCAAAAAAATCTGTATCGTATTTAGGGTAAAACAACGTTTTTATCAACCATAACGTAAATAAAGTATTAATGAAAAATATTATATATCTTCTGTATTGCATTACCGGCATTTTTCTGTAGTTTCAGGTTAGTTCTGATCACTACCACATCTTCACCACCTTCCCCTGCTGCGTCTGAACACCTTTCCAAGTGAACAACAAAGGTACATGTCGCTGGGTAAATCCGGCAGGGTAAGGTTTCAAAACCGTGAGGGGGTAAAGGCCACGTTTGAGAAACCTCCAAGGTTTCTCAAACGTAAATACGCGGTAATGCCAGGCCAAGATTGCAGTACCGTTTAGCAACGTTTAAGAAACCTTTGGAGGTTTCTCAAACGTGTAGTAATGCCAGGCCAGGATTGCGGTTACGTTTAGCAACGTTTAAGAAACCTATGGAGGTTTCTCAAACGTGTGGTAATGCCAGGCCAGGATTGCGGTAACGTTTAGCAACGTTTAAGAAACCTATGGAGGTTTCTCAAACGTATAGTAATGCCAGGCCAGGATTGCGGTAACGGTTGGCAACGTTTTAGAAACCCTTGGAGGTTCCTAAAACGTGTGGTAATGAACCCCTACCACCCATCAAAACCCCTTTTCAGCTACCCCGACAATGGGTGTAAAAAAAGCGGAGTTATTAGCGGCTAGCCGCTAATAACTCCGCTTTTTTTACACCCATTGTCGGGGTGCAATTTTAGTCTGGCTCGAACCCAAGGATGATGTTGAACCTCGCATAATCGCTCCATTTCCGGCTGTAGTAGTAGTCCGCTTTGTCGAAACCGATACCGTAGTCGAAACCGAGCGTACCAAACATGGGCAGGAACACGCGCAGACCCATACCTACCGAACGTTTGATGTCGAAGGGATTGAAGTCCTGGGCGGTTTGCCAGGCGTTGCCGCCCTGGGCGAAAGCCGTAACGAAGATGGTGCTTGACGGATTGGTGGAGATGGGGTAGCGGAGCTCGACGGTGAATTTGTCGAACACGCCTGCACCACCGGGGAACTTCGACATGATGTCTTGCTGCGAGTAACCGCGAAGACTGATGATGTCGCGGCCGTTCAGACCGAAGTTCTGGTTGTTCAGGCCGTCGCCACCGAGGTCGAATCGTTCGAAGGGGCTAAGCGGCGTGATGTCGGTCCATTTGCTCAGGATACCAATTTTGGCCGATGTTTTGAGCACCAGTTTGCCCACGAGGGTGGTGTACCATTCGGCATCGAAGCGCCATTTGATGTATTCGATGTAGCGGTAGATTTCCTGAACGTTGTTGCCGGTGTAAAAGGAACGGTCGCGGAACAACGAATAAGGCGGCGTAAACTGGCCTTTGATCGAGATCAACGAGCCCGATTTAGGGAAGATGGGGTCGTTGATGCTGTTTCGGGCGAGGGTAAGCGCGATGCTGTTGTTGTTGTACAGACCGTTGTTGATGCTGCGGCCCTGGTCGTCGATGAAGCCCGGCCAGTTTTGCAGCTTAAGGTTCTGGATGTCGAGGTCGGCGCGGAAAATGAAGTTGTCGTCGGGGAATTTCAAACGTGTACCGAAGCCGATGGTGCCCTGTGCGATGACGAGTTTTTGGTACGACGAGGAACCTTCAAAACCGTTGGCATAGCGGTTGTAAAAACCTGCAACGGTGAGTGAGTTCGGACGTTTGCCGCCGAGCCAGGGTTCGGTGAAGGATACGTTGTAGGACTGGAAACGTTCACCTGCCGTTTGTCCGCGGATGCTGAGGCGTTGGCCATCGCCCTGGGGCAGCGGGTTCCAGGTTTCACGGTGTTTGATGTTGCGGATCGAGAAGTTGTTAAACGTCACACCGAGCGTACCGATCACACCACCGCGGCTGAACGAGGTGGCGGGTTGGTAACCGGCCGAAAGTTCGAGCTGGTCGGAAGGTTTTTCCTCTACGGTGTAAATGATGTCCACGGTACCACGATCGGGGTTCACCGGCGTACCGATGTCGAGGGCCTCGGGGTTGAAGTAGCCGAGGTTTACGATTTCGCGCTGGGAGCGGATGATGTCGGCACGGCTGAACTTGTCGCCCGGGCGTGTGTAAAGTTCGCGGCGGATAACGTGTTCGTGGGTACGGTCGTTGCCCTGGATGATGACGCGGTCGATGGTGGCCAGCGGACCTTCGTAAACGCGCAGTTCGAGGTCGATGGAGTCGTTGACGATGGCGATTTCTGTGGGTTCGACGCGGAAGAAAAGGTAACCGTTGTCGAGGTAAAGCGAGGAAATGTCGCGGCCGTCCTGACTAAACTGGAGTCGGGTATCGAGCAATTCCTGGTTGTAAACGTCGCCTTTTTTGATCCCGAGTACCTGGTCGAGGTATTGGCTGCTGTGGATGGTGTTGCCTTTCCAGATGATGTTCCGGTAGTAGTAGCGGCCGCCTTCATCGATGGTGAGCAGCAGCATCACCTCGCCTTTTTTGTTGCGCCACATGGTGTCTTTCGTCACGCGGGCATCGCGGAAGCCGATGGTGTTGTAGTATTTCTCAATGTTGGTTTTATCGTTCTCAAATTCTTTGATGAGGAACTTCGACTTTTTGAAAATTTTGCTCTTGGGATGGGTTTCCTTCATCTTTTTACCCAGCGTGCTTGAACTCACGTTGGTATTTCCTGAAAACTCGATGGAGGCAATTTTGATGCGTTCACCCCGGTTGACGTTAAAATCGAGGCGAACGGCATTGGTATTGCGCTCGTCGGGGAAGGAATTGATGATGACTTTGGCGTCGAGGTATCCTTTGTCGATGTAGTGTTGCTGCAGGGCGTAGATCAGGGTAGACTTGATGTTTTCGGTCATAACCGCACCTTTTTGGAGGTGTTTGGTGATGATTTCGTTCAGGTCTTCGTGCTGGCCTTTTTTTACGCCGCTGATGGTATGGCGTGTGTACCGCGGCAGTTCCTTAACGATGATTTCGAGGAAGGCAATGTTGCCCTGGGTGCGTTCGAGTACGATTTGTACATCGGTGAACAGTTTCAGGTTCCAGAGGCTGTTGACCGCTTTGGGAAACTGGCTTCCGGGAATGCGGATTTTACTGCCGACACGGAAACCGGCGATGGAAATCAGGGCGTTGGGGTCGGCGTATTGGGTGCCTGTCACACGTACGCCGCCGATTTCGTATTCCTGCGGTTTGTCGTAGGGAACGGTAGGAAGGAGGGTATCGGGGCTGGTTTGGGCTGCCAGGGGGGCGGCGCCGAACAGCGTCAGCAGCAAAAAGCCGGGAACAATCAATTTCATGTGAAATAGGTATGGTTGCCGCGCGTTGGGCGCGTTGATCGACAGGGTGTGAAGGTTTTAGGGGCGTGAAACGGTGTTCGAACGCAACAATTCCTGGAGGTTGGGACAATTTTGGTACATATCACCGATGGACATGTAGGTGCTTTGCAACTTGTCCAGTACCCATTTTTCAATGTACTGGCCTTTTTTCTGTTCCAATGCAGCCAGTTGGATTTTGTTGTAATCCTGTTTCAGGTCGGCTTTGTGCGGTTTGGAGCGGCTTTGCAGCAGCACAAGGCGGTAGTATTTTTCGCCGTCGGGTGCGCGCGAAGGGATGGGTTCGGTGACGTCGCCCGGCTGCAAGCCGTCGATGGCAAAAAACACGTCTGTTTCCAACGCGGCCACTTCAAAGTATGTGGTTCCTGTGCCCGGGTTCTGCACACGGCCATCGTTGTTGTAGCTGGCCGTATTTTTGTCGCCGAATTTTTTTACGGCCTGACTAAAGGTTATGTTGTTGCTCACAATGCTGGTCCGGATGCTGTCGAGTTTCTTCTCGGCAGCTTCGAAGTCGGCGTCGGTGATTTCGGGTTTGATCAGGATGTGCCGGCTGTGCACCACGTTGCCGCGGCGTTCGAGCGACTGGATGATGTGGAAACCGAATTGTGTTTCCACAACCGGGCTTACCTGGTTGAGTTCGAGTTTGTACACCATGGCTTCGAACTCGGGCACAAAAGTGCCCCGTTTTTGCCATCCGAGGTCGCCGCCTTGCGAGCCGCTGCCGGCATCGTCGGAAAAACGTTTGGCAAGGGTGGCAAAGTCTTCACCACCTTCCACGATGCGTGTACGAAGCTCCTCGATGCGCGCTTTGGCCTTGGCTTTTTCTTCGGAATTGACCGGTGGTTTGTACACCAGTTCGCGTATTTCTACTTCCGAGTTGAAATAGGGCAACGAATCTTTGGGGATGGCGTTGAAAAAGCGCAAAACTTCGGCCGGAGTAATGGTGGCTTTGTTGGTGATTTCACCCTGCATGCGCTCGGCAAGCAACTGCGAACGCATGTCGTCGCGCAATTGGGATTTGATTTCCTCAATGCCTTGTCCGTAATAATCCTCAATGGCTTTTGGATCCTGGTTGAAGTACAACATCAGGCGATCGATGCGCGCGTTGAGTTGATTTTCCACGTCATCGTCCTTGACCTCCACGGAGTCGAGTTTGGCCTGATTGACGAGCAATTTCTGGACGATGAGGTTTTGCACGGTGATGCAACGAAAATCATCGGGCAGTTGCTGCTGCTGTTGTTGCACGGCGTAGGAAAACTGTTCCTCCACTTCGCTGAGCAGGATGATTTCGCCACCCACGGTAGCCACCACACGGTCGATGAGGGCTTTTTCGGTTTGGGCAAACGACCCCGTCGGCGCGAGCAGTACCGCGGCAAAAAGGATGTGGAAAACAGTTGAATGGGTATGTTTCATCTAAAATTATTGCATGATTTTAATGTTCTCCCGGCGCAGCTCTTTTTGGTAGAGTTCTTCTTTCCATTTTTCGAGCAACTGTTGTTTGCGCTTGTGGAGGATGACTTTTGATGCTTGTTCGCGCACGTAATCGAAGGGTGCAGTTTCTTTGCCCTTCACACTTTCGAGCACACGGTAGTAATAACGGTAGTCGTCGTCGCTCAGCGTGCCTTCCCGTCGCGAACCGACGTTGTCGGATGTTAACGTTCCTTTGGGCAAAAGCGCGGCCACCTCTTCAAGTTTATACCATTTTTCCCGGTCCAACAGCGCCATGGTGGCCCATTGTTTGGCAAAAGTGGCTGTTTTGGCCTCGTCGGCCGATTTTTTACTGTACCAAAGTTTGTTCAGTTCGGTTTGTGGGGCATCGCCGGGCAACTTGATGAACAAAAATTTCAAAATGGTACTTTCCAGTTGAAACTGGTCTTTGTTGTTTTCGTAAAATGCCTTCAACTCGGCTTCAGAAACCGTGCTGTCCAATTTTTCAGCTATAATTTGCTGCTCAAAATTAAAACGCACGAGGCTGGCACGGTAGTCGCGCACAAGCTGGTCGATGTTGAGGTCTTTCGGAATGTTGCGCTCGGCTTCGTACATAAGCAACTGGTCGTACACCCAACGCTGGGTGTAAGCACTCACCATCAGGGCACTGTCGGCGGCGCCAACACCTTCCGGCACAACGCCATCCAATTGGGACGCGTACAGGTTTTTGTTGTACACTGTGGCAAGTAGTTTGTCGCCTTCAGCAGGAGCATCGGCATTCGAGCCGCAGCCAAAGGCATACAGCAAAGAAAAAAGGACCGAAACGAAAAGGAAAAACGAACGCGTCATGTATTGGAGCAGGTTGCTCAGGGTTGTAGTATGCTGAAGCGGCGCAAAGTTAGTGGAAATGGGCGGCCTAAACCCTACCTTTGCGGGCGAATTAACGAAGATGGTCAAAAAAATAACGCAATTTTTGCTTTTTCTGGGCCTTGGCGTCGCCATCATGGTCCTGGTGTTCCGCAGCCAGAACACTGCTTTCCAGGAACAATGCCGTCTTGATGGCATTCCAACCGACCAATGCAGTCTTGCAGACAAGCTTTGGAGCGATTTTTCGAGTGTAAACATGGGTTGGATGTTGCTTGTTGCTTTTGCTTTTACGATGAGCGTGGTGTTTCGCGCCAGGCGCTGGCAAATGCTTTTCGAGCCCATGGGTTACCGCACGGGTTTCGGCAACAGCTTCCTCACCATCCTGCTCGGCTATTTTGCCAACCTCGGTTTCCCACGTATGGGCGAAGTGGTCCGCGCGGGTTCTTTGGCACGGTACGAAAAAATTCCTTTGGAAAAAGTGATGGGCACGATGGTGGTCGACCGCCTTGTGGACTTCCTGTGCCTGGGCCTGGTGGTTGGACTCGCTTTTTTGTTTGAAGGCGATACCTTGTGGCGCTTCATCACGGAAAACCAATCGGGGAAAGATGCGGGCTCCGACAGCGGGTTGCTTTCCAGTACTGTTTTGGTTTCGGTGCTGCTGTTTTTCCTGGCGGTTTTGACCCTGTTGTGGGTTTTTCGCAAAAACATCAACAACATGCCGGCTTTCCAAAAAGTATCGAATCTTTTGAAAGGCTTTTGGGATGGCTTGCGCAGCGTTTTGCGGTTGAAAAATCCGACCCTTTTCATCTTGTATTCGCTGGGTATCTGGTTGATGTTTTACCTGCAATGTTATTTCAATCTTAAAGCGTTTGGGCCCACGGCCCAATTGGGCGCTTATGCTGCTTTGATGGTTTTTGTGTTTGGTACGCTGGGCATGGTAGTACCGTCGCCGGGAGGAATGGGAACGTTCCACGCTTTGGCCATTGCCGGTTTGGCCTTGTACAACGTGCAGGGCGCCGACGCGTTTTCGTACGCCAACATCGCCTTTTTTGCCATTGCCATTTTTTACAACATCGTGGCAGGCGTAATGGCGCTGATCCTTTTGCCTTTGATCAACAAAAAACCGGAAACGACATGAAAATTTTTGAAAACATCGCCCAAAAGATCCACACCCGCGCTTCAGCAGCGGAGGTGGTAAAACAGTGGCATGAGGCCGGAGAAACCGTGGTGTTTACCAACGGTTGTTTCGACCTTTTGCACTTCGGGCACCTGCATTACCTTGCCGATGCCCGCGATTTGGGACAACGCCTGGTGATCGGGCTCAACTCTAGCGCTTCGGTGTCGAGACTCAAAGGTCCGCACCGCCCCATCAACGATGAAACCTCCCGTGCACACATGCTCGCAGCCCTGGAAATGGTGGATGCCGTGGTTGTGTTTGATGAAAATACACCGCTCGAACTCATCCGTGCCGTGGAGCCCGATGTGTTGGTGAAAGGTGGCGACTGGGCCGTGGAACAAATCGTAGGTTCCGATCTCGTACTTGCCCGCGGCGGCCGGGTTTTCAGCCTTCCTTTTGTGCCGGGATACTCCACGACGAATATTGAGCAGAAGATATTACATAGCAGGCAGTAGGCAGCGGGCAGCGGGCAGTTTTGATTGACGGGATACGAAATACGAGATTTGAAATGTGATTTTGGGACGTAAATCTGGCATCCGGCATTGTTTTTTTTGTCTGAATTGGGATGCTCATATTCGTGTAGAGATGCAAAAAGGGACGTTTGCCATTCTTCAATAATTATCGCCGAAAAATCTATGGGAGTGCCGCATTCTACCATATCCCTGATTTAAAAGGGTATATTTAAAATAAACAGGCACTAAAACAAATGAGTCACCCCGAAAAAATCGGGATGACTCATGCTGTTGTTCCTAAATCGAAATTCGCAATTCAAAAATCCATTCAAATTTCGTATTTCAAATCTCGTATTTCGTCAATTATTTCTTCTTCGACCCTTTTCCAGCCGGAGCAGCAACCGAAGGCATAAGTCCTCCTGCCGCATCGCGAACAAACGATCCCCAGGTAAGGTTGTTGTGGCCTTCCTTGTGTGCAAGGGCTTTTTCGATGGCCATGTTGGCGGCATTTTCAACCACCCATTCGAAGTTTTCTTCACCAACCGAATTTACGTCGGCGTCGGGGGCCGGGTTGCAGAAGTCGATGGCGTAAGGGATGCCGTCGCGGATGGCGAATTCGACGGTATTGAAGTCGTAACCCAAAGCGTGGTTGATCATAAGCACGAGACGGTACATTTCTTCGCGCAACTCTTTGGATATTTTGTGGTCGGCCACGTAGCGCAGGTGGTGCGGGTTGCGGGGCTCGTAATCCATGATGCGTACGTATTTGCCGCCGAGGCAATAGCAGCGGAAATAGGCATCAAATTCGATGGCTTCCTGGAGCAACATGACGAGTTCGCCTGTTTCGTTGTAGGCTGCGAAAAACTCATCGTAGTTGTGCACTTTGTACACATTTTTCCAGCCGCCACCGGAGTGTGGTTTCATAAAAAGTGGAAAACCGCCGAGGTAGTCGATCATTTTTTCCCATTCCAGCGGGTATTTCAGGTTGCGGAAACTTTGGGCGCTGGTGTCCGGCGGCATTTGTTTGGAAGGCAGCAGGATGGTTTTGGGTACGGGAAGGCCAACTTTGGTAGACAGGCAGTTGTTGAAAAACTTTTCATCGGCGCTCCACCAAAAAGGATTGTTCATCACCGCGGTTCCGTTGAGAGCGGCATTTTTGAGGTAAGCGCGGTAAAAAGGCACGTCCTGACTGATGCGGTCGAGCATAACCGCATAAGGGGTTGGATCGCCTTGGGATACTTCTTCCACAAGGGTACGTTCAGCATACACGCCTTTTACGTTTTTGGCGTTGATGCGCTCTACAAAAGCCTCGGGGAAGGAGCTTTCTTTGCCGTGCAGTATTCCGATTTTTTTCATTTCGGGATGTTGAATTGAGCGTTTCGAAAATGTTGTTGGTTTGGTAGCAAGCTGGCCCGAGGGTCCAGTTTGCGACAAAACTAAACAACCGCATCTTATTTTTATAAAGGAAATACGTAAAACGTAACCCGAGATACATGACGTACCAAAAACAACAACACAAAGCGGCCGCCCGTGGGAGGGGCGACCGCCTGAAAAAGGGCAGACGGTAAGGCCTGCCGGGTATCTTTGGTCAATTTTTAATAATCGATGATGGGCGCTATTTCTTCATTTCGAACAGCCTGGGCCACTTGTTTGGTGACGGTTTGCACCTGCTCTTCCTGGTCTTCGTATTTTGCCCAAAGCGTTACCTGGTAGGCGCCGGGTTTGCGGTAGGTGTGTTTCAATACGCCATTTTCGCCGAATGCCTTGCGGCTCCCGTCGCCCAAATCCAGCTCGTAGGTTGCGCCTTTGGCAAAATTGGCCATTTCGAAAAGGAAAGGCCTTCCGGCCTCGGGTTGTTCGTTTACCCGGAGGAGATTGCCCGGAATTTTCTGCAACTTGGGTGCATCGGGCGCTACCTCGGTGGACGTACCTTGCGTGCTTCCCGTTTGCAACAAAACACGTTCGTTGGTACGTCGTTGGGCGTTGCGCGCCACCTGCAATGCTCCCAAACCAACCAGGCCAAGAACAGCCACGACAATAAGTATGGCGGTTTCGCGGTTCGAACTCTTTTGCTTGGACGGTGCTGACGTATTTTCCATGAATTTTATCCGTGTTTGATCAAACAAAGATACAACTTTATCCTTTTCCCTCAAGATGCCTATCCTCCTTCACGACAGCCTTCGTTTCGCCCGCAGCATCACGCTGCGCCGTGCCGCCAACTTCGGTAAGGTGCTTGCATCGTATTACATGGCCCGCCTTACCGGCAAACCCATACAGTGGGGATTGCCTGTAACCATCAGCATCGAACCTACCACGGCCTGCAACCTGCGCTGCCCGGAATGTCCTTCGGGTTTGCGCGCTTTTACCCGTGAAACAGGGCACCTGAAAACCGATTTTTTCCGCAAAACCATAGACACGTTGCAGCGCGACACCACGTGCATCATTTTTTATTTTCAGGGAGAACCCTACCTCAATCCCGCTTTTCTCGACATGGTTGAATACGCCAAAAAACACCGGATGTACACCATGACAAGCACCAACGGCCATTACCTCAACGATACCAACGCCCGACGTACTGTGGAAAGTGGACTCGACCGCATCATCATCTCCATCGACGGCGCTACCCAGGAAACCTACGAGCAATACCGCGTGGGTGGCAAACTTGAAAAGGTGCTCGAAGGCGCAAAACGCCTCGTAAATTGGAAAAAAAAGCTTGGAAAAAACCACCCGCACATCGTTTTTCAGTTTTTGGTGCTGCGCCCGAACGAACACGAAATGGAGGAAGTACGCCGGCTCGCCCACAACATCGGTGTGGATGAACTGACCTTCAAAAGCGCACAGGTGTACGATTACGAACACGGAAATCCGCTCATTCCCACGCAAAGCCAATACGCCCGTTACCGACAACGCCCCGACGGCACCTGGGCGCCCAAACACGCCTTGTCAAACCATTGCTGGAAACTCTGGCACGCCTGCGTCATCACCTGGGATGGCCTCGTGGTGCCCTGCTGTTTCGACAAAGACGCCCAACACCGACTCGGCGATCTCAAAACAACGTCATTTGCCCAACTTTGGCAAGGCGAAGCCTACCAAAACTTCCGGAAAGCCGTGCTCAGCGGCCGCGATCAGGTGGATATTTGCACGAATTGTACGGAAGGATGCGGGGTAACATTTGTCTGAATCAGGATTTCCAGGATTGTAAGATTTTCAGGATTTTAAATTACAGGATGTTGCCCCGAGTAAAGTGGAAAATCTGCAATTTTTGCGAGTCAACATCCTGCAATTTAAAATCCTGAAAATCTTACAATCCTGGAAATCCTGATTCAGACAAACAGGCGGAGTGAGGACCCAAAAATCACATTTCAAATTTCGTATCTCGTCATTCAAATCCCCCCCCAACCCAAACATCAACCACCATGACAATTCAAGAAGCGCAGGCCACGGTCGACCAATGGATCAAAACCGTTGGTGTGCGGTATTTTAGTGAACTCACCAACACGGCCATTCTGATGGAGGAAGTGGGCGAAGTAGCCCGTTTGATGGCGTATTTGTATGGGGAAAAATCATTCAAATCGCCCGAGCAGGCAGAAACCGCGCCGGCCGAACTCGCCGATGAAATGGCCGACGTGTTGTTCGTACTCATCTGTCTGGCCAACCAAACAGGCGTGGACCTGACCGACGCACTTCAAAAAAACATGGAGAAAAAAACGGTGCGCGACGCGGACCGGCACAAGAACAATGAACGACTTTTGTAATGGGGTAGAGCCTGGGCGCTCAACAGCTTGAATGACGAGATATGAAATTTGAAATTTGAAATTAGATTTTTGGGCGCTCACTCCGCCATTTTGTCTGAATCAGGATTCTCAGGATTTTAGGATTTACATGATTTTGATCCGAAAAAAGCGAAAATCAATACTTTATCACAGACCAAAATCATGTAAATCCTAAAATCCTGTGAATCCTGATTCAGACAAAAAAGCGGAGCGGGATGCCAGGCTTACGTCCCAAAATCAAATTTCAAATTTCAAATTTCGTATCTCGTCAATCAAATCCTTAGTTCAACTTAAACTGCACCGTCACCCCGGCATTCACCGTGGTAATCGGGAATGCCTGCGATGTTTTGGGCACCGTGCGGCGGTAGTCGGTAAACAGGCGCAGGGTAAGTCGGCGGTTGAGTGCGTAGTCGATCGACGGGTTGATGCTCACGGTACGTGCGCCACGGGTGGGCACGGCTTCATCGAGCTGGTCGAGGCGGTGGTTCACGGTGATGTCGTCGCGCAGCTCGAAGTCGAACTTAAAGTTCATGTCGTTGGCTTGCTGCGCGTTGCCACCTGCAGGCCGGCCGCCGGGGCCAGGCGTGGTATCGGTTTTTTTCTTTTTGCTGCTCGTTTTTTTGGTTTTGTTGTTGGTCAGGAACGGGATGTTGACGTTGCGCATGCGGTAACCGAACCCGACGAGGTAGCCCGAAGAGCGTGTTTCGGCGAGTTGGTAATCGATGAACGACATGGCGAGTGTGCGTGATTTTTTGAAATCGACGCGGAAAGTCATGTCGTTGCGCAGCTTGACGTCGATGCCGAGCAACGGCGCCAGTTGCTCGTTGATGACCACTTGTGGTATTTCATAACGGGCGACGTAGTTGAAGTTGAGCGAGTCAATGGTATTTGGTTGCGCCGGATCGTAAAAGATGTCGGTGTTGTACGAGCTGACGGTAAGCGTGCTTTTGTAGCCGTGCGAGATCTGGATGCTGGAGAAAATTTTACTGAGGTTGCCCACTTTGGACAAGCCGTTGTAATTCAGTTTCCAGTTCACCGAAGGGTTTATTTTAAACACGTCGAGGCCAACCGAGTTTGCGTCTTTTTCGGTGTAAGCGGCAACAAAGGAGGGCAAAAGCACTTCCTGCTGGATTTTACCATAACCAAATTTGTATTGCGGACCATCCTCCGTGTGCGGATCGGTGTTGCCGGCATCCACACCGAGGCGGTCGGAAATGATTAGACGGTTGTTTTCAAATTTTTTGAAAAGTCCATCAATGTCGTTGTTAAACAGGGTGTTCAGCGAGAAAAACGTAACCGTGTAACTTCCCAGGTCGCGTTGTGCTCGGTGCTGGAAGTCGACGTCATTGGGATCCAGACTGAAATCCTGGTCTTTAAACAACTCGGTGTTGTTTTTTGTAAATTGTTTGGCCGAGTTGAGTTCTATCCTGAATTCGTTGAACGGCTCAAGGGTTGCGCCGGCATCGAATGTTTGGGTGTAATTCCGCATCACCTGTTGGTTCAATTCGGGACGATAGGTGATCCATCCGTTTTCACCGGCTTCATCCAGCCAGCTGATTTTGGGTTGAATACCAGCCACGAATGCCCAACCCGGGGCTTCAAAACCTTCACTCAAGCCCAAAAGTTTGGTATCGGGCGTAAAGCCAGGCACCACCGTAGTGTAGTTTTCACTATAGGTAAATCGGGCTTTGCGCAGCAGCATAATTGGGCGCAGGGCGATACGTTCGCCTGTTGAAGGTTGCCTGTTCGGGTCCTTTTCCTTCTTTTTGTCTTTTTTGTCGCCATCGCCAGCCGCAGCGATCGAGTCTGTTTTGCTCGCGGAAGGGTTGGGTATGACGCCCGGTACGGTACTGTTGTTCTTTTTCGGGTCAGACTTTTTGTCGGGATTGGCGCCCAGTTCGCCCTCTGCCGGCATTCCTGGAGTACGCCCGCGGCCACCGGGAGCGTTTTTATCACCGGGTGCACCGCCGCTGGTTCCGGGGACTTTGCCTTTGGGTTTGTTGATCTTCGCAAGGTATTTGCTCTTGTTGTACAAACTCTCAAAGTTGAAGTCGCCGTTGATTTGCCGCAGGTTGTTGTTTTGGATGATGTGACCGAGGTTGCGTGAATTCACGTCGTCGTACACCGATTCCAGGTTTTGCAGCTTGAGCGACTGGGCTGTCCAGCTGTAACCGGCCGAATAAGACGCCTTCATCGTAACCCAGTCCATGTAAGGAATGGAACGGAATGGCAACGTCCAGTTGAGCGTGGCATTGTGCATGTAGTTTTTAGGACGCCCAAGGGTTCGGATGTTTTGCCAGATGGAGTCTTTGCGCTCTTCTTTGGAAACTTCCGTGCCATCGGTATTGAACTGCAGGGGTTCGTCAATAACGTTTCGGGAATTAGCATCAAAGTTGAAACGCAGCGAGCGTGCCAAATCCCATCCGAGGTCGAAGTTGCGGTCCCAAAGGAATCGTCTGTTGTAATACGTGTTGAGTTTGGGGTCCTCACCTGCAAAACGCCATGTTGTGGTTTGTACAACACGGTCGACACTGGTACCAAAGCCGTAGGTATTGGGGATCGGGTTGAAGTTGAAATCTTTGATCCACTTAAAATACGTGTCGTTTAATTTGGAATTTTTAAACGGTTCCAGCGGTTTCATACCGGTGCTGTACTGGTAGTCGAGCGCGCCTTTGTATTGGTTCAGTTGATCGCTGATGATGAACGGGTTGCGTTTTTTCTGCTGGTTAAACGCATAGGTCAGGCTGAAATTTTCGATGTCCCAGGGCATGGGTTTTTTGTTGCCCCGGCGTTCTTTGCGCACGTTGGTGAAGTTGTAACCACGCACAATGGTTACATCCTGTGCCTGGTCGCGGATGCTGTCACGATCGGTGGCATCGGCCTCCTGAATTTTTTCTTTCAGGATGATGTCGAGGTCGTACGGGTCGTATTTGGGAAGACGTGTGACATTGGAATACTGTACGTAAAACGGAATTCGGATGCCTGTTTTTTCCGGCAGGAACTTACCCAGCTCGAGGTTTGTCGAGATGTCGTACTGGTAAATTTCCTCAAGCTGACGCTGGATGAGGCGTTCTTCAATGGAGCCCCAACCGATGCCGGAGTAGTTGCCCGAAAGGGCCACGTTGCCAAAGTCGGCCAGTTTCATATCTACCCTTGCCAGACCGGCGAAGCCGCCTTTTTCGCTAAAACCGTTCAGGCGCAATTCGTTGAACCACACTTCTACGCAGTGGTTGTCGAAATCGATGGTATCCACGTTGCGCACACCCATCATGATGCCTTTTACATACCCCAGGTTGGGGTTGCCCACCACTTTTACCCTGCTCCCGGGTTTCCCGGGGTCATTAACTACGTAAGGTGTTGCAAATGGCCAGTCGGGATCGGCGTTGCGCAGTTTTTTTACTTCCGTAAGCAGGTCGAGCGGTATGTCGAACTGGTTTTCGGGCCGCCATACTTCATCCTTGTACTCCCTGCTTTCTGGAACACCGTTCAGGTTGTTGGGGTCGGATGGGTACAGGGGTATTTCGTATTCGTAGTAGTTGTTGTAAAAGTCGGAGCCAAGTCGGATAAATACCGTAAGATCCTGGGAGTCGAGTGGGGAAACCATCGGCTCCTGGGCCTCGGCGTGCACAAACATTTTGATGCGGTCGAACTGGCGCAGGTCCATGTTCAGCGTTTTAAACACGCCTCGGGCATCGCAGTAGTTCAGGGAACAAATGGATACAGCCATGGACTGTTCGTTCTGCAAAACATCGGGGAAAGCACCCACCGATTGTTCCCGTTGCACACCGAAGGGTATGACATAATTAAACGGTGTTCGCGCCGAGTTTTCTTCGATGCTTACGGCGTTCACGTCGAACGGTATTGCGATTTTGGGCACGTCGCATTCGGCCAAAGGCTGGGTAAATCGGCGCCATTGGTTGCGGCCGAGTTCGAGGGTTGCAAAACGGAAGGTGGTGCGTTCGTCAAAATCCTTCCAAAACATACGGATGAAACGGATCGAACGGAAGTCCTGGATGGCGCCCACTTTGGTGCGGCCTGCATGGTCGAGGGGCAATTTGAAACGGTACCAGATGTACGTTTTGCCGTCGCGATCAAACATGACGGTATCGGTAACGATTTCGGATATGGCAGGGTTGGAAAGGTCGAGTACTTCCTGGTTGCCCTGCATGGTTTTGTGCAGGTGCAGTTTGTAGCGGAAATAGGCTTCGTTTTCGTTCAGCGAGTTGTCGCGGTTCAGGTCCTCAATGTCGGGAAGGGTGGTCGATGAAGGATTGAGGTTCGAAGTTTCGTTGGTGGGTGAGTTGCCCTGCTGGTTGTTGAATTTGCGGTAACGTTCAAGCATGCCCGGCTGGTCGTTTTCGAATGCCGGATCGTTGAAGTACACAAAGTTGTCGTTGGAAGGGTCTTCTTCAAAAGCAGCTTTGGCGTTGGGCGACAGGGTGGAGGCCATGATGGCGTTCAACCATTCGGTGTAAAAACCGCGTTCGCCTTCATCGTCCAGACCGTCGAGGCCTACGTCCTGCAAAATACGTTTGGCCGGGTCGTTGTCGAAGGCGTTCACCACGGGAGGCAAAACAG
The DNA here is from genome assembly GCA_020847915.1 of Saprospiraceae bacterium. Lineage (GTDB taxonomy): Bacteria > Bacteroidota > Bacteroidia > Chitinophagales > Saprospiraceae > M3007. Next base: position 15,081 of record JADLBE010000289.1, on the reverse strand, counting down.
GAACACGGCCCATTCTGGTGTTTACGGTGGCGCCGCTGCCTGCACTGGTTGGGATGGCATTTTCAAAAAACTGGCGCGAGTCGCGCATGATGTCCTCCGAAATGGTACCCAGGTCGATGTACATGTCGCCATCCTTGGAAACGCCGGTGCCGTCAACTTTTTCCATGTAGGGGTTCAGCATCCAAAACTCGATGAACTCGATGTTGGCTGCTTCAAAGTCGTTGGTGTTCAGGCCGCGCATAAAACCGCCCCAGCGTGTATTGGGCTCATTGAGCTCACCGCTCGTGGTGAGGCCCTGCGAAATGCCGGGATAACCGTCGGGCAATTCGAAGTTGTACGGACCGCGATCGCGGGGGTAAAACGTGACGTCGAGCGGACGCAGAATGTTCTGCTCGAGCGGTGTAAGCTGGCGGTTTGGGAAAATGTCCTGGTAGTTGAACAACCGTGTGTACGGGTCTTCGGCATCCACGCCGTCGCGGGCACTTGGGTCGGCCACGTACCACGAAAGGTTACCGCGGTTCACACCCAGGGCAAGCGTGTCGGTGTAGGCCGACTCGGGGAACAAACTCAGGTCGCCTTGCGGCACCGAAGCGATGAACCACACGTTGGCCGGGTTGGAAAGCAGCAGGTTGGACGTGCTGCCCTCAAAGTCGTCGATGTACACCGTACCGCCTTCGTCCTGACCCTGGTTGATGGCTTTGTTGTAGCCGGGGTTGAGGAAAGCCACCTCCGCCTGTGCCGTGATGCTCGATGGCTCTTTGGTGTCGATGAAAGGAATTTTATCCACAATACGGGTCAGCCACGGCGCGTCTTTCGACATGTTGAAGTCGAAACCGTACATGCGGTTGTTGATGGGGTCGTCGCCAAAATTTACTTTTTGTGTCAACGGCCTTTCGAACAGGTTCATGTACGTAGCACCGAGGTTGATGTCTTTGTCGAGGGCATAGTCGAAACGCGCCCCGAACATCGTTCGTGCCTGGAAACCGAACAGGGTATTGTCCTCAAAACTGATGCTTACGTTTTGTCCGGACTGCAAAATGGCGTCGTTCAGAATTTTTACCTTACCGATGTTGTAATCGATTTGGTAATCCTGGCCTTCCACCAATTGCCGTCCGCCGGCGCTCACACGCACCGAACCTTTGGGCAGGTTGAAGGTGCCGAGGGATATTTCGGAAGATGTAGATGATTTGTAAGACCCCTTGAGGGTGAATCGGTTAAGCTGTTGGTATTCCCTTGCCCGGAACAGTGTGGAGTCGTAAAGTTGGGTGTAAATAAGGGTTTCAGCGAGTTGTGCGGAGTCGACGCTTGGGTCTGCAGCGCGGAAGGTGTTGAGCAGTGAGCTACCGAATGGTTCAAGTACGGGAAACATCACACGACCGGAGCGCAGGTTGATGGTAAGGCCGGGCACGAAGTCGAAAATACCGTCTGCCCCTGGGTCGGCCTGCAAGTTTAAGTTGTCGAGCCCAAACAATTGCAGCAGAGGTCTGGCGCGCAGGGCGCTGGGTACGTTGTCGGAATCAAGAAAACGTTTTTGTCCTTTGCCCGGATCTTCGTAAAAAACATCAAAACGGAACTCCTGTGGATCCACGTTGGCGGAACCCACGGCGTAAATGTTTTTCATCATCAGGTCCCAAATGGGCAACTGGACGTTCGCCGTGGTACTTTTCAACATCTTCACAAACAACACGTTCTGGTTCAACGTATCGCCGTTGGGCACCTCGCTGGTGAACTCACCAATTTTGTGCGGCACACCGTTGTAGGTGTACTCCATGGCAAGACCCACCACCTGGTCGGGCTGCACATTGAGGTTGATGCTTACAAAGCCCAGCTGCTCGTGGTAGGTAAATTCGGAGGAGTTCAGCAGGCGGGCGCGTACTTTTTCAAAATCCGTGATTTGCTGGATGTTGAAGTCGCCCATCGGGTCGGTGAGCCGGCGTACCACCTGGTCGGAAAAACGGAATGAGGGGTCATCGTTCAGTGCGCTCCGTATGGTAGGGTACAAGCTGTTGTTGCTGTTGTCGGGCAGGGGTTTGTTGTTGCTGTCGAGGTAGGGCGGCGCATTAATTTTCCACTGATCCTTTGTTTTTTCGGCTTCACCCAGGTCGGCAATCGGTACGATGTCGCGCACGTTTTCGGTGGCGAGGCGGTCGTTGGTGATCCACACCTCGATGCGGGTGATGTTGAACAGCGATTGTGGTACGGGAAGGCATTTCATGGCCGGTTCGAACTCTTCGCGGTTCCAGTGGCTCATAAAAAAGTGACGGTTCTCGTCGTATTCGTCGATCGGTTTTTCGTACACCTGAACTTGTGAACCACCCTGAACGGTCAAACTTTGCTGTTTCGAACGCTGCTGACTGACGACGATGGTGGAGCGGAGGTGACCGAATTTCATTTCGGTTTTTAAGCCGAAAAGGTTTTGCGCGCCTTTGATGAGGCTGGAGCGCAAGGGCATGCTAACGTTACCGGCCTCGATGTTCTGGATGATTTCGTCTTCGCTGAAGTTCTTGGTATCGTACTGGATCTTCATCTGATTGTCGAAATCAAACGTCGCCTGGGTATTGTAATTGAAGTTAAGGTTGAGTTTTTCCCCGATTTTACCCGACGCGTTCATGTTGATGTCCATGTCGAAGTCGAAGTTGCCCGTCTGTTGCTGGCGAAGGGTAAGGATGGGGTTTTCGATCTTTTGGTAATCAAATCCAAAAGTGAGGTTGATGTTGCCCGATGGTCGGATGTCGACGTTGGTGCCGCCGAAAAGCCTGTCGACAAGCGATGTTTTTACATCAAATTTGGCGATGGGGTCCACCACGCCGCTGCTGCTGCGGTCGCCGGCGGAAGCAACACCCTGAAGGCGGTCGAAATATTCCTGTTGTTGTTTGTTGTCCCTGTAACGAACGTATTCCTCGAAGGTCATGTACGTCGGTGCCCGGTAAAAATCGTCACCGATTCTTTCGGTAATGATGTACATGTTGGTGGACGGGTCGTATTCAACCTCCTTGTCGATGGCCTTGGGATCCTGCAAATCGATGGGATTTGTATTCGTCCCGTTGAGGAAATCGTCGTAACGCTCCTGAAAAGGTGGGTTGGTATCGCGCGGCGCGGCAGCGTCTTGCAGGGTTAATCCGTTGTTTACAAAAGCAACCGATGGATTCCTGTCGGGAAAAAACAAAGTAAGCACCTGGTCGCGTACGATTTCAGGGTATGAAAACGCGTACAACGTGCTGATTGTCAGTATGCCAAGGTTCGCAAGAAGGATATTCCTCTTCGTCATGTTCAAAGTCAGGTCTGTATGGATTCGCAGGTAACTGGACAATGACGCCGTGCCGGTCGCCCTGGTTGCCTGCAAAAGAGGGTTTAACACCCATTTTTTACAAATATTTTGAAAAAAAACACCGCTTGCGACCGGGTTTGACCTCCGGCCGACAAATGTGTTTTTCCCGAAATGCAAGTTTTATGCCAAACAGGGTAGATGAACTACGCGCTCAGCGATTTCAACGCAAGTTTGATGAGGTCTTCCACCCGCATCAGGGCCGGATTTTCCTTCATCACATGGTTGAGGGCTTTTTGCACGGCTATCCGTGTGAAGCCCAAAGCCAGAAGCGCAGATAACGCTTCTTCCCGCACCGTATTGTCGAGGGCAGGCAACAACAGCGGCGCATCGGGCGATTCTTTGGTGAGTTTTTCCTTCAAATCGAGGATGATTTGTTTGGCCGTTTTTGCCCCGATGCCTTTCACCTTTTGCAACACATGCGCCTGCTCACCCACCACCGCCGAACGGATCTCATCCACACTCATGGACGACAACAAAAGCTGGGCCGTGGTGGCTCCAACTCCCGTAACGCCAATGAGTTGTATAAAAAGGGTGCGTTCGGTTTGGGTGGCAAAACCGTACAGGGTATGCGCGTCTTCCCGTACCTGCAAGTGCGTGTACAAGGTCGCTTTTTCTTTGCCCTCCAGGGCCGTGTAGGTGCTCAGTGGAATGTTCACGTGGTAGCCCACGCCTCCTACGTCGAGCACCACAAATGCGGGACTGCGAAACGTCAGTTCGCCTTTCAAATATGCATACATGGGGCAAAGATAGGGAGTTGGTCGGTTGGTCGGTTGGTCGGTTGGTCGGTTGGTCTAAAAATCAGGTGTCTCGCTGCGCTCGACATGACAAGGCGCTTATTATCACGGGATTATCCGGATTTCTCGCTACGCTCGAAATTCTGAACGCGCGTTGTTCAAGCCATGGCAAATGATTTAAGCCCAAGAGCGATTGACACTCTAAAATTTCGAGTGCAGCGAGACAAATGATTTTGTAGCCCAAACGAGTGGTTTTTGAATGTATTTGGATGTCCGGAGTCTAATTAGGCAAGGTATTTTCTGGATTTATCGATGCGCTCGAAATGCATTCCGACAATACCAATATATAGCGCGAAGTGAGCGCAATTTCGAGCGTAGCGAGAAATCCGGATAATTCCTTGATAATAAGCGCCCTGTCATGTCGACCGAAGGGAGACACCTGATGATGAATTATGGCGACATTGCACCCGATTTACCCCGGTTCATTAGGACCGAAGGAAGACACCGACCAACCGACCAACCGACTAAAAGACTAAAAGACCAACCAACCCACCGACAAACCGACCACCACAGCATTGCTTACCACATTCACCGCATCGTTGTCGAACCAACGATGCCCGTTTGCCAGTGTACTGCCGGGTAATTCCATGTCGGTTTCCAGGTCGTTTTTTCTAAAACGGGCCTGCCACGTGGCGCCCAGCACGCTGTCGAGCAACATGCCGAAGGTGCCTAAAAATGTTATTTTAAAAATAAAATGTACGTTTAAACCATCAAACAGCAGCAAGTTGCAAAATAAGGCCATGGCTAAGGCGCCCGCCAAACCGCCAATTGTTCCCGCAACACTTATGCCGCCCGACAATCCCGGTGGCACCGTTTTGAACCGCACGATGTCGTAGGTTTTTTGTCGAAAAACAAGTCCGATTTCCGAAGCCCAGGTATCGGCAGTACACACCGCCATGGACACGGCCATAAGTGTCAATATCTGCACATTTTCTTCTCCGGCAAACAAGGCCAAAAAAGCAAAAATACCACCGTTGCAAACGACCTGAAGGGCATCGCGCGCTTTGCCGTGTTTGGCATCTGCTGCCGTACTTTTGGGCGCCAACCGGCCCAAAACCGTACTGCTGATGAAGAAAAAAAACAGGGGCAAAAGCCATTGGACGCCGGCGAAATAAGTGACCCAAAGTCCTAACAACGAAGCGGTTACGGCGCCGCCCGCGCTGAGCCAACCCTTGCGCAAACCCGCTGCGGCAAAAGCAAAGGAAAATGGGATGCAGGCGTTGAACAACAAGGCATGGAAACCCGGCTCGAGCATGTTTGGCAAACGCCAAAACAACGCCGCCGCCGCGAGGGGCACATACAGGTTGTCGAATCCCCGCGAGCCCAAAGCTTCGAAGGCCGCCAGCATGATGGCGATGCCCGCCAGCACGAAGAAAAAGGGCGTGTCCAAATAAATCGTTTCCGGGAAGTGTTTGGGAAAAACAAAAAAGAAAGTGATCGTCACGATGGGTACGCTCATGGCAAATGCCGTACTTCCGGTCCATGATTTTCGGTCGCCCGTAAGTGAAAAAAAGGACCGCCCCCAAAGATGTCCCGCTACGGCAGCCACCGCGTCGCTTACCGCCAAAATGGCCATGGGCAAACCAATGAGCCAACGGTCGTTGGGGAAAACAAACAACAACACCAGGTAAGCCAGTGGGAAAAGTGCAATGCCCCAACTTTTGCGCCCGTCCTCCTCGCTGAACAACCTGCCGGAAGCCACGAGGTAAAACAACACAGGCTCTGCACAGGCAACCACCATCCGCAACGTGTTGAGGTCCTGCAATATCATCGGCGCTATGGAACATGCACCAACGGCACCTACATGCAGGATTTTCCGGCACACCCACTGGGGCAACCAGCCTTTTCTTGCAACACCCTCGGTTACCAGGGTTAAAACCAGCACCGCAGCGCCAAGGATTATGAGTTCAAAGTTCAAAGTTTAAAGTTTAAAGTGATTCAAAAACCTGGCTGCAGTTTGGATTGTTGGGTTTTCTGTGCAATGCGAAAGTGAGCAAATATTACTTCATGTTGCGTTATATTTTTGCCTTAGGCATTCGGCAAGTAATGTAAATATTGCCCAAACTGAAATAAAATTTGCTCACTTTCGCCCCGGCACCAAAAATTCAATAGTCCAACCTGCAGCCAGGCCTTACCACCCCTTTAAACTTTAAACTTCAAACTTTAAACTTGAACTTCCCCGAACTTGAAGATCAGCTGTGGTTCCCGTCGTGGATGCGGCGCATGCAAACCGAATTCATCGGCTGGCTGGTGCACCGGTTCGGTGTATACGGTCCGTTGGCGCCTGTGCTGGCCGATATGCTTGGGCGCGCCGGGGTAGGGGAGGTGGTCGATCTTGGCGCCGGCAGCGGCGGACCATCCATGGCACTTGCACGGCACCGGGCCCTGGAAACGGTGTCGTTTGTGCTCACCGATTTGTTTCCTTCGCCTTCAGAAACGGGAACAGACCGGGTGCGTTGGTTTCACGAACCGGTGGATGCCCTGGCAGCGCCCACGCACCTGCCGGGCCTGCGTACGATGTTTAATGCTTTCCACCATTTTGAAGAATCGGACAAACAAAAGCTTATTGCCGGGGCCGGAAAACATGGTTTGTTTGTGGCGGAGATCTTGCAGCCTGATGTGTGGTGTTTTTTAAAAATAGCGTTTACCACGACGGTCGGCCAGGTGCTGTTGGCCCCGTTGGTACGTCCTTTCCGTTGGGAAAGACTGCTTTTTACCTGGATTTTGCCTGTAAATGTGCTTACCGTGACGTGGGATGGACTTGCAAGTGTTTTAAAAGTGGACGCCCCCAGGCGTATGTTTGAGCGCGCCCGTTTGTACGCTCCCGAGGGATGCACAACATTTTCCGGGATGAGCGGTTATGTGTGGGCTCCCGTAGCATGGTTTTGTGTACTTCCGGCAGAGGTGGTAAACACGGGAGATCAACCCCTGATTTGATGAGATTCCTACGCACGTTATGGCAATTCAGCCGCCCACACACCATCATAGGTAGTTTTTTAAGCATCACCGCGCTTTATGCCATCGCTGTTCGCGATGTGCCGGGTAACTGGCCACTACTGGTTGGTTCGCTGGTCGCTGCCTTGTGCTGCAACGTTTACATCACCGGTTTGAACCAATGGGCCGATGTGGAAGTTGACCGCATCAACAAGCCCTGGCTGCCCATTGCGGCAGGGGTGCTTTCGCGCCGCCAGGGCATGATCATCGTTTTGGTATGTGGATTTTTGGCACTTGGTTTTGCAGCCTGGTTTTCCTGGACTTTCCTGACTCTTATTGCCCTCATCATGGGTATTGGTACGGCGTATTCTTTACCACCGCTCAAGTTCAAACGCCATCACCTGGGTGCGGCAGCAGCCATAGCACTGGTGCGTGGACTTATGGTAAATGTTGGGTTTTACCAACATTTTCGGTACGAACTTACGGGCAACGGCGCCCTCGAGCCTGCCGTATGGCCATTGGTAATTTTTGTGGCGGCTTTCAGTTTGGGTATAGCCTGGTTCAAAGACATTCCGGATACGCAAGGCGACAAAGCGTATAGTTTTGGTACGCTTGCGGTGTTGGCCGGTCGTCGTCCGGCCTTTGTTGCCGGCGTGGTTGTGGTGAGTGTGGCCTACCTTGCTGTGGTGGTAGCCGCCGTCAAGGGCATTTTACCGGCGCCTGCTTTTTACGCTGTTTCCCACCTTTGGTTTCTGGGTATGTTTTTGTGGCAGGCATGGCGCCTTAAGGTGGAAGACGACAAGCAGGTAAAGCGGTTTTATTATTTTTTTTGGGGTTTGTTTTTTGTGGAATACGTGGTTTATGCGGCGGGGTTTTACATGTAGAAAACGGGGTGTCTGGCCATACATGCCGATGTAAATCTTTATTATCAGCTGAACCATGGTGTTTTGCTACTCACTATTAGTGGAGATAGAGGTTGTGCAAAAAGGGGCCGTTAGCCATTATTCAATAATTTTCGCCGAATAATCTATGGATTCAGGGGCTTCAGCCCCAACCCCTCCCAAACCCATTGTTTTGTCATCCCAGCGAAGCGTGGGATCTGTTCCCTTATCCTGCATACCCGTAGGCATTTTAATAATGTTAATAATCAATAAGTTATACAATCATATTGATCTCCAATAAATGGAACAGATCCCACGCTTCGCTGGGATGACAAGTTGGCTAAGGCAAAAGCATAAAAAAAACAGCCTTTCCGTTTTGCAGAAAGGCTGTCGTATATCAAATGGCAATGTTTTTCCAATTAAACCACCTCCATTTTTTCCTTCTTTTTTCCTTTAACCGCGCCGTTAACTTTTAAAGGTGACAGGCCGATGGCGGATTCAAGTACCTCGTCCATGCGGTCTACGTAGCGGAACGTAAGCCCTTTGATGTATTCGGCTTCGATTTCCAGAACGTGTTTTTCGTTCTCACGGCACAGCAGTACTTCTTTCAGACCGGCGCGTTTGGCGGCAAGGATTTTTTCCTTGATACCACCCACGGGCAATACTTTGCCACGGAGGGTAATTTCGCCGGTCATGGCAAGAAACGGTTTCACGGGTTTGCCCACAAAAGCCGAAGTAATGGCGGTGAGCATGGTGACGCCTGCCGATGGACCATCTTTGGGGATGGCGCCTTCGGGCACGTGTACGTGGATGTCGGTGCGGTCGAACACCTCGGGCTCCAGACCGAGTTGTGCGGTATGGGCTTTGATGTAGCTGAGGGCCGTGCTGGCGCTTTCTTTCATCACATCGCCGAGGTTGCCGGTAAGCTGCAGGCGTCCGTTGCCTTTGTTGAGGCTAACCTCGATGAAAAGGATTTCGCCGCCCACGGATGTCCAGGCAAGGCCTATGGCCACGCCGGGCTCCTGCTTTTCCTTGTACACTTCGGCGTCGTATTTGGTCGGGCCCAGGATACCGTGGATGTGTTCAGGTTTAACCATCACTTCATACGCTTCTTCCATGGCTACTTTTTTGGCCACAGAGCGCATTACGGAGCCAATTTCGCGGGCCAGACTGCGGACGCCGCTTTCGGCCGTGTAGCTTTGTATGATCCTGATGAGCGCTTTGTCGGAAATTTTTACATGTCCGGGTTTCAAGCCGTGTTCCTTGCGCTGCTCGGGAATGAGGTGGCGTTTGGCGATTTCCACTTTTTCTTCGAGTGAATAACCGGCAATTTCGATGATTTCCATACGGTCGAGCAGGGCCGGCTGTATGGTCGACAAGGAGTTGGCAGTGGCTATGAACAACACTTTTGACAAGTCGTACTCGATTTCGAGGTAGTTGTCGTGGAAAGTGGTGTTTTGTTCGGGGTCGAGTACTTCGAGCAAGGCCGACGACGGGTCGCCGCGGAAGTCTTTGCCCACCTTGTCGATCTCGTCGAGGATGAACACAGGATTGCCGGATTTGGCTTTTTTGAGCGACTGTACAATGCGGCCCGGCATGGCGCCGATGTACGTTTTGCGGTGACCGCGGATTTCGGCTTCGTCGTGCAATCCGCCGAGGCTCATGCGCACGTATTTGCGTTTAAGCGCTTTGGCGATGCTGTTGCCCAACGATGTTTTGCCTACCCCCGGAGGGCCTACAAGGCACAGAATGGGCGCTTTCATGTCGCCTTTCAGCTTGAGAACGGCCAGGTGTTCGAGGATGCGTTCTTTCACTTTGGACAAGCCGTAGTGGTCCTTATCGAGCACGTCTTTGACCTTTTTGAGGTCGAAGTTGTCTTTGGTAAATTCCAGCCACGGCAGATCGAGGATCGTTTCGAGGTAATTGAGTCCGATGGCGTATTCGGCCACCTGTGGGTTCACGCGGCGAAGCTTGTTGATTTCGCGCAGGAACACCTCTTCCACATTTTTCGGCCACTTTTTCTTGTGGGCGCGGATGATGAGGCCGTTGATTTCCTCTTCCTGTGGGTTTTGACCGAGCTCTTCCTGAATGGTTTTAAGCTGTTGGCTAAGGAAGTAGTCGCGCTGTTGCTTTTCGATGTCGTTGCGCACCTTGGCCTCGATCTGATCTTTCAGTTCGAGCAACTGCAGTTCCGAATCCATGTGTTCCAGGATGCGGTTCGATTTTTCCTTGAGGTTGCTGATTTCAAGGATGCGCTGTTTTTCTTCAATTTTGATGCCCAGGTTGGAGGCAATAAAATTGAGCAGGAAGTTGTCGTTGCTGATGTTTTTAAGCATCACGACGGCTTCCGAAGGTATTTGTGGCGAAAGTTCAATGATTTGTTTGGCGGCATCACGGATGCTGCTGAGCATGGCCTTGAACTCGAGTTTGTTTTTGGGCTGCTCGTATTCCAGGGTGCTGATTTCGCCGATCATGTAAGGATCTTCGGTCACCATATCGTCCAGTTGGAAACGTTTGCGCCCCTGAAGAATGGCTGTGGTGGACCCGTCGGGCATTTTGAGCAGTTTCAAAATGCGGGCAATGGTACCTACGCGGTACAGGTCGCGCGCGGTAGGGCTCTCAATTTTGATGTCTTTTTGTGACAAAACGCCCACAAGGCGGTTGTCTTCGTATGCTTTTTGAACGGCGCGGATGCTTTTGTCGCGGCCAATGGTGATGGGCGTAACAATGCCGGGAAACAGCACGGTATTTTTCAATGGTAAAATAGGCATGGTGTCCGGAAACACCTCGCCCTGCTTTGCCTCGTCTTCTTCTTCCAGGGAAAAAAGCGGCACAAAGTCGGGTTCATCGTCCGATTGTGTAGTCATAATCCAGTTTTCAAACATACTCATATACTCCGTCAATAAGGGAAATTTATGTCAATGGCGCTCTTCTGCAAATTTTGGTGTTTTTCACCAAATGAGCGCTTAAAAAAGAGGAATTGTGTCAAGCTGACAGCAAAAAGCGTCACTATAGCTTCTGATTACAAAAGCAAATAGCTTGCCACCGGGAATTCAAGGCAATACTTGGCAGAATATGTTGGGTGGAGGCGACAAAAAGGCAGTCAGTGGTCAGTGGTCAGCAGTCAGTTGAGTCGACAGTCAACAGTCCTTGTCATTCATTGTCAATGACTGTCGACTGTCGACTCAACTGACTGCTGACCACTGACTGCTGACTGCTGACTGCTGACCACTGAAAATAACAAGGCACCGCCCATTGGCGATGCCCGGCTCCGCCCGAAGCGGAACTGATCAATTAAAAAACGGTTGTAAAGATCGTTTTGGTATGTTAAGTCAATATGAAGTGAGGGTTAAGTTGTTGTTACGAATTGAGATGGCTTAAATCTGCCTTTAGACGTGTTAGGGTATACATTAAAGTAACAAAAACTTTACATTAACTTAACCTGCGAATAAAATTTTGATGAAGCTCATTGCAGACCTTTGCAGCATTATTTTAATCCGATTATCGATCAATTAAAAAATATAAAACGTTGTTTTGACTGTTTGGCTGAGGGCCTGCTTCCTCAAACGATCTTTTGAACAACGTGCAACAGACCATGCAATACACCTTGCACCTTGCCCGAATTATTGCCTTAACAGTAGCTATAATGCTGTTTTTCAGTGCCTTATTACATGCTCAGGACACCACGGCGCTCCAGGTAACCACTTCGCAAAAACCAGCAGTTACGGAAACACCATCCAAAAAATGGTACGACCAGATCAGTCTGCGCGGCTATGCTCAATTTCGGTACAACCGCCTGTTGGAAACCAATCCAGACCTCAAATGTGAACAGTGCGACAAATCCTGGGGCGACAACAACGGCTTCTTTTTTCGCCGTATTCGTCTCGTGATCTCTGGCAATGTACACGACCGTGTGTACATATACATCCAGCCCGACTTCGCCAACAGCATCTCGGGCAACAACCACATTGCACAGATTCGCGATGCATACGTCGATTTGGCGCTTGATAAGGACAAAACATACCGCCTGCGTTTTGGACAAAGCAAAATCCCTTACGGCTTTGAAAATCTTCAATCGAGCCAGAACCGCATACCGCTTGACCGCAACGACGGGCTCAACAGTGCCGCTCCCAACGAGCGCGACATGGCAGTGTTCGGATATTGGGCACCCAAAAAAATCCGAGAACGTTTTGCCTACCTCGTCAATTCAGGACTGAAAGGTTCGGGCGACTACGGCGTGGTGGGTATGGGCGTTTACAACGGCCAAAGTGCCAACAAGCCTGAGCTAAACAACGGTTTTCATGCCGTGGGCCGCGTGAGTTACCCGTTTTTGCTCAAAAACGGCCAAATCATTGAAGCAGGAATTCAGGGTTATACGGGCAATGTGATCGTATCGTCGGTTACGAAAGACATCCAGGGCATCAATCCCGACTTCAGCTATGAAGACAGTCGTGTGGCTGCCAGTTTCATCGTGTACCCGCAGCCGTTGGGTTTCCAGGCCGAATACAACATCGGTACAGGACCACAGTACAATCCGGAAACCAATACCATTGATCAAAAACCGCTCAAAGGTGGTTATGCCATGTTGTCGTATCGTATCCAATCGGGCAAACAGCTGTTTTTTCCCTTTGTACGCTATCATTATTACGAGGGCGGAAAAAAACAGGAGCTCGACGCACGTTCTTACCATGTAAATGAAAGTGAAGTGGGTGTGGAATGGCAACTGAACAAATATTTTGAATTTGTTGCCATGTACACCATGTCGGCACGCCGTTTCGAAGATGCCGTAAATTCAGATAATTACCAGCAGGGCAACCTTTTGCGCTTGCAGGTTCAATTCAATTACTAACTTTAAGACTTGAAACCATCCTACCTGCACCATGCTGGCATTCATTTTTGGACTTGATACCACCGCTTCAGTTTTTCTAATCCTTTGTGTTGTAGCTGTTTGTTTTTATGAAGCCATCAATGGTTTCCACGATACAGCCAATGCGGTAGCCACCGTTATTTACACCAAAACCCTCAAGCCCGGTTTTGCCGTGGTGTGGTCGGGTATATGGAATTTCCTTGGCGTTTGGGCCGGCGGTATCGCCGTAGCCATGGGCATGATTAAAATGCTTCCACTCAACGACCTCATGGCGCACAGCCTGGGTGAAAACATAGCGCTGGTAATGGCCATCCTGGTCACCGCCATTTTTTGGAACCTTGCAACCTGGTACATGGGCATCCCCAACTCCTCGTCGCATACCATGATCGGTTCGTTGCTTGGCGGCGGGTTTGCCTTCTGGTCGCTCTACGGTGGCGCAGGGGTCAATTGGGAAAAAGCCAAAGAAATCGGCCTTTCCTTGCTGTTTTCGCCACTTTTTGGGTTTTCCATGGCCATTTTGCTCATGTTTATATTGAGTACAACCATCAAAAACAAAGCGATATTCAACGAACCCGACAAAAAGAAAAAGCCGCCGTTCTGGATTCGCGCCGTTCTGGTTACCACCTGTACCCTGGTGAGTTTTTTCCACGGTTCCAACGACGGACAAAAAGGCGTGGGACTCATGCTGGTGGTTCTTATTGCTTTCCTGCCCATGCAGTTTGCCTTCGATGGCCGCATCCCACTCGATAACCTGCGCGGCTCCGCCCAGCGTATTGAAAAGGAATTGAGCCAAAACAAACCCGATAGTTTGCTTGATGTACATACCATTGCCCTTGTTACTTCCGCAAGAAATGTTCAGTTGCAGGTAGACAGTGTACAAACCCATGGCGACAAGGCAGGCGCTCTGAAATTGCGTAAAAGCATGCAGGGACTCAACAAGTCGCTGCAATCGGCCATCGACAACCAGTGGATAGACGTTGCGCTTGTTCCAACGATCAAATCCGAAATCAAACAACTGAAAAAGTCCTACGAATTTGCTCCAACCTGGGTCATGGTGCTTATTTCGCTTTCGCTCGGCGTAGGTACCATGATAGGCTGGAAACGCATCGTGGTGACCATCGGCGAAAAAATTGGCAAAAGTCACCTGACCTACGCTCAGGGCGCTTCGGCCGAAGTGATCGCCGCCATGACCATCGGTCTGAGCACCTGGTTCGGTCTGCCGGTTTCTACAACCCACGTTTTGTCGTCCGGTGTGGCAGGTACCATGGTCGCTTCAGGCGGATTGAAAAATCTGCGCAAAAAAACCATCAACAACATCGCACTGGCCTGGCTGCTTACCTTGCCGGTAACTTTTGTAACGGCCGGATTACTGTTCCTTTTGTTCCGTTTGCTGGCGTAATTTGCGCGTTCTAAAGCAACAACACCATGAACATAGCAGACCTGCGCCGCAACTACAGCCTCGAGTCGCTCTCGGAGGCCGATGTGCTTTCCGATCCGCTCGAACAATTCAAACGATGGTTTGAAGAAGCACTGAACAGCCAGCTTCCCGAACCCAACGCCATGACCCTGGCCACCGCCACAACCGGAGGCCTGCCCAGCGCTCGCACGGTGTTGTTGAAAGGACTTGAAAACGGCGGATTTGTGTTTTATACCAACTACGAAAGCCGGAAAGGCCGGGAACTGGACGAAAATCCGCATGCAGCCCTGCTTTTTACCTGGCTCGAGCTCGAAAGGCAGGTGCGCATCGAGGGACGTGTTGAAAAAGTATCGGCCGAAACTTCGAACGATTATTTTCGCTCACGTCCCAAAGGCAGCCAGATCGGCGCCTGGGCAAGTCCGCAAAGCCACACCATTTCAGGTAGAGAGGTTTTGGAAGATAAAATCCAGGAGCTCACGGAAACATTCAAACACGACGATCAACTGCCGCTTCCGCCGTTTTGGGGCGGCTACGTCGTAAAACCCGTTCTCCTGGAATTTTGGCAAGGCCGTGAAAATCGCCTGCACGACCGGATTTTGTATTCCCTGAAAGGGGAGCACTGGACCGTTGAGCGGCTGGCACCTTAATTAGCAGGCAGCAGTTAGCAGGCAGCAGTTAGCAGGCAGCAGGCAGCAGGCAGCAAAAAAAAATGCCCAATCATTTGTTTCCAAGCGATTGGGTATTTTTTTTGCCTGTTGCCTGTTGCCTGTTGCCTGTTGCCTGTTGCCTGTTGCCTGTTGCCTGCTGCCTGCTGCCTGCTGCCTGCTGCCTGCTGCCTGCTGCCTGCTGCCTGCTGCCTG
>JADLBE010000288.1 GCA_020847915.1 Saprospiraceae bacterium | reverse complement strand
CTAGTCTTTAGGCGCCAACCAAAACGGCACGGCGCCGTAACGTTCGAGCGAATCGGGTTTCCCCGAACTTGGAATGTGCACCGAAACCGTGTTTTTACCGGGTCTCAAACCCTGGGTAGGCAAATACGCTATCAGGCCTTTGGTTATGGAGCCCGGCTTTTGGTGAAACATCCAGTCGGGTTGTGCAACGATGGAATCGTTGATACGCAGTTGGAAAAAACGGTTCAAACACGCCATGTTTTGGCTGTCGCGCAAAAACAACCGCCTGTCGCGCGGTTTGTTTTTATCGGTCTCGTACTCAGGACAGCCCAAAGCGAATAGGCGTGTATCCAGCATGCGTGGATAAAGCACAAATACCGGCAAAAAAGGCCCCTCGATGACATCTGCAGGAAGGGAGACGGAAGGCACCCTCCGGGGCGAAGACCGCTGGTTGTCGTACCGATCCGGCGAAACCTCAAATTCCAACGCACCGGAGCTGAAAAAATGGCGTGGCTCGAGCAGATGACGCCCCCGCAGGTCCGATACCTTGTCCGTAAAAACCAGCAAAACACTACCCATAAAACCTACCATAATGATGCTAAAAACCATGTAATACCGTTTGCGCGGAATGTTGGTTACAAACGCCAGCATCAGGATATTCAGCGGTTTGTACACCAAAGGCATGGCCGCCTTGCCAAAATAGTGCGTTAAACGGGCCACAGTCGTACCATATTTTTTTGACCAATGCGGTCGATTTTTCATCAAAGCAGAAGCAACCACCATAAACACAGCCATACCTATAAAAACGAAAAAAACCATTCTAAAAAACAAATCGGAGGCTGCTTCCGATAAAAATCCATCCATGAGCTGGTACACTCCAAATATGAGATGGTAGGCAATACCTACACCTACGCCCGACATGGCAAGCAAAAAAGCGAAAGCAAAAATCTGATTGCAAAGGCGGTCAAGCCGTACCATATACACATCAAGCGAACCCAATTTTTCTTCCTGGTATTTGCTCACATCTTCCGATACATTGGGGATGTTGTCGTACCGGATGCCATGCGGAAACACCTCCTTCAGGCCCACCAGACTCACCCAAAAAGCCCTCATAACAAGGTGTGCCACAAACGCGACGATGAGCAGCCAGGCCACCACTTTGAAAAAGCTGTAGGCCATGATGGGCAACGTGTACATGCTTCCGGTGTAGTCGAAACTCATGTACTGGAGGTAGTAGTAAAAATAATCCTCCACGGCTTCGGGCAGGTAGGTGGCCAAAACGATGGCTGCACCGGAAATGATGAGCTCGAGGTTCCAGCTATGTCCTTCCAGATCGTGGACGGATCGGTGTTCAGGTGGTGTGTTTTGCATTTGGTTGTTTCAAGTGATGGCACATAGATACAGCGTCTCCAATATTTTTCAACGATCAAATGTTTTCAAAATCTTACCACACCTTACCACGGTGTACATTGCCCCGCGTGAAATGGACGCCGACACCGCATGGAATGGGCGCCGAGACACCAGGGCACCCGCAAGGGGCGCCCCTACAGACGCTGCGTTTCGTTCCCATGCTCCGCCGGGATAACAATTCCGCATTCCGCATTCCGCATTCCCCATTCCCCATTACATTTGTTCCATGCAACTGCCCAACACCTCCGATACCATCGTAGCCATCGCCACGCCGCCCGGCGTGGGCGCCATCGCCGTCATTCGCCTTGCGGGACCGGAAGCCATCACGCTTGCCGACCGTATTTTCAAAGGTAAAAACCTGTTGAAACTGCCCAGCCACACGGCCCATTTCGGGCGCATTGAGGACGAGCAGGGACAAGCCATCGACGAGGTGTTGCTCACGCTTTTCCGGGCGCCGGGCACGTACACGGGGGACGATGTGGTGGAGATCAGTTGCCACGGTGCGCCGTTTATACAACAGTCCATCGTGCAACTTTGCCTGCGCCAGGGAGCTCGTTTGGCCCAGCCCGGCGAATTCACCATGCGGGCTTTTTTAAATGGTAAACTGGATCTTAGTCAGGCCGAAGCCGTGGCCGACCTGATCGCGGCCGAAAGCTCAGCCGCCCACGACATCGCCCTGCGGCAACTGCGCGGCGGGTTTAAAAATGAAATTGCGGAACTGCGGCAGGAGCTGATCAATTTCGCCAGTCTGATCGAACTCGAGCTCGATTTCGGGGAAGAAGACGTCGCCTTTGCCAACCGCGACGAGTTGGTGGCGCTGGTGTTTAAAATAAGGCTGTACCTCAGCAGACTTATCCAGTCCTTCGCCCTTGGCAACGCCATGAAAAACGGCGTGAACACCGTGATCGCCGGCAGGCCCAACGCCGGAAAAAGCACCCTGCTCAATGCCCTGCTCAACGAAGAAAGGGCCATTGTAAGTGAAATAGCCGGCACCACGCGCGACACGATCGAAGAAGTGCTCAACATCAAAGGTGTGCATTTCCGGCTCATCGACACGGCGGGCATACGCGAAGCGCAGGACCAGATCGAGGCCATCGGCGTGCAACGCACCATGGAAAAAATAGAACAGGCGGCCATTTTGGTGTACCTGTGGGATGTTTCGGAAATGACCTTGCGCGATGTACACGAAGACCTTGCACGCCTGGTCCATGGAAACCTGAAAGTGCTTGTGGTGTGCAACAAAATGGATAGGAGCCGCTACTTCCGTCCCGAGTGGCTGCTAAACCCCGCCGACCCTGACGTGCTCCCCTACCTGCAAACCGATCCACCCGCTGAAAACACCGTGGGCATCACGCTCG
Organism: Saprospiraceae bacterium; assembly: GCA_020847915.1. GTDB lineage: Bacteria > Bacteroidota > Bacteroidia > Chitinophagales > Saprospiraceae > M3007. Next base: position 307 of record JADLBE010000288.1, on the reverse strand, counting down.
ATCAGATCGTCACCCTATCCGCCAAAAACGGACAAAACATCCCCTACCTCACCGAAAAGCTGTACGAAACGGCCGTTGGCGCCGACGTAAACACCAGCGGCACCGTGGTGACCAACGTCCGCCACTACGACGCCCTGCGCCGTGCCGACGAGGCCCTGAACGACGTGCTCGCGGGCTTGTCCGCCAGCATCAGCGGCGATTTTTTGGCCCAGGACATAAGGCGGGCGTTGTCGTATTTGGGCGAGATCAGTGGTGAAGTGGGTGTTGAGGATTTGCTGGGGAATATTTTTGGGAAGTTTTGTATTGG
>JADLBE010000287.1 GCA_020847915.1 Saprospiraceae bacterium | reverse complement strand
CCGCTCCACACGCCATCCGCATCAACTACCTGGACCAGGTAAACCCCTGTTTGGAAACCGCTGAAATTCAGGGTGTTCCCCTGGAGGTTTTGTTCCGAAACAAGTTTTCCGTCTGCTGAAAACACACGCACCAAAACCGATTTTTCCACACCTTCCAGCCAAACCAGCCCATCGGTCGGATTGGGGTACATGCGCAGGTTTTTCCAGGAAGGTTCCGATGCCGAAACGCTGGTGGCGCAGGAGTTGTAAAGATCAATGGCATCCAGCAGGGCCCTGTATTTGGGCGCATTGTCGAAAGGTGCATTGTCCAAAAACTGGCTTTGCAAAGCGCCCCACGAACCATATTGACAGCCCAGGGGGCTGATGAAGGAAAAATTCATAAACAACATTTCGTCGCCACTCAAAGTGCGCAGGGTATCGAACAGGCGTTGGTACAAATCGTACATGCCCGGCATGGTTTGGCAATCGATAAGTGCCTGACAATAAGGCTGTACCGTACCAAACGGATCGGGTGTGAAGTGTTGTCCGCCTTCGTAAAAAACCAGTTTTTTGTTGTTGTTTCTGGCCAAAGCGGCGTGTCTGAGCCAACCCGTCATGGCCCATTCCGCGGGGTCGAACGTAAACTCGCCGGCGAGGTCGAGCACATCCTGACCGGTGGTTGTACCGTCCCAGGTGGCGAGCACCTGGTTGTTGAGGCCCATGTACGCGGCCGGACTGATGGCATCGATCAGGTGGTCCTGACCATCGGCCTGCAGTTGGGCAAAAATGCGTTCACCGATGTCCCACCAGCCATGTTGCCCGCCTTGTACACGCACGAGCCGGTTTTCCTGACCGGCAAACACGTTGGCCCAGAGTTGCATAACGTGCCCGATGCGTGGCGCCAGGCGTTCAGGCCACGAGAGCGACTGCGTCATGGAGTCGAGGCCGTAATGGGCTTGTTCGAACGACCAGTTCCAGACTTCGTTCGACCATTCCACGTAAATTTTGCGGTCGGGTTCCAGTTCATCGCGGAACATGGTGGCCAGTTGGATGATGTAATCGTCGGAGGCGGCGTGGGGCACACATACCCAGGCGTCGGCGTCGGTGCGGTTGCAGATGTCGACCCACATTTCGTAGGGTACGCCGCTGGCGCGTGTCCAGGTATAATCGGTGGGCAAGGTGCGCTGGTCCCAGTTGCGCATGGGCGAGTTGTTGGTGTAACCCCAGTCCATAAAACGCAACGTGCTGAAAGGTGCAAGTTTGTCGAGCCAGTTGGCGTCGTAGGGTTGTTCGGCGTACGTATTTTCGGTGCCGGGCAGCAACACGCGGATGTTGCGCACGTGGTTTCCGGCTTGCGATTGATATATTTCCAGAGCGAAAATATCGCCGGAAAACGTGAGTTGAAACTCCAGTCTGCCCGGCGTTTCGCTGAGGAGTGTGGCATCGCCCCACACGTCGAGGTCGCCCACGCCGTCGTACAGCACCACGTACACGCCTTCGGGCATGGATTCTGTGTTGGCCCACACGGTACGCACCACCTGCGGCGCTTCGGCGCCCGGGATGGTGACCGGCAAAGCGAGTGGATAACCGTCGGCATCGAGCGGAATCTGGTTCATCAGACCGGAATCCCAGGGATTTTGTCCACCGTCCACCCATTGGTTGTTGTGGGGCGTCCATTCGCGGCTGTATTTCATCACATTGACAAACGGCCATTCGCTGCCGTAGTCGGCCGGGCCGGCGAGGTTGGTACCGATGTTGATTTTACAGGAATCGCTGAGGGGATTTTGGGCGGAGGATTGGAGAACGGAAAGCAGGAAAAGGAGGATGAGGGAGCGCATGGGAGTGTTTGTTTTTGTGACAGATGCAAACATAAAGGAAAACGCTGTCATCCGGGCGCCGCCCAGGTTTCCCATGCCGGGTTCTCTGTATTGATCAAAGCCAGTTTTTGGGCTCGTGGCCAGGCTTTGAGTTGTTTTTCACGGTAAATGGCATCGCGTGCCCACCCAAAACCCTCGTAATAAACCAGGTAATAACAATTGTAGCGACCTGCAAAAGTCGCCCTTTTGCCTGCATTGTTCCTGTGCTGCTCTACACGGCGCAGGAGGTTGCCGGTTACACCAACATAAAGCACAGTTTTGTTTTTGTTTGTAACGATGTAAGTCCAGTACATTTTTTAGCCACAAAAAAGCGGGCGTTTATCCTGTTCGTCAAGGAAACTTTTACAGTTTGGGGACAGGGCAAAAACAGTAGTTTAGCTTCCAAACGAATCCAAAAAAGCCCTGAAAAAACCTCTGTCATCCCAGCCTCCCGGGAGGCAGCGAAGCTGCCGAAGGGAGGCGTGGGAACTGTTCAGGACGCTTCCCATCTAAAAGCAAGATAAAAAGCACCGAAACTTAAGTCACTGCACGTTTTTTGAAACCATTTTGATGGGAACAGATCGGGACAGATCCCATGCCCCCCTTCGGCAGCTTCGCTGCCTCCCGGGTGGCTGGGATGACAGCTTTTTTTTTGGGCTTTGGGACGGATTCGATGCTCGGGGTTGGTGGTGAAGCCTGACCTTTTTGATGGGAAACAGAGGGACATATCCCACGCCTCCCTTCGGCGGCTAAGACCGCCTCCAAGGGCTGGGATGACAGCGTTTTTTTGAGGGGCAACATCTCTACAGATGCTCTGCAGATTTACGATGGTGCAACCATGGGGTACTTTGGAGCGTAGGCTTCAGGGTGTAATACCCTGGCAATGACCTCAACATAACGGGAAACCTCAAGTTCGGTGTTGTGGACGGGGAAATGCAACAGCAGGCCGGGGTTGTTCGAAAGTATGGTTCTTCGCAATTCGACACAATCCATAAACACCAGCAATTGAAAAACCTCCATATTCCATTGGTCGGTTTGTGACTTGTTTTCCAGCAACCACAACAGCCGCGCCATTGGCATGCTGGTAAATATACCCCTATTGGGCCAGATGTACAAGGCGTAACCGTCTCCTTCCCTTAAGGCAGAAAGCGGAACATCGCGGCGTTTGAACGGTTGGGACGGATCTGCGGATTTATGGTATTCGAAAAATTCGCTCAGCAAAACCTTCATATTTTCCTCATCGGATGCAAAAACGGGATTGGGCCCGTAAAGCTGCTCAAACAAAATAGCCGCATTTTCCAAATTGGTTTGAATTTGTTGTTGGATTTCATCGTTCCAGGCGTACCAATCTACCAGGTTTTGGTTTTCCAGGTACACTTTTTGAGCTTCACTTACCGACGTTCGCAGATCGACAGAGGCGATACCACTTATCAAGTACATGCCTTGCCAGGGAACCAGCATACCAATCACCAAACACCCGGGAATTGCGCTCGATAGGTGCACCGATTGTTGGTGCACTTCATACGTTTGTTGGGTCAAAGGATGGCTGAACAGGTAGTTTTTCGCCGGTGTCCTTCCGCAGTATTCAAACCTGCCCACCACGCTCCGGTGAAGGCCGCGTATTTGGGTCGCCATTTTTTCCGGACAGGGGACCACAGCCAAAAACCACTCAAAAAGACTGACACCGTAAAATGGGGCCGTATTGCGCAACAACAATTCGTTTTCGAGCAGGTACGCCATGTCTTTGGGATTCATGGACGAGGTCCTGAAGGCATTTTTTCCATTCAATTCGTCCAGCAACGCATGGTTGTGCGGACCGAGCAGGTAATTTTTCAGGACAAAATTGCGCAGGCTAAGTTTAAAATCGAAGTAGGACATGCCCGGCCGGAGGGCTATCCTGTGGAAATAACGTTGGTTCCCTTCGGGTGTTTTGAGAAAATATTCGTCGCAAAGTTCCATCAGGTCAGCTGCCGTTTCGACCACAGCCGGGCTGTCGGGCGCTACCCATTTGCCCAACATTTCCGTCACTTTGAGCCAGAGGAAATACGCGATGTCCTGAGGGTTAAAATCTTCGTCGTCGTAATCGTCGAGGTCGTAAAAAGGCACCGGCACGCCCAAAATTTCCCGGTTCACCTCGCGCAATTTTTGCCACAAACCGATACCGTTGGCTTCGTCCTCGTACCAGCATGCAAAAAGCACGGCCAGTTCGGCCCTTTGAGCTGGCGAGAGCACATGTTCAAACAGTCCGAGTTGTTCGGTTGCTTTTTGCGCCAGACCGACAAAAAAGCCGTCGTATTTATCGATGAAGGTATCGTAGGGGTGGTGTTTGAGCCAGTCGGAGGGTTTGATGTGGTGCATGGGAGGCGGGAGGATTTTGGCCGGGAAGGTACGGCGGGTAGTTTCAATTGGGTAGTGGCACTAACCACCTGACTGTTTTCTTTTTTAATTTGGCTTTCAGGCACTTCCAATGGTTGCGGGTTTTGGCATAGTCGTCCTGGTCGGTAAAAACGGCTACCACATCCAACACCGAAAACCACCATTTGGCGTTTTGTTCGTCCCACAAGGCACGCACCTCACGGTCGTTGAAAAAACGGATGGATATTTTTTGCGGTTTGTTCATGGGGTCTCAATATTCCGACAAAGGTTGAAAAACGTAACAATTCCTCGTGACAAGTTAGGACAAAAATGGTTACCGGAGCAACACAACAAAGGAGCAAATGTCGCAATTCCCACTTAATTGAAAAGGGTCTTCTAGAGATACTCAAAGCTGTGAAGTCCTTTGTTGCCGGTCGCAATTCCCACTTAATTGAAAAGGGTCTTCTAGGAATATTCGGAAGCAGCAAACAATCCTGCTTTTACTGTCGCAATTCCCACTTAATTGAAAAGGGTCTTCTAGAATGAAGCATTACATGCAGATTTTTAACTCTGATGTCGCAATTCCCACTTATTTGAAAAGGGTCTTCTAGTGATGATATACAAACGGTACAAGAAATGGTG
>JADLBE010000286.1 GCA_020847915.1 Saprospiraceae bacterium | reverse complement strand
TTTGCAAATAATTACCACCAACTATCTTTAGGCATTGGATACAATGTCTTCAGGATGCGCGCACCTTCAATCTTTGTTTTATTTTTCCTCCTCCCCCTTTTGGCCCACACCCAAAAGACCACCACCGTCCCCATACCCGGCACCGAACAAGTTTTCCAACTCGCCCTTTTGCCCGGAGGCACCTTCACCATGGGTAGCAAAGCTGGTGAACCCGGGCGCGACGACGACGAAGGGCAACACGCCGTAACCCTCGACAGCTTTTGGATCGGCGTATATGAGGTGACGTGGGACGAGTACTACCATTTCCAGTTCCGCACCAAAGACACCGAACAAGGCGCCGAAACTTTCAAAGCTGACGCCATTGCGCGACCTTCGCCGCCGTATTTCGACTTCACCTACGGGCGCGGGCGCGAAGGCGGCTACCCGGCCACCACCATGACCCAACAGGCGGCCCTGCGTTACTGCCAGTGGCTGAGCGACAAAACAGGCCACTTCTACCGTCTGCCCACCGAAGCCGAATGGGAATACGCTTGTCGCGCCGGAAGTATCACGGCTTTCAGCTGGGGCGACGACCCGGCCAAAGCCGATGACTACGCCTGGCACAGCGCCAACAGCAACGGTACGTACCAAAAAGTAGGAATCAAAAAACCCAACGCCTGGGGTTTGTACGACATGCACGGCAATGTCGCCGAATGGACGGCAGATTACTATGTCGCCGATTATTTTACCCGCCTCGACAGCTCCTCGATGAACCCTACCATCGTGCCTTTGAAAAAACACTCCCGCACCGTGCGCGGCGGTTCTTTTGAAGATAAAATCGAGGACCTGCGTTGCGCCGAACGTTTCAAAAGCGACCCCGTGTGGCAACGCCGCGATCCGCAGATACCGAAAAGCAAATGGTGGAACCCCGATTCGCCGTTTTTGGGCTTCCGGATTGTGCGTGATGTACGCAATTTGGATAAAGCCGGGCGTGATGCTTATTTTGAAAAAATGATTCGGGATTGACACAGAAGGTTTCACACAGATGTTCACAGATTTATACGCAGATTTGCGCAGAAACTTCTGTGAACATCTGCGGTAAAATTTGCGCAAATCTGTGTGAAACCTTCGGTGTTAATCTTCAGAAATCCATTACATCATATCAATCTTCCTTGCTACATGAAATCCCGTCGCGACTTTCTCAAAACATCGGCTGCCCTCACCGGCGGCGCCATGCTCAGCGGTTTGCCCCTTGCACAGGCGGCTCAAAGTTTGAGCGACGACAGCATCAAAATTGCCCTCATCGGTTGCGGCGGACGTGGCACTGGCGCCGCCATGCAGGCCCTCATTACGCCACACAACGTAAAACTCGTGGCCATGGCCGATGTGTTCCGTAGCCGTCTCGACGAGTCGTACAAAAACCTCAACGCCGACGACCTCACCGATTGGCTGGGCAAAGAAGGCAACCTCAAGGCCAAAATCGATGTGCCGGAAAGCAACAAATTTGTAGGTTTTGATGCCTACAAACAAGCCATCGCCCTGGCCGACGTGGTGATTTTGTGCACACCTCCGGGGTTCCGACCGACACACTTCGAAGAAGCCGTGCGCCAGGGCAAACAGGTGTTTATGGAAAAACCCGTGGCCGTTGACGGTCCCGGCATCCGCCGCGTGCTCGCCGCCGCCGAAGAAGCCAAAAGGCAAAAACTCAACGTGGTGGTTGGTCTGCAACGCCACTACCAAACCGTGTACCGCAAGTGGGTGGACCAGCTTCAAAACGGCGCCATCGGTGACATTGTGGCCTCGCGTGTGTACTGGAACATGGGCGCCCTGTGGGTGCACCCGCGCAGGCCCGAACAAAACGAAATGCAATACCAGCTCGACAACTGGTACTACTTCACCTGGCTGTGCGGCGACCACATCGTGGAGCAACACGTACACAACCTCGACGTGTCGAACTGGGTGAAAAACGCCTATCCCGTACGCGCTTACGGCTCGGGCGGAAGACAGGTGCGCATCGGCAAGGAATACGGTGAAATTTTTGACCACCACGTGGTGGAGTACGAATATGCCGACGGATCGCGGATGTTTAGTCAGTGCCGTCAGATCCCCGGTACACGCGACAGTGTGACCGAGGCTTTCCACGGTACCAACGGTTCGGCGCCGGAACCTGGTAAAATCATCGACAAAAACGGCACGGTGCGTATGTCGCACGACAGCAAAAACGACCCGAACCCATACCAGGTGGAGCACGACGAGTTGTTCGCCGCCATCGCCAAAGGAGAGTACAAATTTGCCGATGCGGAAAACGCCGCCAAAAGCACGCTCACGGCCATCATGGGCCGCATGGCCACGTATTCGGGCCAAATCATCGAGTTTGACGCTGCGTTGAATTCGCAGATCGACCTGATGCCGGAAAAGCTGGACTGGAATGCGTCGCCGAAAGTACTTCCGGGAGCAGACGGATTGTATCCGTGCGCGGTGCCGGGGGTGACGAAAGTTATTTAAGTCGACAGTCAACAGTCGACAGTCGAACCGCCTCGTGGCCCTTGTTCACTGGGTCACGAGGCGGTTAAACCAAATCCCCATGCATCAACTTTCCAGCCTGCTTGGCAACACCGACATTTACCTGCTCGACCAGATTTTAAAAGGTCGGTACACGCCGCCTGAAATCATTCTGGACGCCGGCGCTGGTAGCGGCCGCAACCTGCACTGGTTTGCCCGGCAGGGTTTTGAAGTGTACGGCACCGACCGCAACCCGGAGGCCGTGGAGGTTTTGAAACAAAATTATCCGGTTTTACCGGAGGACCGCTTCCGGGTTGCGCCGGTGGAAGCGATGCCGTTTGAGGATGGTTTTTTCCACCACATTGTTTGTTGCGCCGTGTTGCATTTTGCTGAAAATGAGGTGCATTTCGGGCAAATGTTTGGCGAGCTTGTACGTGTTTTAAAGCCCGGCGGATCGATGTTTTTCCGGGTAGCCACCGATGTTGGTTTGGCGCATAAAATGGTGCCGCTCGGCGATGGCAGGTTCAGTATGCCCGACGGATCGGACAGGTTTTTACTCACCCGTCCTGCGCTCGATGATTTGCTCCACAAGCACCGTTTGAACCTGCTGGAGCCGTTCAAAACCGTGCTTGTGGATGATTTGCGGAGTATGGGGGTTGTGGTGGTGGGGAAATGGTCTTGAGTTTGCAACTTATGAAAATTGTGTTTTTGGAGATTAAACTCTCCGAAAAAAGCTATTATTGGAGAGTTTAATCTCCAAAATGGATTATTTACGGCCTTCAGTCCCCCACGGACAGGCGTATTTTTACCCCATGAAACACCTGCTTTTCCTGATCCTGCCCTTCTCCTGCTTCGCCCAAACCCGTCACGACTTCACCCATCCGCAAATGGGCACGGTCTTTCGCCTGGTGGTGTACGCCGACAGCACGGTGGCCGATCGGGCTGCAAGGGAAGCCTTCGCCCGGGTAGATGCGCTCAACAATTGCCTGAGCGATTACCTGCCCGATAGCGAAACCAACCTGCTTTGTAAAAATGCCGGGACGTGGACGCCGGTTTCCGACGACCTGTGGAACATGCTTGCGATAAGCAAAGATTTTTCCAAAAAAACTGGCGGCGCTTTCGACGTCACGGTGGGTCCGATTACCCGTTTGTGGCGGCGCGCACGGCACCGCAATGAACTTCCTTCCGATGCCGATGTAAAGGAGGCTTCGGAAAAAACAGGTTATCAAAACATCCGGATGCGCCGTCGGGGCAAAAAAATTTTGCTGCGCAAACAAGGCATGCAACTCGATTTTGGCGGCATCGCGCAAGGTTACGCGGCCGACGAATGTTTGAAAATTTTGAAAAACCACGGCATCACCCGTGCACTCGCCGATGCAGGCGGCGACATCGCTTTGGGCGACCCGCCGCCGGGGGAAGAGGGGTGGTCGGTGGAGGTCCCTGGCGGGATGACAAAGGGTCCCTACGGGATGACAAAAGGGATGACAAATTGCGGCATCACAACTTCCGGCGCGACGTACCGGTACCTCGAGCTAAACGGCGTTCGGTATTCCCACATCGTGGACCCGCGCACCGGCCGTGCACTTACACACCGCGTACTTGTAACCGTGCAGGCGCCCGACGCCGTAACCGCCGATGTGTGGGCTACGGCGTTAAGTGTTTTGGGTGCGGAAGGCTGGGAAAATTTAAAGAAAAAACATCCTGAATTGACTGTGTTGATTACAGAGTCCAACCTAAGTGAATAAGGTTTGCACAAAATGATTATGCCATTTTTGAAAATCCTTTTCATACAACCTGAAAATCGCATAAATCCCTAAAATCCTGATTTACCTTTGGTCGAAACACCTGTTAACGACTGAACATGAAAAGACGCCAATTTGTAAAAAACAGCGTTTTGGCCGCCGGCGTTTTTGCGACGCCCGCTTTCGCTCAAACCACTGCTGCCGCCGAAACAACCGCCGAAAAGCCTTTCAAACTGAACTACGCACCGCACGACGGCATGTTTAAAAACCTCGGCGGCGCAGACATCCTCGACCAAATCCGATTCATGGCCGACCAGGGTTTCCGGTCGTTTGAAGACAACGGCATGGGCGGCCGTACACCCGAAATGCAGGAAAAAATAGGCAAACTGCTCGACGAGAAAAAGATGCAGATGGGCGTGTTTGTGGCCCACAAAATTTACTGGGACAAACCCAACCTCGCCAACGGCAATGCCGATTTGCGCAAGGAATTTCTCGACAACATCCGCAATGCCGTGGAGGTGGCCAAACGTTGCAACGCCACCTGGATGACCGTGGTGCCCGGCTACGTCGACCTGCACCTGGCGCCCGAATACCAAACCGCCCACGTGGTGGAAGCGCTTCGCCGCGCCGCCGAAATCCTGGAGCCGCACAACCTGGTGATGGTGCTGGAACCGCTCAATTTCCGCGACCACCCGGGACAGTTCCTAACGGGCATCCCGCAGACGTACCTGATTTGCAAAGCCGTGAACAGCAAGTCTTGCAAAATCCTGTACGACCTGTACCACATCCAGATCCAGCACGGCAACCTCATCCCAAACATCGATTTGGCATGGGACGAAACGGCGTATTTCCAGATCGGCGACAATCCGGGAAGAAAAGAGCCCACCACCGGCGAGATCAATTACAAAAACGTGTTCAAACACATCCACGGCAAAGGATACACCGGCGTATTGGGTATGGAGCACGGCAATTTCAGCACGGGTGCGGAAGGGGAGAAGGCGTTGATTAAGGCGTATCGGGAGGTGGATGGTTTTTGAACCAGGATTTACAAAATTTCATGATTGACTAAACGTTTTTGATGGATTGCTGTTGACAATTTTATTTTAAGGGGCTTCAGCCTCACCTTTATCCCAAACCGTGTTATTAGGAGCGCAGCGAGACACCTGAACAGATGTCTCGCTGCGCTCGACGTGAAACAATGCATTGATCATTTAAGTGGGGTTATAACCCCCTTGAACCAAGGTCCGATGGTTAATACTAACCTGTTTTTGGCCACCGGCCATACCTTTTTGAATATGAAAAAATACGCGCTGTTTGCCCTTTTTGCCTGCCTGTTTGCATCTCTTTTTGCAGTCGAACCCATTTCAACACCTGGTAATGTGCGAACGCCGGGGCTCCTGATGGCAGGGCACCCGCAAGGGGCGCCCCTACAGACTTCACACTTCGGACTGTCGACTGTCGACTCCCTGGCCCCTTTGCTCACCGCCGACGAAGCCGTGGCCATCGCCCTGGAAAACAACTACGGCATCCAGATCGAACGGGGTAATGCCGAAATCGCCCACCTCAACAACATCAAGGCCAACGCCGGCATGGTGCCTGTGGTGAACTTTGTGGCGAACGACAATTTTTCGTACAACGCCTTTTACCAGCAACTTTCCAACGGAAACGAGTTTGCCGAAGCCGGTGCGCCCTTCAACACCGTCAATGCAGCCGTGCAACTCAACTGGACACTTTGGGACGGCCGGCGCATGTACATTGCCAAGGACCGGTTGGAACAACAGGAACTGCTTGGCAAACACAATCTGGAAGCCGTGGTGCAACAAACCACAGCAGAGGTGATGCAGAGTTATTACCAGATTGTGGGCAACCGCCTCCAGGAAATCGCCAGCGCCGAACTCATCGCTGTTACCGAAGAACGCCTGCGCATTGCCGAAGCACGCCTGGCCGCCGGTTTCGCCGCTTCTTCCGATGCACTGCAGGCCCGCATCGACCTCAACCAGCAACGTTCTACGCTCGTGGGCCAGGAATACAACACATCGGCCGCCAAACGAAGCCTCAACTTGTTGCTTATTCGTCCGGCCGAAACCGCTTTTTCCGTAGATGAAAACCTGACGAACACCTACGTGCCGGAGCGCGAAGCGCTGCTGACCAAAATGCAAACCCAAAACCCGGCCCTGCTCGCCGCCCTCACCAACGTGGACGTGGCCACCCTGCAGGCCGAAGAAGCGCAAAAACTCAACAAACTGCGCGTGCAGGCGCTCGGCCAGGTGAGTGGTACACGCACCGACAACGGCGCTGGCTTCCTGCTCAACAACACCCAGGCCGGTGTTACCGTGGGCCTCGGCGTGGTTTTGCCACTCTACACCGGAGGCAACCTGCGCCGTCAGATGGACGTGGCCAGTGTACAGGCCCGTCAAGCCGTGTTACAGGCCGATGCATTTAAACTTACGCTGGAAAACAGTCTGGACGAACAAATCGCTTTTTTCCGTGCCCAACAGGAAGTGCTCGTGCTCGAAGAAGCCACGGTGATCAGCGCCCGCGAAAACCTGAAGGTAAGTACCGAACGTTTCCGTCTTGGCCAAACCACCTCGTTGGAAGTGCAGACAGCCCAGAACAGTCTGGCCCAATCTCTCAACCGCCGCAACCTCGTGTTGTACGGGATGAAAGTGGCCGAGTTGCAGTTGAGGTTGATTGCCGGAGAGTTGTAACGCGTAACTCCGGAGCGTTAGGTGTCATCTGCGAGGAACGAGCAGGTGACATCTAACGCAGGCTGAGGGCTTTTTGATAAAGCCGTTGCCGAAATCCCGATAACACATGGCCCCTCGATGGGTGAGATGTCACCTCCTCGTTCCTCGGAGATGACACCTCTCCGGAAGCGCAGATTTCGTTTGCCGTTTGTACCTTCACCGCGTCAAATTTAAGACGCAACCATGCCTGACCAAACTAAAAAAGCCGTCGTCGTAGGCGCCGGTCTCGTAGGCTCCCTGTGGGCCGTT
>JADLBE010000285.1 GCA_020847915.1 Saprospiraceae bacterium | reverse complement strand
GCCTGGTACGGCAGGTGCGGATGGTAAGGGAGCCTGGGGCGTTCGGGCTGGTACCAAAAAAACAGCAACTGCCATATGTCGGGCAGGCGTGGAGGTTCGGGCATCGGGTGGTTGTACCAGATGCGCAGGAAATAATCTTCCTGCATGGGTTTGAGCCATTCGATCAGCTTATCGAGGTAAGCCTTGTCTTCGGGGGCATAAGAAATGTAGACATGCAACATACGGGAGCAAAACAAAGGAAAATTCGCTGGATGCGCGAAAAAAAAAGGAGACGTGACCAACGTCAGGCCTCACCCTGACTTCCGTCATCCCTGTCGCAACCGTCGCTTCGGACCTTGCAGACGTTTTTAAAGCTATCGCTCATGGAAATTATGTTTTTGCTCATCCTCATCAGCCTTGTGGTTGCTGCAGGTTTTTTGCTGGCCTATTTGTGGGCTACCCGAAAAGGGCAGTTCGACGACGACTACACGCCTTCTGTGCGGATGTTGTTCGACGACGAGCTGCGCAGCAACATCGCTGAAACAAAACCCAAGGCGACCGGCTCCAACGAACACACCTAAACCTATTCAGGGCAAACAGGCAAAAAGCAACTGCATTTTGCCTGTTGCATTATACCTAATCGGGGAGATTGCAACAAACCAACTTATTTGCTAACCTTCTCATAAAAGCCTTTTATGAGCCGCATTGAACAATTTCAGTACGACAACCGCATCACAAGAGCCTTTGGCATGGCCTCCTTCATCTGGGGCCTTGTGGGCATGTTGGTCGGGATCATCATCGCCCTCCAACTTATTTTCCCCGTTTTGAACGCAACTTCAACGGGAATCGAATTCCTTTCTTTCGGACGCCTGCGTCCGCTGCACACCAATGCCGTCATTTTCGCTTTTGTAGGCAACGGCATTTTTATGGGTATTTATTACTCCCTGCAACGCCTGCTCCGGGCGCGCATGTTTTCCGACCGCCTGTCCTGGATTCACTTCTGGGGATGGCAAATCGTCATTTTATGCGCTGCCTACACGTTGCCCATGGGCATCACCTCCAGTGGTGAATACGCTGAGCTGGAATGGCCCATCGACATCCTGATTACGGTGGTTTGGGTTATTTTCGGCATCAACATGTTCGGAACCATCCTCAAACGCCGCGAAGACCACCTTTATGTAGCCATTTGGTTCTACATCGCAACGTGGGTTACGGTAGCGGTTCTGCACATTGTGCGCAGCCTTCAAATGCCGTTTTCGGCCATGAAAAGTTACACGCTGTTTTCGGGTGTACAGGATGCTCTTGTTCAGTGGTGGTACGGACACAACGCCGTGGCGTTTTTCCTTACCACACCTTTCCTCGGCATGATGTACTACTTCCTGCCCAAGGCCGCCAACCGCCCGGTGTATTCGTACAAATTGTCGATCATCCACTTCTGGGCCCTCATCTTCATCTACATCTGGGCTGGTCCGCACCACCTTTTGTATTCGTCGATGCCCGATTGGGTTCAATCGCTTGGTACGGTGTTTTCGATCATGCTGATCGCTCCGTCGTGGGGTGGTATGCTCAACGGTTTGCTCACACTTCGTGGCGCCTGGGACCGCGTACGCCAGGATCCTGTTTTGAAATTTATGGTGGTTGCCGTAACCGCTTATGGTATGGCCACGTTTGAAGGCCCCATGCTTTCGATCAAAAGTGTAAACGCCATCAGTCACTTTACCGACTGGACCATCGCCCACGTTCACGTAGGCGCCCTGGGCTGGAACGGTTTCCTCACGTTTGGTGTTTTGTACTGGCTGTGGCCACGCATGTACCGCACAGAGCTGTACTCGGTGAAACTCGCCAACATGCACTTCTGGATCGGTACGCTTGGTATCCTGTTTTATGCTGTGCCCCTTTACTGGGCCGGTTGGACACAAGCCATGATGTGGAAGCAGTTTACACCGGAAGGCACCCTCGCATGGGGCAACTTCCTCGATACGGTGACACAAATCATCCCGATGTACGCCATGCGCGTCCTCGGCGGCACCCTGTTCTTCGTTGGCACATGTATCGGTGTGTACAACCTGGTAAAAACAGCGCAACAGGGCAACTTCCTCGCCAACGAGGATGCTGAAGCGCCTGCCCGCCAAAGCGGCAAGGTCGTATTGGCAGCCGGTGAACACTGGCACCGCTGGATCGAAAGCCGTCCAATCCAAATGTTGCTCTGGAGCACCATCCTGATCGCCATCGGCGGTATCGTTCAGATCCTTCCCATGGTTTTCATCGAAAGCCAGGTACCCAAAATCGCCTCCGTGAAACCGTTTACCCCGCTGGAACTCACAGGTCGCGACATCTACATCCGTGAAGGTTGTGTGGGTTGCCACTCGCAACAGGTGCGTCCGTTCCGTTCCGAAACCGAACGTTACGGTGAATACTCGAAGAGCGGTGAGCACATTTACGACCGTCCTTTCCTATGGGGAAGCAAACGTACCGGTCCGGACCTTGCCCGTGAAGGTGGCAAATACCCCGACAGCTGGCACTACAACCACATGATGGACCCGACAACCATGTCGCCGGGATCGATCATGCCGGCTTATCCTGCCATGCTCGACAACCAACTCGACCTCAGTGCGTTGCCGGATAAAATATCGGCACTGCGCAAACTCGGAACACCTTATCCCAAAGATTTTGAAGCCAAAGCCATCGCCGACGCTCAAAAACAGGCTAAAAAAGTGGCTGACAATTTGAAAAGCCAGGGTGTGAAAGACGAGGGTATGGAAAACAAAGAGATCGTAGCCATCATCGCTTATTTGCAAAGACTCGGCACCGACATCAAAGTTCAAAAATCGGCCACCCAACAATAACCATCCGTCATGTACAAATACCTGCTTCAATCCGTCGAAGGCATACAATGGTTTGGCATCACTGCCCTGCTCATCTTTTTCACAGCATTTTGCGTAGCTTTTTTGCGCGCAGCGCTGAGTAGCAAGGAAGACATGCAACACATGGCCAACCTTCCTTTCGACGACAAATAAATTAAGTGGCAAGTTGCAAGTGGCAAGTTACAAGACCTGCCCACTTGCAACTTGCAACTTGCAACTTGCAACTTTAAGCAATTCAAATCATATGAAATCCGCTAAATACCTGTTGACCCCGCTGCTGGTGCTGGCTTCTTTGGCCGCCTGGGGACAAACGGCCGGAGCTGCCGATGCAGCAGCGCCCGTAGGCGCCGATAAGCTCACCAACATTTTGACCTATGTGCTGGCCATTGCAGGATCGTTGCTGTTCATCGCAGCCATGGTGTACGTCATCAAAGTAAACCAATTTTTATACAAACGTGTCATCGAACTCCAGGCACGCGAATCCGGACTCGAACTTCCTCATGCTGAAGTGGTGCCCCAGGGCGAAAGTTTCTGGACGCGCATGCGCAGGCAATATTGGGAAGACGCCGTGCCGCGTGAACGCGAACATGAAATCATGTCGCACCACGCCTACGACGGCATCCGCGAGCTCGACAACCGTCTGCCGCCATGGTGGGTAAACATGTTCTACCTCACCATTGTGTTCGCCATAGCTTACATGGTGTATTACCACTGGGGCGGAGACGGTCCTTCGCAGATCGAGGAGTACGAAAAGGATATGGAGCAAGCCAAAAAAGAAATGGCAGTCGCTCTTGCCGGTCAGGCCAATGCTGTTGACGAATCCAACGTAACTGCACTTACCGATGCCAGCGCCCTCGGTGAAGGCGAGTTGATTTTCAAAAACAGCTGCGCAGCCTGCCATGCTCCCGACGGTGGCGGTACGGTTGGTCCAAACTTTACCGACGAATACTGGATCCACGGCGGTGGCATCAAAAACATTTTCAAAACCGTAAAATACGGCGTTCCGGAAAAAGGCATGATTGCCTGGGCTTCCCAGCTTAATCCGTCGGACATGCAGAAAGTCTCGAGTTACATCCTCACCCTTCAAGGCACCAAACCTGCCGCTCCGAAGGAACCCCAGGGTGAAATTTGGAAAGAAGATGCCGCAGCGGCTCAGGACAGCACTGCCATACCGGCAACCACAACCGATAGCAAGTAATCAATACATCGTACCCTTATGAAAAGCGCAGAGAGCGAAGAAATCTTGCACGACGAGTTCGACGAATACCGCGATACCATCGCTACCGTCGATAAAGAGGGCAAGCGTGTGTGGATTTACCCAAAAAAGCCCAAAGGGCGTTTTACAAGGTACCGCACGTGGGTGAGCCATGCATTTCTGTTGTTTTTTCTCACCGTGCCTTTCATCAAAGTCAACGGTGAACCACTGCTGCTTTTTAACATACTTGAGCGCAAGTTTGTGCTGTTCGGATTGTTGTTTACCCCGCAGGACTTCCACCTGTTCGGACTGGCGATGCTCACGTTCATCGTGTTCATCATCCTGTTCACCGTGGTTTTCGGCCGCCTGTTTTGCGGCTGGGTTTGTCCGCAAACGGTATTCATGGAAATGTATTTCCGGAAAATTGAATACTGGATAGAAGGTGACGCCAACGAACAGCGCAAACTTGACAAAGCTCCCTGGACAGCCGAGAAAATCCGCAAAAAAACGCTGAAACACTTCATCTTTTTTGTGATTTCTGTGGTTGTTGCCAACTACTTCCTTGCCTACATCATCGGCATGGACCATGTGCTGAAGATCGTAAGCGAACCCGTTACCCAAAATGTTTTCGGCTTTTCGGCAATGCTGGTGTTCTCCGGCGCTTTTTACTTCGTTTTTGCCCGCCTGCGCGAACAGGTTTGCACCACCATTTGTCCTTACGGCCGACTTCAGGGCGTACTGCTCGTGAAAGATTCCATCGTGGTGGCCTATGATTACAACCGTGGGGAACCGCGCGGAAAAATCAAAAAAGACCGCAGCGGCACAGCTGACTCTGCCGCACTCGGCGGCGGTAATGCCGCAAATCCGGTTGAAAAAATCCAGAACACTGTTTCGCGTACCCTGGGGGATTGCATCGACTGCAAACTCTGCATCGCCGTATGCCCAACAGGCATCGACATCCGGGGAGGCACCCAGCTGGAATGTGTAAACTGCACTGCCTGCATGGATGCCTGCGACGAGGTGATGGACAAAGTGGGTCGTCCGCGTGAACTCATCCGTTACGACTCGATGACCGGCATTGAAAGTGGCAAACGCAAGATTTTCACCTCCCGCGTGTACGCTTACACCGCCGTGCTCATTGCCCTGGTTGCACTCGACATTGCCCTGATCGCCAGTCGCGGCATTGTGGAAACCATCATCCTGCGCTCGCCCGGACAACTGTACCAGCAAAAAGACGAAACCCACATCACCAACCTGTATACCTACAAAATCATCAACAAATCCACGCAGGAGTTGCCCGTTAAAATGGTTCTCATGCACCCTGAAGGTGAAATTCAAATTGTAGGCCAGGAACCAGGTTCTGTTGCCAAAGGCGAAATTGCGCAGGGCGCATTTTTCATCAACATGCCCGAAACGGCACTCACTGGTCGGAAAACCCACCTCACCATTGAAATTTTCTCCGGAGATAAAAAGATCGATCAGGTTGAAACCAACTTTATGGGGCCGGGGGGAAAATAGTCGACAGTCGACTCCTTCAAACTTTAAACTTTAAACTATGAAACTCAATTGGGGGACCGGTATTGCGCTTGTTTACGGCAGTTTTGTTGTACTTATGGTATTTGCCGTAACGATGGCCAGCAGGGAAGATCCCGGCTTGCTGCGCAAAGACTATTACAAACTCGACCTGGAGTACCAGGCGCACATGGATAAAAAGGTGAACACCGTCAACCTCGAAGCCGTTCCTACGGTACGTTTTGATGCGCAAAAACAGCAGTTGTTCATCGACTGGCCTGAAGGTCTGAGTCTGAAAGAAGGCCGTTTGAACATGTACCGTTTGAGTGATGAGCGCGACGAATTCAGTCTGGAGCTTACGCCTTCGCTGGCGACTTCGGGTATTCCCGCAGCCAAACTCGGAACCGGGAAATGGCAGGTGGAGCTCGACTGGTCGGATCCGAACGATAAGACCTTTTTTGCAACCAGTAAAATCTTCATCAACCAGCCCTGATGTTTGCTTTGTTCGCTACGGCATTGCTGCTCGGTGTTGCCGGCAGCCTCCATTGTGTGGGCATGTGTGGTCCGCTGATGCTTGCCATGCCTCTGCCTTCCAACAGCAGGATGCAGGCATTTGGCCATGCCCTGGGTTACCAGGCCGGCCGTATCGGCACGTATGTTTTGCTCGGACTCCTGTTCGGACTTCTGGGCAAAGGACTTTCCGTGGCGGGTTTTCAGCAATGGTTGTCTGTTTTTGCCGGCGTTTTGTTGCTCATAGCCGCATTTTTTTCCCTGCAATGGGAATCCACGTTGTGGAACATTCCGGGAGCACAAAAAGCCGTCGGATTTTTGCGCCGGAACATTGGTCGGTTGCTGCGTGAGCGCCCCACCGGTGCGACCCTGGGTTTGGGCATGCTGAACGGTTTGTTGCCTTGCGGACTGGTGTACGCCGCCGCCGCAGGCGCCGTAGCCGCCGCCGATGTGTGGCAGGGCGCGGGATTTATGTTCTTTTTTGGTTTGGGAACCCTTCCCCTACCCTTGATGCTGATGCTGGGCGCCGGCAAACTGAGTTTGGACTGGCGCCGCAGGTTGCGTTTCATGCAACCTTTCCTCATGTTTGCAGCAGGCGTTTTACTACTGTACAGGGGATTCAACCTCGATCTCTCCCTTTTCGAATCGGCTGTGCCGCCCGCACACATCGATTGTCACTAGGATTAATGTGCAAGAGCGTTCGGGCTGCGCTCTAAATCGGCTATCTTTGCCCATTCGTCGTATAAACTGGTACGGCTTGTTCCAGAGGCTGCTACTTCGCAGCTCAAACCAATCTTAATTAGACCATGCTCACCACCAAATCGCTTTTTGCTTCCGACGGACTTGATGACCGCAGCCTTGAATTTATCGCCGGCGCCATTGAAAAAAACAACCTGCCCGGATTTGATTATTTCGAATTCAAACGCGCCGTTGCAACCCTGCAACAGATGCAGCTCGATGAAGCCATTGCCCACAAAAGTGCCTTCACCACCGCAGCTACCGTTGGTGTTACCAAGGAAAAACTGATCGAAACAGCAGGTTATTACCGAAATTTGTTGCTGGAAGAAAAAGTCGGATTCGACAAAGCACTCGAAAACCAAAACGCAACCAAAGTTACCGCACGACAGGCTGAAATCAAACGTCTGAAAGACCAGATCGAAAGGCACAAGGCCGATATCACCCGTCTGCAGGACGAAATGGCTGCTTACCTGGAAGAAATCGAACGCACCGAAAGCGCCATCAAGGTGGAAACCGAAAAACTGGAAAAAACCCACAAAGCTTTCGAAAAAACGCACCTGTCGGTCGTAACCCAAATCGACAAGGACATCGAAAACATGCACAAATACCTTTAATCGATCGTTGATGCAACAAAAATCATTCTGGCAACGCCCCGAAGGCATCACAGGCGCCCTGCTGCTTGCGGGCATCGCAGCAGGTGGACTGTGGTGGCTCAACAGCATGTTGCCCACCCTGATCGAGCTGGCCTCCAACACCCTTTACCTGTCGGCCATGCTTGCGGCCCTGGCAGGTGTGGTGTACGTGGTGCTCGATCCCAAAATGCGCAACCTCGTCTGGTACCTGTACACGTCGTTCACACGATGGATCACAGGTTTGTTTGTCCAGATCAATCCCATCGGTATCCTGAAATCGTACATCAGCGACCTGGAAAAAAACCTGAAAAACCTGAGCAAACAAATCGGCGCCCTGCGCGGACAAATGCGGCAGCTTAAAGGAACCAT
>JADLBE010000284.1 GCA_020847915.1 Saprospiraceae bacterium | reverse complement strand
TTCAATTGCTCTTTTTCGACTGCTGAAATATAATTTCTCTAAAGAGTTATCATAAAAATTTGAAAAAATGTCGTACCATTTCATATTGCTGTCTTTATTTTAGTTTGTCTTTAAGCTGACCACTAACTCTGTATTCCCGTCAGTTCCCCCTATATAAGCCCAGTTGCGTGAAAATCCGCTTTGTTACCTCACATCCTGCATACACCAGTTGCGTAAAGCTAACCACACCAGTTAGCTTTACGCAACTGGTAAAGCGACAAATTATGGGAAACATTAGGTTCATGGACAGGAGGTTTAACCCTGTAAATGTAAGATACAGTTTCAATTTTCCAAATCGTCCAGCGGACTTTTTATCTTGTACCAACTTTTATTGGTGATATGGGTATATACTTTCCGCTTTGGCAGGTTTCTTATCGGCACATTGAACTTAGCCCGTTTTAAACCCAAAAAAACGGCAACCCCAGCACAAGCGGGATTGCCGTAGAAGCAAAGTTTTATCAAACATCAATTACTTCTGTACCAATATTTTCTGGGTGTAGGTCCTTTCGTCGGTGCGCACCTGGAGCAGGTACACGCCGTTGGGCAATGCATGGAGGTCGAGGTCGGCGGATTGTGCCTGGTCGTTTGTTTGCCGGGACAGTACCGTTTTGCCAGAGACGTCGCTCAGGACGAGGCCTGCAATCGCGCTTTCCCCTTTGAGCAGGATGTTGCTGGTACTGGTTAAGGACCGGTCCGTTCCCTTGAGCAGGAGCCACCGGGAGGCTATTTTGGGAACGTTTGAGCAATTGTGAGGTGAACATTGAGCGGAACACCCGCCGAAGCGAAAACTATTGCCTATGGGGCAGATGACCGAGACTTATTCCCGATTCATCGAGCCTTACAGCCTGCTTGTATATCGCTTCATACTTTTGAGCCGTTCATCATCCAAAACGATTTTTATGCGAATCGGCACCCTCCTTTTTACGATGTTCATCGTAGTTCAACGAACGGCGCAGATTGACATTGGGTCCAACGCGCAACGCTCGTCGATACACATCAACTTTATCAAACAACTGTAACATTTCATGAAGTTAAGACTGATTTTAGCCCTGCTGCTCGGCTGGGCGGGCCATATTTGTGCCCAAACCGAACAAAAATTTACGATCAGCGGCACGATCTCGGACAAAGCAACGGGTGAAACGTTCATCGGCGCGACCGTTCGATTGCTCGACCGGCCGGGCCTGGGCGCGACCTCGAATGAATACGGCTTTTACTCTATTACTGCCCCGGCGGGTGTGTACGTGTTGCAGGTACGGTATGTTGGTTATGAAAATTTTTCCCAAAAAATAGATCTCACCAAAACCAATCAACAACTGGACATCGCGCTGAGCGACGGCACGACACTCAATGAAATCACCATCAAAGCCGGTAAAGTCAATGAAAATATCGAAAGACCGCTGATGGGTGTGGAAAAACTGGACATGGCCGATATCAAATCCTTGCCCATGTTGCTCGGCGAACGCGATGTGCTGAAAGCCATCCAACTCCTGCCCGGTGTAAAATCTGCCGGCGAAGGCAACGCGGGTTTTCATGTTCGCGGCGGTGGCGCAGACCAAAATTTGATTTTGCTTGATGAAGCGCCCGTTTATAATGCAAGTCATTTGCTGGGCTTTTTCAGCACCTTCAATGCTGATGCCATCAAAGATGCAACACTGTACAAAGGCGGGATGCCGCCGCAATTTGGTGGACGGCTGTCCTCCGTTTTGGACATCAAAATGAATGAAGGGAACCAACAGGACTATGAAGTGAGTGGAGGTATCGGCTTGATTTCCAGCAAATTAAATATTGAAGGTCCACTGGAAAAGGGTAAAAGTTCGTTTCTCGTTACCGGGCGACGGACGTATGCCGACCTGTTTTTGAAGGCCTCTTCTGATTCTTCCATCAACGGCAGCAAACTGTATTTCTACGACCTGAACGCAAAAGTGAATTATCAAATTAATGCAAAAAACCGCATTTTTGGAAGCGGCTACTTTGGGCGCGACGTGCTGGGATTTGGGGAAACATTTGGGATCGACTGGGGTAATGCGACGGGTACGCTGCGCTGGAACCACCTGTTTTCTGACCGCCTTTTTTCAAATACTTCGCTGATTTACAGCCAATACAATTACAATATCAAAATCAAAAGTGGCGCCAACGATTTCAAAATCAAATCTGAAATAGAGGATTTTAACCTCAAACAGGATTTGCAGTGGTTTCCAAATTCAAGAAACACGCTGAAATACGGCCTAAACATCATTCACCACACGGTCACGCCAGGGCAAGTGGAAGCGAGCGAGGGGAGCAGCGTGAATGCACAGCCTGCCGATCCCCGCACCGGATTGGAATCCGCCGCCTACTTCACCCACGAATGGAAAGCCGCTCCACGCCTCTCTTTCTTGTATGGCCTGCGCCTCTCTATGTTCAATGTGTTGGGTGGTACCGACTTTAAAACGTATGATGCTGAAGGCAATGTTTTGGCAACTGAAAAAACCAATTCAGGCGAAGTGGTGAAAACTTACCTGAACCCCGAACCGCGCCTGTCTGCAAGTTTCCAACTCAACGAACGGCAGTCGCTGAAAGCCAGTTACAACCGAAATGTTCAAAACCTGCATTTGCTGTCCAATTCGTCCAGCACCAACCCGACCGATTCCTGGGTGTTGACCACAAAAAACATCAAACCGGAGACGGCGGATCAGGTGGCTTTGGGCTTTTTTCAAAATTTTGGTGAAAATCAAAACTTCGAGTTTTCAGCAGAAACATATTTCAAAAGCATGAGCAACCAGATTGACTACCGCAACGGCGCAGAAATACAGGGCAACCGCGACGTAGAAGCCGACTTGTTGTCTGGCGACGGGCGTGCCTACGGTCTGGAATTGTTATTGAAAAAGAAAACCGGCCGCTTCAATGGCTGGCTTGCCTACACCTTAAGCCGCACCGAGCGCAAAATCGAGGGCATCAACGACGGCAACTGGTACGTCGCCAAGCAAGACCGCACGCACGACTTCGCGCTGGTAGGCATGTACCAACTGACCAAACGCTGGAATTTGAGCGCAAACTGGATTTTTTACACCGGAAATGCCGTGACTTTCCCCAGCGGGAAATACGAGGTAGACGGCGCAACCACTTACCTCTACACCGCGCGCAACGGCTACCGAATGCCGAATTACCATCGCCTGGACCTGGGCGCCACGTTTTTGGCAAAAGAAACCAAGCGTTTTCGCTCAGAGTGGGCATTCAGTGTGTACAATGCCTACAATCGAAAAAATGCTTACACCATCACCTTCCGCGATTCGGAAACCCTCCCCGGCACCACTGAAGCAGTAAAAACCGCGCTTTTTGGAATTGTGCCGAGCGTGAGTTGGAATTTTAAATTTTAAACAACGTAAAAACATTTCTTATGATAAAATACCTAAAAAAAGGCGCTTTTTTCGCTTTTCTCGCGCTTTTTATCACATCCTGCGAAGAAGTTATTGACATTGACCTCAACTCGACCGACCCGAAATTTGTCATTACCGGCACGGTCAGCGATCGATTGGAACCCTTTTCAGTGCGCATCGAGAAAACGGTCAATTTCGACCAGCAGAACGAGTATCCCGCCGTTTCCGGCGCATTGGTGCGCATCAGCGATGGCATGCAAACATTTGATTTAATGGAAACTGTACCGGGTTTTTATCAAACTGCTCAACCACAAACAGGCGAGCCAGGCAAAACCTATCGCCTGACCGTGGAAACCGAAGGGCAGTTTTTTGAGGCAGTGTCCAGTATGCCTGCTCCTGTACCCTTCGATTCCATCAAGCAAGACAGGGGTACACAGCCGGGCGGCGGGACTTCCATTTTGGTCGTGCCCGTATATTTTGATCCGGCAGGTTTTGGCAATTATTACCGCTTTATCCAGACAACAAATGGGCAGAAATTGAACAACATCTTTGTTTTCGACGACCGAAACAACGACGGCATCGCCAT
>JADLBE010000283.1 GCA_020847915.1 Saprospiraceae bacterium | reverse complement strand
CAACCGACCAACCGACCAACCGACCAACCGACCAACCGACCAACCGACCAACCGACCAACCGACCAACCGACCAACCGACCAAATTGCTACTCCTCGTCATCAAACCAAACCTTGTAATATTTTTTCCCTTTATCGTCGTCAAAACCGCGTTCGATGAGGTCGCGGCGGCCGTGCACGTAGATGTGGAAGTTTTTGTCGAGTTTGATCACGCTTTTAAGCACTTTCATCTCTTTTTTCACGGCCTGGTTGCTGATGTCAAATTTATCTTCCAGTGGCACGGCATAGGCTTTGCTGTATTCTTCGCGGAAGTCTTTAAAAGCTTCGCGTTGTTCTTCTTCGGGGAAGAGGTTGCCGGCAAAGTCATCCATTTCGAAGTGCTCGTTTTCCTTAAAATATTCTGCTGAGCGGTTGAGCAGATCGATCTGGTCGGTGCGGTCCATGCCAAAGCTGCGCGGCAGTTTTTGGGTGATGAACTCACTGGACAGGCTGATGTAGTGGCGTGTATTGAAGTAGTTGTCCTCGATGGGGCGCAGGCGCAGGAAAGCGTCTTTCCAGAACGAGCGTTCGTCTTTTTTGGTGACCGAATCAACCACGCAGATGCGGTAACCTTCCGCTTCATCGAGGTTAAAAATCACAGCGCAGACTTCAGGTTTACCGGTGGGAATGCCTTCCAATACATTGAGGGCAAACGATTCGGCGGTGCGTTCGGTTTTGAGGTAAGGTTCGCGGCTTTGAATTTTCCAAAGTCCGATCGCTTGTACGGGTTCGTCGCCGAGCAGCAGGTCCTCAAAGTAGGTCACAAAAAACTCACCACCGTTGATTTTGGGTACTTCGCAATGTTCGTAAAGCAGTTGGGAAAGTTTGCCGGCTTGTTCGTTCAGGTTTTCCGGATCTTCAAAAATGCTGTGGCAGCATTGGTACACAGGGTGGTTGCTTACATCTTCCTCGTGGTGGAAATAAAAAAACTCCTCCGTTTTTTCAAACGGTTTGAGCATCGCGGCGATGAGCAGTTCGTGCGCCATGTCGTACACAGGCACAAGGGTTTGTTTGGGAATCACCACACCTTCGTAACGGTTTTTGTTGCCCACCCAGGTCAGGGCGAGCTTGCGAAGGTTGGCGGAGGAGAAATCGAGCATGGTTTGGCTGAATTGAGGTGCAAATTTCGGGGTTCGGGGGCGGATTTTTTCGATAATTTATTAACAATCGTCGATGTCGTTGACACGGAGGATACAGAGGAGGACAGAGCACACAGAGGGGTGTCCGGCTACGCCGTCCAAAATGTAAAAACGACTGCACGGCGTAGCCGGACACCCCTCTGTGTGCTCTGTCCTCCTCTGTATCCTCCGTGTCAACGATTACGTGGAACAGATTTTACCAATGATCTCCCTTACCTTTACCCCATCATGCGCATCGCCATCAACGCCCGTTTTTTATTGCCCGGTAAACTCGAAGGACTGGGCCACTACACCCACGAAATCGTGCGGCGTATGGTGCAACAAAACCCCGAAGACCAGTTTTTGCTGCTTTTCGACCGCGCTTTTGATCCGCAGTTTGTGTATGGTCCAAACGTTGAGCCCATGGCGGTGTTCCCACCCGCCAGGCATCCGTTGCTATGGATGACCTGGTTCGAAACTTCCCTGCCCTTTGTGCTCGAACGCTGGAAACCGGACGTGTTTTTTTCGCCCGACGGCTACGTGAGCCTGCGCAGCAAAGTGCCTACCCTGGTTACCATGCACGATGTGCTCCCGCTTAGGCATCCCGAGTTGCTGCCACGCACCGTTGGCACATATTACCGGTATTTTATGCCCCGTTTTGCCCGCAGGGCGGAAAAAATAGCCACAGTTTCGGACTACGTGCGCCACGACATCGCCGATGCCTGCAACGTTTCCACCGATAAAATCGACGTGGTTTACAACGGCTGCCGCGATGGCTTCAAACCGCTCAACGATGCCGAACAACAAAACATCCGCGAAGCGTTTGCCGAAGGCCAGCCTTATTTTTTCTACACCGGCGCCATCCATCCGCGCAAAAACGTGCACCGGCTTATACACGCTTTTGATGCGTTCAAAAGGCAATCGGGCTCGCAAGTTCGGTTGTTGCTGGCCGGACGGTTCGCCTGGCAAACCGGCGAGGTCAGGACGGCGTATGAGCAATCGCCTTTCAAAAACCACATCCGTTTCCTGGGTTACATCCCCGAAGCCGATCTCCAAAACCTCACCGCTTCGGCCCTGGCTTTGTGCCTGGTATCCCTCAACGAAGGATTCGGGTTGCCCATCATTGAAGCTTTCAACACCGATACACCCGTACTCTCCTCCAGCGTAAGTGCCCTGCCCGAAGTGGCCGGCAACGCGGCATTGCTGGTAAATCCACTGGATGAAAACGCAATCGCCGACGCTTTGATGAGGTTGCATACAGATGTGGCATTGAGAAAGGGGCTCATTGAAAAGGGACGTGAACGCAGGAAGGCGTTTTCCTGGGATAAGGCGGCCGCAGAAGTGTATGAAATTTTGAAAAAAATGAATGCTTGATGAATTTACGCAGAGGGGTTTCACACAGATTTTCACAGATGTAGACGCAGATTTACACAGAAGATTTTTTCTGCGTCCATCTGCGTTTACATCTGTGAAAATCTGTGTGAAACCCCTCTACGATAAAATCTGCGTAAACCCTTGAAAATCCTCATCCTCACCCCTTCTTTCGCACCGCTTATCCATCCACGCGCACACCGATGGACGGCCATTGCGCGGTATTGGGCCGCTCAGGGACATGAGGTGCATGTGGTTTGTACACGCCGTCCGGGCGAGCCGGATGCACACCAGGAAGGCAACTTGTTCCTTCACCGTAAGGGATACGCTTCCCTGCACGAACTGCTGTTCGGCATGTTTGGAAAAACACGCGAAAAGGGGAGGGTAGGGCAAAAGCCCGGCAAACCTGCTAAAACCATGCTTTGGGCAAACAAACTGTACAAAACCCTGTGGCAAAACCTTTATTTCCCCGACGATGCCGTGGTGTGGCAACGGCCCGTATTTCAATCGGCGGTTGAATTGCTTGAAAAAAACACTTTCGACCGCCTCATCACGGTTTCTTGGCCCTTCAGCTGCCACATGGTAGGATGGAAACTCAAACAACGTTTTCCGGCTGTACATTGGATCGCCGACATCGGCGATCCGTTCAGTTTGCAGGCCCAACCGCTCAACAACTGGTCTGCACGCAGCCGGCAGT
>JADLBE010000282.1 GCA_020847915.1 Saprospiraceae bacterium | reverse complement strand
CGTATGCGGGGCTGAATGCCCGGTTGTGCCATGGTTCGGATGGTATCGGCAAACGGGCCCGTACAGTTTAAAAAACACCGTGCCTGTAGCCTGAACGTTTCGTTGCTGTAGTGGTCGCGCACCTGTACGGCACACAATTTCCCATGGACATCTTTTTCAAAACCTTCCACTTCGGCATGGTTCAACACTTTTGCGCCGGATCTGGCTGCGCTTTGTACCAAAGCCAGGTTGTAGCGCGCATCGTCAATTTGCCCATCGTAATACACCACGCCGCCGTGTATTTTCCGGCTCAGGCCAGGCAGGCGTTTGTGCACTTCCTTGGGCCCGAGCAACTTGCTGCGCGGCAGGCGGTGCTCCTTTTTGGCAAACAAATCGTACATTTTAAGTCCGATGGCGTAATACCACGAAGAGGTGCGGTCGAAAACGGGTGTAATCAGCGGAAGTGCCCTGGTGAGGTGGGGTGCGTTTTGCAACAAAAGGTGCCGTTCCTGCATGCCGTGCCATACCTGCCGCAGTTGCGCAAGATCGAATTTCATGATGGCTTGTTCGAGGTACCGAACGCCGCCGTGGATAAGTTTGGTGCTTTTGGACG
Source organism: Saprospiraceae bacterium (assembly GCA_020847915.1). Taxonomy (GTDB): domain Bacteria; phylum Bacteroidota; class Bacteroidia; order Chitinophagales; family Saprospiraceae; genus M3007. The sequence continues at coordinate 8,825 of JADLBE010000282.1, read as the reverse complement.
ATGTTTCAGCCGCAAAGTCCGTTTTTTCCAACAAGGCCACCTTCAATCCGCGCAAGGCGGCGTCCAACGCACATCCGGCGCCGGAAGCTCCGCCACCGATGATGCAGAGGTCGAATTGTTCACTTTCAAGTTGGTTTCGGTGTTCCTGACGGTTCACGGTGTACAGACTTTGGATGCTTATTTTAGCAAATGTTGTTGCCAGCGCCACACATCGGCCAAGGCCTCGTCGAGGCTGCGGTTGGCCTGCCAGCCCAATACCCGTTGTGCTTTCCCGGCATCGGCATACACCATGGGCACATCGCCCGATCTGCGCGGACCGATTTGATACGGCATTTTAACGCCGGTTACACGTTCAAAACTTTGGATCAGTTCCAAAACCGATACGCCTCTTCCCGTGCCTGCATTAAAAACCTCGCATTGAGGTTCATCGGGTTTGTCCAGCAAATATTTCAAAGCGGCAACATGCGCTTCGGCGAGGTCCATCACGTGGATGTAATCGCGTACGCCGTAGCCGTCGGGGGTATTGTAGTCATTGCCATAAACGGTAAGTGGCGGACGCAGTCCTGCCGCAGCCTGGGTCATGTAAGGCACTATGTTGCCCGGCACACCGCGCGGCAGTTCGCCGATGAGGGCCGATGGGTGGGCGCCGATGGGATTGAAATAACGCAGCAAAATAACCTTGAGTTTTTTGCCGGCGGCAACTGTGTCCTGCAGGATTTCCTCACCTATCTGTTTGGTGTTTCCGTACACCGACATGGCGGGCAAAACGGGCGTTTCTTCCGTTACGGGCATCTTTTCAGGAATACCATATACGGTGCAGGAAGAGGAAAACAAAAATGGCGAAACCCCGGCTTCGAGCATGACTTCGATCAGGGCGAGGGTTGTGCCCAGGTTATTTCTGTAATAATTCAGCGGGTCGGACATGGATTCACCCACAGCCTTAAAGGCCGCGAAATGGATAACGCCGCTGATTTTAAAATCGGATACAATCTGTCGAAGCAAATTGCGATCGGCACAATCGCCGTGGTAACAGGTAACGGCCCGACCGAGGATGGACTTCAAACCATCCAGTACAGATGGTTCGGCGTTGGAAAAATCATCGATCAGAATGGGATTGTAGCCTGCTTCTGCGAGTGTAACTGCGGTGTGGCTGCCGATAAAACCGGCGCCACCGGTGACAAGAATGTTCATAGAGTCGTAACGCAAGATCTTAGTCATCCGCGTCCTCAACTTTAGAAGGTTTGCCGGACAATCCGTAAAGTGCACATACAGACAGGGTCAAAAAAACAATTACATAGGTTTCCATGGTCTTTGGGGACGACTGTTTTCGGTTTAAGGGGAATTGGTTCCGAAGGCAATTTAAGCTTTTTTATTGGATTATGGCGAAACCTTTTCCGGTGATCAATTTTGCAGTCGCCCGACTTGTTAAACGGTCAAAGGCGTCCAGGCGTATTTGAATCCCCGTAAAAATTCTTCGGTCTCCAACCTTTTTTTGCCTTCCATCTGCAATTCAAGCACTTGCACACACCCGTCGGAACAACCAATGTGCAACGTGTTTTTCCCGTCCGAATACCATTGTCCGGGTGTACCACTTGTGAATTGGGGCGACTTTAGGGTGCGTAAAATTTTAACGGTTTTGCCTTCAAAAGTTGTCCACGCGCCTGGGTATGGACTCAGGCCGCGCACAAAATTGTGCACGTCGCTCATCTTACGGTTGAAGTCGATGGTACAGTCCGCCGTGAAAATTTTGGGTGCATGGGTCGCTTGTACATCGGCTTGTGGCCGTGGTTGCGCCGTCCCGGCTTCGATGGCTTTTACGCTTTTAAGCACGAGTTTTGCACCGGCCGCCATCATGCGGTCGTGCAATTCGCCGGCAGTTTCGTTTTCGCCGATGGGCAGGGTTTCCTGAAAAAGCACGTCGCCCGTATCGATATCGTGTTGCAGCAAAAACGTACTCAGACCCGTTTCCTTTTCCCCGTTGATGATGGCCCAGTTGATGGGCGCTGCGCCCCGGTAACGTGGCAGCAGGGAAGCATGCAGGTTCATGGTGCCTTTGGGCGGCATGTTCCACACCATTTCCGGGAGCATGCGGAAGGCGACCACCACCTGCATGTCGGCACGCAGCGAACGCAAAGTTTCCAAAAACTCCGGATTGCGCAGTTTTTCCGGCTGCAACACCAAAAGTCCTTTGGAAAGTGCAAATTGTTTCACCGGCGAAGCCATCATGCCCAATCGGCCACCCGGTTTGTCGGGCGCCGTCACCACGGCAGCTATGTCGTAGCCGTTTTCCAAAAGGATGTTGAGGCAAGGAACGGCAAATTCCGGGGTACCCATAAAAACGATGCGCATGCGAAGTGTTGTAAATGAAAAGTGTCGCAAAGTTGCCGATCTTTGTTTTAAACAACGACACCAACGAACACTTTATGGATAATCTTTCCTGGCAAAGTGCCACAGGACTAAAACTTCACGCTCAATGCTGGGCGCCTTCCATGCCCGTCAAAGCCGTTGTGGCCCTGGTGCACGGCATGGGCGAACACATCGGCCGCTACGAACACGTTGCGCAGTTTTTCAACCAAAAAGGCATAGCAGTTATAGCTTACGACCAGCAGGGACACGGAAAAAGCGAGGGTACCCGCGGACACATCGTTTCAGTAACTTCCCTGCTCGATGATGTGGGCAAGTTGCTCGGAGAAGTTGAAAAACGTTTTCCAGGCAAGCCTGTTTTTCTTTACGGACACTCAATGGGCGGCAACGCGGTTTTGAATTTTGCTTTGCTTAACAAACCGAAAGTAGCCGGAATCATCGCTACCAGTCCATGGATCCAACTGGCATTTAAACCATCAACCATCAAAGTTTTAGCAGGTCGTTTGGTCAACCGCATCTCCCCTACCCTGTCGCTCGTCAGCGGACTCGACACGCAATTCCTGTCCCACGATCCTGCAGTTGTTAAAGCCTACAACGAAGACCCGTTGGTGCACGGTAAAATCTCGGCCGGCGGTGGTGTCGTGTTGCTCGACCTGGCCCAAAAACTGGATACGGCCGTTGCCGAATTGGGTTCGCCCCTGCTCCTTACACACGGCAGCGGCGATAAAATCACTTCACACGCGGCGAGTTATCAATTTGCGCTGCGCGCAAAAGGAGACGTAACCTTCAGAGAATGGCCCGGTTTGTACCACGAGTTGCACAACGAACTTGAAAAGGAGTCTTATTTAAACTTTTTGTACGCCTGGATGGTCGAAAAAATCACTCCATGATGACTTCTGTCGTCCACGAGTCGCTGGCTTTCTGGGTATAAAGTTCCCAGAATTTTTCAGCAATCAAATCGGGCGCAAGTTTGGTGTTGGGTTTTACGGGACCACAAACCGTAACCGTACCCACATGGATGCCCAGGGGTTTGCCTTCCTGTGCAAGGGTAAACACAAGACTGCGCATGGCAGCTTTGCCCAGGGCCAGGGAAGCCAAATCGGGAGGCGCCTTAAAAGCCGATCCACCGCCGGTAAAAAAGACCACGCCGTGACCACGTTCGCGCATGGCGGGCCAAAACGCCTGTGCCGCCAGCAAGCCACCCACGACGTTCACTTTCAAATCACTCATGAGTACCGGCAGTTTGATTTCCGATGGTTTGGCGGGATTGTAGGCGCTGGGGTTGTAATGCAGGATGTCCAGATCGGGGTGTTCGGCGGCGAGGTCGATGAGTTTGGTTGTGAATGCCGCTTCGTTGGCGATGTCGACGGCGTACGATGTGGCATGAATGCCGTCGTAAGCCAGTTCTTTTTCAAAACTGCTCAGTTTTTCCGCATCGCGGGCGAGCATAAGGATGTGGAAACCTTCGCGTCCGAACCTGCGGGCAACCGCGAGGCCGATCCCCGGGCCCATACCGATGAGCATCAATTTCATGGTTTGTTTTTTTTCAATTGGTCGTACAACCCACCGTAAATGACATCGCGTACGCCGTCGGATTGCAAAAATTCGTGTGGAAAACCCAACTCTATGGCGCTTGCCTCGTTGAGGATTTGAAGTGCCGTTTCGGGCAGTTGAAAGTTCAGGGCGCCCAGGGAATCCTGAAGTTGTTCGGGTGTTCGGGCGCCGACGATGGGAATAACGTTCACATCCTGCCGGTTTTGGCGAACCCAGTTGAGGGCAACCTGGCCAGGCGTCACGCCGAGTTCGGTGGCCACGTCGATCACTTTTTGAGCAATGGTATTGGCCCGGTCGTTGCGGCGTGCGCTTTTTTCATTGATACGTCCGGTATCACCTTTCAGGTATTTGCCGGTGAGTGCGCCGCCACCAAGGGCGCCCCAGGCCGTGACGGCCATACCGTAATGGGCAGCCATGGGCAACAAATCGCGCTCCGGTGTGCGCTGCAGCAACGAATATTCCACCTGAAGGGCCGCATAGGCCGTCCAGCCGCGCAATTCGGCCATGGTGTTGGCCTTGCTGGCTATCCATGCGGGCGAGTCGGAGATGCCGATGTAGTGTACTTTGCCGCTGCGCACGAGGTCGTCGAGGCCGCGCAGGGTTTCCTCCACGGGCGTGGTATCGTCCCAGGCATGCACCCACAAAAGGTCAATAAAATCGGTATCAAGCCTGCGCATGCTGTCTTCCACAGAGCGCATCATGTTTTTGCGGTGGTTACCGGCAAAATTGAGGTCGCCCAAACGGTCGCGCAGGGTGTATTTGGTGGCCACCACAAAATGGTCGCGGTCGCTGTTTACAAAATCGCCGAGCCACCGCTCGCTGGTACCGTCGGTGTAACGGTTGGCCGTGTCCACAAAGTTGCCACCACTTTCGGCAAAAGTATCAAACACCTTTTGCGACGTTTCTTTGTCGCTTCCCCAGCCCCATTCGGTGCCAAAAGTCATGGTGCCGAGACAAAGCTCGGAAACGCGGAGGCCGGAGCGGCCAAGGAGACGGAAATTCATGAAATTGTGGTGAGGTTGGTGGGCAGTGGAATTTGATTGACGATTGATGATTACATGATTGTTGATTTTTGAATTAGGATTTAAGGGATTTTAAGATTTTGATTTGTGCGGAGTTTTGGGTCTCATTTCTCAGGGCAAAATCTTGTAAATCAGTTAAATCCTAATTCAAAAATCAACAATCATGTAATCATCAATCGTCAATCATTTTTTTTCAAAGCCCCTTTTTCGAAATATAAGCCTGAAACTTTTGTGCATTGACCTTGTGTGCCGAAAACGTTTCGGCAAAGGCATGGGTGCCCGATTCGTCGGGTTTGGCGCAAAAATACAGGTATTTGTGGGTCGCGGGGTTCAAAACGGCGTCGAGTGTGGGGATGGCGGCCAGGGAAATGGGGCCCGGAGGCAATCCGGTGTACACATACGTATTGTACGGCGAATCGAAGGTGGTGTGGTATTCGGTTACGCGGCGGGTCAGGAAGTCGCGGGTAGCAAAAACCGAGGTGGGGTCGGCCTGGAGGCGCATGTTGATGCGCAGGCGGTTGAGGTATACGCCGGCGATGGTGGGCTTTTCCGGGTTGTGGTTGGTTTCCCGTTCCACGATGGATGCAAGGATGTACACTTCCGTGGGGGTGAGTCCGAGGGCTTTGGCTTTGTCGAGCCTGCCGTTTTTGGACCAGAAAGCTTCGTTTTCTTTCACCAGGCGTTTGAAAAACGTTTTGGCGTCGGTATTCCAATACATTTCGTAGGTATTGGGAATGATCGCGGCCAGCAGCGTTTCGGTGGTGTATCCCGATTCGGCAAGAAAGTTTTTGTCCTGAAAAACCTGGAGCAGGGAAAGCGAGTCGGTTTCGAGCACACGGGCCACCTTGCCGGCGATTTCTTCGGGCAGGCGTTCGTTGTTGAGCACCACTTTAACGGGTGCTTGTTTGCCTGCACGCAGGTGTTGGATGAGTTCGCGGTTGTGCCACCCGGCCTGGATTTCGTAACGGCCGGAGCGCATCACGTCTTTCCGGTAATTCATTTCGCCGGCAAGCCAGCGGAACCCGGCTTCGTCGTTGATGAATTTGTTTGTGCGCAGGCTGTCGATCACCTGCTCGAAGTTTGCACCTGTGGGTATGTAAACGAATGCGGGTTGGGGAATGTCCTTGGGCACGCCGGAGATGTACACGGCTTTGAAAGGTTTCCAGGCAAAAAAAGCGCCCACAGCAACGGCGATGAGGATCAGCCAGGGCAACATGCGACGCAGGGTCGTAGGATTTGTGCTCATTAGGTAGGTCGAAACGGTTGTGGTTTGTTGTGCGTACAGCATACACAAAGGGTGTTGGTTACCGGACTTTGTTGTTTTAACAAGCTGCTACGAGGGGGAAAACGGTTCAGTATTGTTCGCTTTCGTTTGGAAAATCCTTGTTTTTTACGTCGTTGATGTATTGTTTCGTGGCATCGCCGATGGCATCGAAAAGTTCGAGGTAACGGCGCAAAAACCTGGGTTTGAATTCTTTGGTGATGCCCAGCATGTCGTGCGTCACCAGTACTTGTCCGTCGGTGTGCTGGCCTGCGCCGATGCCGATGGTTGGAATGATGAGGCTTTCAGAAACTATTTTGGCGAGGTTGGCCGGAATTTTTTCGAGTACCAGCGCAAAACAGCCAAGTTCCTGCAAAAGTTGGGCATCGTCGCGCAATTTCTGAGCTTCAACTTCTTCTTTGGCCCGAACGGTGTAGGTTCCGAATTTGTAGATGCTTTGGGGTGTAAGTCCGAGGTGACCCATTACCGGAATACCTGCCATGAGGATACGTTTGATGCTTTCTTCAACTTCAGAGCCACCCTCCAGTTTAACGGCATGGGCGCCCGACTCCTTCATGATGCGGATGGCGCTGGACAGGGCGATTTCAGAATTGGCCTGGTAGGATCCGAAGGGCAGGTCGACCACCACCATGGCCCGGTGAACGGCCCGCACGACCGATTGGGCGTGGTAGATCATTTGGTCGAGTGTGATGGGCAGTGTGGTTTCGTGGCCGGCCATGACGTTGGAAGCGGAGTCGCCTACCAGCAGGATGTCGATGCCTGCTTCGTCGAGCATACGGGCCATGGAAAAGTCGTAGGCGGTGAGCATGGCGATTTTTTCGCCCCTGGTTTTCATGGCCTGGATGACATGGGTTGTCACCCTTTTGATTTCGGAAGTGCTTGCTGACATGCTGTTCTGCTTAGATTAGGGTGTAAAGGTAGCCTAAGAGGCTGTATAGATTCCGGTAGGGACAAAAAAAAACCACGCCTCATTTGGCGTGGTCGTAAAACAACAAATTATAATCCCATGAACATTTGTCAGATCGATGGCTGCCGAAACAGCGAATTTTTGCTTGTTAAGTGTATTTATAACGCGGAGTGGCTCTTAATTGTTTTCCCCCACGACATCTTAACATTTCATTCAAGGTTTTTTCAGGTTAAGCAAGTCCTCCCATCCTTATGGGGAGGACTTGCCCTCTCACCTGAATTTGTATAATCCCATGAACATATCTCAGTGCGGTGGTCATTCGTTTATTCCCACCTGTCACGATACAAATGTGCGGCTGATCGGGTGCCTCAACAATGACAATTTAAAGGGCTTGTGAATCAATTTTTAAAACAAAATAATATTTTTTTAAATTATAAATATTTAATTTACAATAATTTAAAAACAAATGGGCGTCCATTTTGGACACCCATTTGTGAAGAATAAATTCTGTTTTACCAAAAAAATTGATGTAAAAACAACGATTTTTTATTTGTCCAATCAGTTCCGGAAGTTCAAAGCCTTGGTTTCCGGATTGTCGTTCATGGCATCAACGGTTTGTGGTGAGAACCTGCATTCGTTGAGCCTTGAGGTATTGAGGCCGGTTACAATGCCGTAACCTTCCGACATGTTGGAATAAAGTTGAACGATTTCGGCTCCGGTGATGCCGCTGTTTGCATTGGCGGTATTGAGGTACTCTTCAATTTCCGCACCGCCACCTTCGAGTATGATGTCGATTTTTTCAAAATACCGGATTTTGGAGTTGGTGGTGGAAATGCTGTCGAGCAGCGCGTTGTGGAATGCGCTGAGGCCAAGATCGGCAAGGCCGCGGTAAAAACCGCCTACGCCAGCTGCCACATCGGTACGGCGTACGTTGCTGACGGCACGCCAATCGAAAGAATCGCGGCCGATGAAAGCGCCGTTCATATCGGTTTCGCGGTAACGGATGCGCAGGGTCAGGTTGAAATAAACACCTTCCTCGCTCGTACGCCATTCAATGGTGGTCGGAACGTCGGGGTTGTTGATCGAGATGGTTGGTGGTGTTTGGGACGGATTGGGTTTAATAAAAAAGAAATCCTTGGGCAGGGTTGTTTCGCCGGTGATGGGCGCTTGTCCGTCGGTGCGTTCGATGACCACACGGTAAGCTTCCCCGGCTTGTAGTTTTTGCGCCTCACCGGGTGCTTTGTATTTGTAAAGCCAGTTGGGCTGGGTAGCGAAAATGCCACCTTCACGGACAAAACCTTCCAGGTTGCCATCCACACGAACACAAGTGTAACGCTCTCCGGTACTTACGCGTTCCAGGAAAACCTGAATGGCGCTGGCAGGGTAATACAACGAATCAGCGATTTGGGCGATGAGCAAGGCGCTTTGTTCGGGATCGAGAAACGCTTTTTCCACACGGATGTAGTTGGCCGTATCCTTCGGAGAAAGCATGGCATACACCACAGGCACTTCTTTCCAGGGTGCGGTGACGTCAAAATCGTTGGAGCAGGAGCTCCAGAGCAAAGCAATAAACGGTATAAGAAGAAGCAGTTTTTTCATGCAGGCCTGTTGTTGTTAAGCGGATGCAAAAGTACGGGAAAATAGTTTGGAGTTCGGCGTTTGGAGTTCGGTATGCCGGAAAATTGCAAAAATATGT
>JADLBE010000281.1 GCA_020847915.1 Saprospiraceae bacterium | reverse complement strand
TTTTGGGGTTTTTGGCGTTTTTTTTTCGCCCGCCCCCCAAAAAACAACTGCAAAACACCCCAAAATGAAATGTCCTGAAGGGATGTTTTGATGGCGGGCAACTTGGCTATTTCAAGCATTCAATCTTAATTTGACACAGTGTAATATTTGATTTTTACCTTTGCCAAGATTTTCGCCTTCGGCGATGTTACCATGAAAAAAGCACTGTTATACCTTTTGATGTTTGCCGTGGCGCTTCAGGCGTTTCGGTACATGGGTATTGTGGTGTCGTTTAAAATTAATCGGGATTACATCGCGAAAAATTTGTGTGAAAAACGCGATGAACCGGAGTCTTGCTGCAAGGGTTCTTGTTATTTGGAAAAAGAGCTGAAAAAAGCTGCTGAAACGGAAGAAAAAGCGCCTGTTCCCGTGCAAAAACTGGAATTGGTGTGGTTTTTTGAAAACACCGCCCCGGTGTTTTATGGTTTGGTTGGTGTTCGGGAACGCAAGTCCTGTTCCTGGTTTGTAAACATCAAACGCCGTCAATGGCGTTTGACAGCCCCTTTCAAGCCACCCTCTGTTTGAATGTTTTTTTGATGGTTTTAAACTTTGGTGTTCGGCTTCTAATGCCGCTTGCCTGGCTTTTTGCGTTCCGGTTTTTGGTTTGACCAAAAACAATTCGGGTACGCCCTCACTCAACATTCAGCACACTATTTCAACCATTTATGAAAAATATTCGCATCGCAGGTTACCTCCTGCTTACAGCCTCCCTTTTGGTTTTTACCCAATGCAAAAAAGACGACGACAACGATCCCAACGAAACGGGACATTTCGAAATGGAATTCGACAACATTGTGGGTGGTGAAGAGCTGAACCTCGGAACCGGCACCTACACCAATGCAGCCGGTGAAACGTTTTCGGTGACGCTTCTGAATTATTACATTTCCAACATCGAACTTATTCGCGCCGACGGCAGCGTGTATGCCATGCCTCAGGACAGCAGCTATTTCCTCGTAAAAGAAAGCGATGATGCCTCCCATGCCATCGAAATTGAAGATGTGCCGGCAGGCGATTACACTTCGGTTCGTTTCGTAGTGGGTGTCGACAGTTTGCGCAACACCATGGACATCGGTCAGCGCACCGGCGTGCTCGATCCCGCCAACAACACCGGCGACGACAACATGTACTGGACCTGGAATTCAGGTTACATCTTTTTCAAGATGGAAGGCCTTTCGCCCCAGGCGCCTGTTGATCCGGGCGGCCTCAACAAATACCGTTTCCACATCGGCGGTTTCGGCGGCATGAGCTCGCCAACCATCAACAACGTCAAAACCGTAACGCTCGATTTTAACGGTGTCAAAGCACTGGTGCGTAAGGATGCCCATCCGCATGCCCACATTTTTGTAGACGTGGCAAAGGTATTTGAAGGAGAAACAACCGTCAAAATTGCCGAAAACTCCACGGTTATGTTCAGTCCATTTTCGGTGAACATTGCCAACAACTACCAACACATGTTTGTAGTGGATCACATTCACCAATAGTGGTTATTGCCGTTGTTTTCCTGGTATTTTTACGTTGTTTGTTTGCCGCCAGCGGCAAACAAACAACGTAAAAATACCAGGAAAACAACGGCCCTTGAAAAGGTTTACAACATGAAATTCAGACTCTATTTGGGGGTTGTCGGCGCATTGTTGCTGATGGCTTCCTGCAAGGATAATGGAGGCAGCGAAGTGGTTGACGTGCAGTTTGTCAAACCGTCCCACTTTCCCGAACCCGTTTACAATTTTGCGGAAAATGAGGTTACAACAGAGGGTTTTGTGCTTGGCAGGACGTTGTTTTACGACGGAAAACTTTCGCGTGACAACAGCATCAGCTGCGGTTCGTGTCACCAGCAAAGCGCCGCCTTTACACACCATGGTCACGACCTGAGCCATGGCATCGACGACCAGCTCGGCTCCCGCAACGCTCCCCCGGTGATGAACCTCGCCTGGCAATCCACCTTTTTCTGGGACGGCGGCGTTCATGACCTGGACCTGTTTTCGCTTGCTCCCATCGAAAATCCGGTGGAAATGGACGAAAAACTCGATGTGGTGCTTGAAAAACTTCGCAACGATCCACGTTACCCACCCCTGTTTAATGCCGCTTTTGGTACGCCTGAAATCAGCACCGGACGCTTGCTGAAAGCACTTTCTCAGTTCATGCTGATGTGTGTTTCGGCCGACAGCGACTACGACCGCATGCTGTTGGGTACCGGTCCGGACCTGAGTACGGAAGCTATGGCAGGTATGGAAACGTTCAACCAAAAATGCGCTTCCTGTCACAGCGGCGTGTTGTTTACGGACTACAGTTTCCGCAACAACGGCCTCAACAGGGCCTTCAATCAGGATGCAGGCCGCGAACGCATCACCCTGAATCCGGAAGATCGGTTTAAGTTCAAGGTACCTTCGTTGCGCAATGTTGCACGCACCGGACCGTACATGCACGACGGTCGATATTACAACCTTGAAGCCGTCTTGAATTATTACGCTTCGGGCATGGTTGACCAGGAAAACCTTGATCCGCTGTTGCGCAAAAGCGACGGCACGCCCGGTATCGATCTTTCGGCGAACGAAAAAGAAAACATCATCGCTTTTTTAAAAACACTCAGCGACGAACAATTTATCCGGAACCCGGAATTGGCGGAGCAGTAAAAAATTTTGACATTTCTTTTGTGGACTTTCCCGGGTGCGGGCGGCCGCCATGCGGCCACCCGCACCCGGGAAAGTCCACAAAAGAAATGTCCCTGAAAACTATGCGTAGATCAGCTTTAGTATCCGTTTTTGTTCTTATTGCTTTTGGGTTTTTCCTGCCCGAAGCTATGGCCTGCGACCGTTGTGCGTGTGGCGCCACCAACTATTACGTCGGTATTTTGCCGCAGTACCACCGTTCGTTTGTGGGTGTGCGTTA
>JADLBE010000280.1 GCA_020847915.1 Saprospiraceae bacterium | reverse complement strand
TGGGTTTACCGACGACGTAACGGATCGAAAGGGCGGCGCCACCGCGGGTGTCACCGTCGAGTTTGGTGAGCACCACGCCATCAAAATTGATGCGGGTATTAAACGCCTGGGCGGTGTTTACGGCGTCCTGGCCGGTCATCGCGTCCACCACGAAAAGGGTTTCCGTAGGGTTGAGTGTTTTTTTGAGGTTTTCCACCTCGTCCATCATCGCTTCATCCACGGCCAGACGGCCGGCGGTATCGATGATGACCACGTTGAAATTGTGCGCTTTGGCGTGTTTGATGGCGTTCAGCGCGATGTCCAGCGGATTTTTGTTTTCAGGTTCCTTGTAAACAGGCACCTTGATGCTTTCGCCGAGTACAGTCAGCTGGTCGGCGGCTGCCGGACGGTACACGTCGCAGGCGACGAGCAGGGGCGACATCTTGCGTTGCTCCTTGAGGTGTTTGGCCAGTTTGCCCGAAAAGGTCGTTTTACCGCTACCCTGAAGGCCGGCGATAAGCACGACGGCCGGACTGCCTTTGACGTTGATGCCGATGCTTTGTCCACCCATGAGCTCGGTGAGCTCATCCATGACAATTTTCACCATCAACTGGCCCGGATTGACGTTTTTAAGTACGTTTTCCGAACCCAGGGCTTTAACTTTCACCTTGTCGGTGAATTCTTTGGCTATTTTATAGTTCACGTCGGCGCCTACCAAAGCGCGGCGGATTTCCTTGATACTTTCGGCTACGTTGAGCTCGGTGATCTTGTTGCTGCCGCTGATGACCTTAAACGCGGCGTCCAATCTGTCGCTTAAACTTTCGAACATGGGTACTGCTTTGTGCTTTTAAGTTGAATGGGTTGGGTAAAAAGCGGGGCAAAGATACAACGTTGAAGGCAAATCGATGCGCTTCAGTTCTTCAGGATGTGTGTTTGGGCCAGACAAATGTCGGTTCGTCGACTTGAACGCGTTTGATGGCAACCCTTGCTCCCCGTTCCTGTCCATAAAGAAGTATTATTTTTAAAAAAAACCGAGCTATGAAATCAATGAACTTCCTTTCAATTCGAAACGCGTTGCGTGCTGCCATGATCGTTTTTACCATCGGTATGGTATCCTGTACAAAAGATGAAAACGACGCGCCATCACCAGTTTCCTCTGAACCGACCTCAAGCCACCGCACCGTTGATGAAAGAATTTTGTACAAATTCCCTTATGAACTCGACGTTGATTTGGACGGCGCACCTGATTATGTCATGGGCAGCAAGGTTGAAGGCGACGGCTTAGGGTTGCGCATGACCTTTTACGCTGAGGCTTTACGTGGCAACGAAATAATGTCCGACGGTGAAGGCGGACTTGTCGCTTTGCGTATAGGAGAAAAGGTGGATGCCGGCGATCCCAACTGGTCGTCGATAACCACCTTGTTGGCCGAAAAATACTCGGAAAACGGTTCCGTGACCTGGAAGGGAGCCTGGAAAGACGATCAGCTGCACTACCTGCCCATCCGTTTCCGTTCCGGCAGCGCCATGCGGATCGGATGGCTGAGCATGACTGTGGAAACAGCGAACCATGAAATCGTGTTGCACGAACTGGCCTTCGATCTGACTGGCGCCAACAATATTTTAACCGGCGACCAATAAATTTACCCAACGTTTTTTGCCGGAACGGCTGTCTTGGTGTTTAAAGCGCGGCATGAAGCCCGCTCCTGGAAAACACTACCAACCATGCGTACCGCCAACTATTTTTTCATTTGCCTATTGGCTCTCGGCTTTGCAGCCTGTTCCATCGAGGATCCGCCGCCTGGGCCACAAATGCAGTACCAAAACCTGCAGGATGCCTTGATTTCTTTCAACCAACAACAAGCCGTCGACCTGGACCAGGATGGCTTCGATGATCTGTTTTTTGCCTTTGAACCAATTGATGCTTCTTCACCCATCGTGGGTTTTACCATGCGATCTTTTGGCAGAGCTGAGGTATATGCCGACAAAGGCGACTCCATCCCCGCCCTTGAACCTGGAACTTTTATCCGTGAAAATCCGCAGGCGCCCTGGCATTGGGATGCCGAATCCAATTTGTTGTGCACGTTTGATTACACCAACCTCGACATTACCAGCGGTTGGAGGGGCCACTGGGCTGATGCACAAAACCGTTTCCTGGGCGTTAGGCTTCGCCGCGGCGATTTGTGGTATCCCGGATGGATTCGCATGTCGGTGGATACCACCGTTTACCAGCTCATCCTGCACGATGCCGCCATCAGTGTGGTGCCGGCAGATTTGATTGAGGCGGGAAGCTATTGAGAGCTGAAAGTGGAAAGCTGAAAGTGGAATTAGTCCTCTGTGGGGCCGGGACCGGACACACCTTCCAGTTTGCGGAGCTGGTTCAAAACGGCGTTAAAATCTTTGGGTAAGGGCGCTTCGAATTCGAGGCGCTCGCCACTTACGGGGTGGTCAAAACGCAGTCGGTAGGCATGCAGGCTGGTACGGCTCATCAAAGGTTTTTCTTCGCCGCTGTATTTGCCCGATTTGTATTTTTTGCCCTTCACTTCCGACAGGAAAAATCCCTGACGCCTGCCGTAAAGTGCATCCACGGCCAAAGGATATCCGATGCTTTGAAAATGGATGCGGATTTGGTGGGTACGGCCTGTTTTCAACTGGGCTTCCACCAGGGTGAAATGTTTGAAACGCTCCCGCACCCGGAAAAAGGTAAGGGAGGCTTTGCCCCAGGAGGCCACCACCATTTTGCCGGGTATGGTGGGGTGCTCGCCGATGGGTTTGTCTATTTCCCCCTCATCGTGGTGCAAAACGCCATCCACAAGGGCGAGGTAAAACTTGTCGGTGGTGTGGTGTTCAAACTGCATGGAAAGGTGCCGGTGCGCAGCTTCGTTGCGTGCAAAACACAGGATGCCGCTTGTTTCACGGTCGAGGCGGTGCACCACCCACACATCACCAAAATCTTTGCGCAAGGCTTCGAGCAAACTGTCGGTGTTGCCGAAACGGTCGGGAATGGTGAGCAATCCGGCCGGTTTGGAAACCACCAAAACGTCCTTGTCTTCGTGTATCAGATCGTAAAGCATGTTTTTTTAGTTTGAGGCTTTGTTTTTTACCAAAGCGTCGAAAGTTTTGATGCGTCGGGCGTAATGCGCCCAAACAATGCTGCTTCGGTACATGCCTTCCCGGTTTTCAGGTCCGACCCGGTAACGTTCCACCCATTCAGCAACTTCCTTGCGTTTGCGTAGCAGCCTGGGGAATTGCCGGTAAAAAGACAAATGCGCCTCCAGGATGGAAAGTATTGCGCGAAATTGTCCTTTCAAAACAAAACGTACAGCTGCCAATCCGTCGAGCACCAAACGTGCGGGCAAAAGCCACAGCAGAACAGCCCAGCTTTCGTTTTTCAGCAAGGTAAACATGCTGTTGCGGAAATTGAGAAACACTTTGCGCGGACTTTCATACTCCAGCGTGCCGCCTCCGAGGTGGTACACCACCGATTGCGGCAAACAACGCACCCGGTATCCGGCACGTTTGATGCGCCAGCAAAGGTCGATCTCTTCGTTGTGGGCAAAATAATCACCGTCGAAACCACCGAACTGGTGGTAAACCTCGGCGCGGATAAAAAAAGCCGCGCCTGCCGCCCAAAAACAATCCTGGGGCGTATCGTATTGTCCGTGGTCGGTTTCCAGTTGGTTAAAAATGCGGCCGCGACAAAACGGATACCCAAGCCTGTCGATCCAGCCACCCGCTGCACCGGCGTATTCAAAACGGTCCTTTTGGTGCCAGGCCAGGATTTTGGGCTGCGCTATGGCCAGGTGCGGATCGGCTTTCATGGCTTCCAGTACGGGTTCCATCCAGCCCTGCGTTACTTCCACATCGGAGTTCAGGATGACGTACACATCGGCTGTTACCTGTTTCAAAGCCTCGTTGTAACCCTGTGCAAAACCAAAATTGGTACTTAAGTCAATAACTTCAATGTCGGGGTAGTGCAACCGCAGAAAAGGCAGGGAATCGTCGGGTGAACCGTTGTCGGCCACGATGATGCGCGCGCCCTGAGAATATTCCACAACCGAAGGCAGGAACGTTTCCAGGTGACGGCGCGTGTTGTAGTTGAGGATGACTACGGCGACATCGATGCCGTTTGTCGCGTCGGGTGTTTCCGGTTCAGCTTCCGGCATCGTTGTTTCCATGTTGGATACCACCGCAGCACCATCCATGTGGCGCAATACGTCGGTGATGGCTTGTTTGTCGTTTTCTATTTGTTGTTGCAGGGCTTCCAGCGAATCGAGTTTTTTATCACCCCGAATAAAATCAAGCACATCAACACGCAGGGTTTCGCCGTAAAGATCACCCTCGAAGTCGAGCAAATTGACTTCGATGCGTTTTTCCTCGTCACCGTCGATGCTGGGACGGCTGCCGATGTACAACATGGCATCGTAACGTTTGCCACCGGTTGTGGTACGCGCTGCGTAGATGCCGTCTGGCAAAATAAGTTTGTACCGTTCGGGAACCTGCAGATTCGCGGTGGGGAACCCGATGCTGCGCCCGATGCGGTTGCCTTCCACCACCAATCCGCTCAGGGTGTACGCGTGGCCCAGCAAACGGTTGGCGCGTTTAACGTCGCCGGTATCCAGTGCTTTGCGGATTTTGGAGGAACTGACGGCAATATCGTCGATTTCCTGAGCGGGAATTTCCACCACATCAAAGCCGGCGTTGTTTTCATATTGTTTTAAAAAATCGATGTTGCCTTCCCGGTTGTTCCCGAAACGGTGGTCGTAGCCGATCACGATGTAACGTGGGTTGAAACGTTCGATCAAAAAAGATTCGACGTAGTCGCGAGCAGACTGGCGGGCAAATTCCTCCGAAAAAGGCACCAACACAACGTGGTCTATGCCACACGCTTCCAGCAGGGCGATTTTTTCCTCTTTGGTGGTGATGAGTTTGAAGTCCGGATCGTTGGGATGTAAAATGGTGCGGGGGTGCGGCTCAAAAGTGAGCACCACACTTTCACCGTCGCAGGACTGCGCGAGCTCGATCACTTGTTCAAGGATCTGCTGGTGACCGAGGTGAACACCATCGTATGCGCCAATGGTAACCACCGTTCGGTGGAAAGCTGGCAGGGTATCAAGGTTGGAGTAAACGCGCATATTTGGGCAAAGATAACATGGGAATTGTATTCCGTCGTTTGTCGTGAATTAGCTTACTTAAAATGATCTTTATCTTGTGCTTGATTGTTTTGATACAATAAGTCATTTTGCACGTATAAAGTGCATCGTTCATGCTTGCATCCGGCTTTTGTTCTCAAAAACAAGGCAAATAACTCAAAAATCGATCATGCGCCGACAGCTATTCATTCCCATCCTGGCTTTCCTTTTACCGCTGGCAGGTTTTGCGCAGCAGGAAAAATGTTTTTCAAGCCAGTTGATGTTTGAAAATCTTCAGCGCTGGCCGGGTCTTGCCGACCAACGTGCCTTGCTGGAGCAGGAAATGAAGGCCTTTGAAGCTGCTCATGAATCGGCGCCTATGGAACGTATGGTGGTGACCATTCCCGTGGTGGTACATGTGGTTTACAAAAATCCGTACGACAACATCAGTCAGGCTCAGATTCAAAGCCAGATCGATGTTCTGAACACCGATTTTCGAAAACTCAACGGGGAAATCGGGGGCTTGCCGGTCATTTTTTCGGGACTCTCTGCGGATGTGGAATTTCAGTTTTGTTTGGCGCAGGTTGATCCTCAGGGCAATGCAAGCAATGGCATCACAAGGCAACAGACTTACCTGAGCAACATTGCTTTGCTGGTTTCAACCGACGGGCGCAGACGTGTTCATTACGACGATTTGGGTGGTACCAACGCCTGGAATCCGAACAAATACCTCAACATCTGGGTAGCCAGAATCGGAAGTGGCTTTTATGGTTTTGCCACACCACCCGGTACTGCGCCGGCAGCGGAAGACGGCGTTGTAATCGATCCCATTTATTTCGGCACCGAAGGCATTGCGGCCTCCAGTATGCCCAACCATCTTGGTCGTACCGCCACCCACGAAGTAGGGCATTACTTCAACTTGTACCACATCTGGGGCAATGGCTTTAATTCCTGCGCCGATGATGATGAGGTTGCCGATACGCCTGTTCAACGCGACCCTTACAGCGGTTGTCCCAGTCATCCGCAATCGAGCTGCGGCGCCAGCGCCATGTTTATGAATTACATGGACTACACCGACGATGGCTGCATGGCCATGTTTACCCTGGGACAAAAATCGCGCATGACGGCGGCTTTGTATGCCGCACGCCCTGAACTTTTGAGCAACCTCGCTTGTACCTATGTTTCTACCGGCGAACCGTCGGGTTTGTCCGCTCCCGATGTGTATCCGAACCCTGCTACCGATGTCCTCAACATCGATTGGCCACTGTCGGCCGGTCAGGTTTCGGCGCGTATAACCGACATGCAGGGAAAAACCTGGATGCAAGCCGTTGCGACGGTAAACAACAATGCCGAAACGCTCACTTACGAGGTTTCGGCATTGCCGGCCGGTGTGTATTGCCTGCATCTTTACGGTGCTGAGAAGCAATATACGTTGAAATTTATCAAAATCTAGCCTTATTCGTACCGCAGGCGGTTGAGTTTTCCGTTTTCTTCTTTGATCACGTAGGCGTCGGGGAAACCCTTTCCTTTGATTTTTTCGTTGTTTTCCATCGCTGTTTTTTCATCGGTAAAACCGGTGAGCATGATGGCGGTCATGCCTGTTTCCCCGATGGTCCACTTTTCGAGGTTGCCTTTAACGTCGCCAAGTTTGGACTGGTCGAAATTCGAGGGGTCCGACAAGGCACAGATGCGGATGTAGTATTTGGTCGGACTGGGTGGGGGAGCGTTGACGGAGAAATACTCCAGCGGTTTATCCTTGGTGGTCGGTGTTGCGCTCAGCGCCGGGTCGCCGGATTTGAGAAACGGTTTGATGTCCGGATCCGAAGCGTTTTCCTGTACGATTATCGAATGGTCAAAACCCTTGTTGATGGAGCTGGTTCGGGCAGATTCCGCTTCCGCATAATTTTGCCAAACACCAAGTCGGATGCTGAGTTGGCCTTTTTCGTTGTTTTTGGTGTAAATTCTGCCGAGTGATGCCAGCGCAGTGTAGTCGTGGATGGCCAGTGGCTGACTGCCGGTTTGAACATCGAGTTGTACGGCAAAACGAATGTTGTTAACCTCCGTAGCAGGCGATGTGGTCGTTGCAGCAGCAGGTTTGGCTGTAAACGCCAGGTTGCGGTTGGCGCCCCGTTCCTCCACCACAAAAGCGCCTTTGTATTTGGCATCTGCGGTAATCTCCTTTTGAACGGCCTGTGCTTCGGCTTTGGTTGGGTACACGCCCAGGCGGACCTTACTCATGGATGCTTCCTGGCGGGTATAAATGTTGCCTTTGGCAGACAAACCTTCAAACTGTTTGAGTTTGGCATCCACGCTTTCCGGTGGGAATGCGCCTACCTGTACGGCGTATCCGTTCAAATCGGCAGGCGTTTCGGTTTTTTTCTCAACGGGTGGCGCCGCGTTTACTTTCGGCTCAGTGGCGGCTGGTTTTTCCGGTTGTTTGACCGGTGTTTCCGCTACAGCTTCTTTTTTGGTTTCCGCTGGTTTGGTTTCAGCGGGTTTCACCTCTGCGGGTTTGGTTTCTGCGGGTTTTACCTCTGCGGGTTTGGTTTCCGGAACCGACGCTGCTGCGACGGCAGGTGGCGCCGGAGGTGTTTTTTTGGAAACCTGCCACAAGTCTTCGTTGCCGCGTCCTCCCGGACGGTTGCTGGTGAGGTAGCCGATGTTTTGGTCGGCTTTGTAAATGAAAGCGTAGTCGTCGCGCGACGAATTGATGCCGGGGCCAAGGTGAAAGATGTTGGAAACGGTATTTCCTTTCATTTCCGCGCGGAAAACATCCATGCCACCCATGCCGCGGTGGTGGTCGGAAGAAAAATAGAGGTTGGTTCCGTCGAGGTGGGGCGTGATTTCATTGCCGGGCGTGTTGAGCGGGGCGCCGAGGTTCATCGGCTGGCTCCAGCCGGTGGTGGTGCGTTTGCACACGTAGATGTCCCAGCCACC
>JADLBE010000279.1 GCA_020847915.1 Saprospiraceae bacterium | reverse complement strand
TGGCCGATGTGGACGGTTACCTTTTTGAAAACCCGGTCAACGACGATCCGAAAAAAATCCTTTACCGGCTGCTTGGCAACCGTGAATTGCAGGTAACCACGGAGGGGCTACGCTCCAACGGACGCGCTACGAAAAACGAATACGTATACGAACGGGAGTTCACCCCGGGTACAGGCGAGTTTCGGTTGCGTGGAGGCGTAAACATGTCCACGCTTAAGGGAACGGGCAATTTTCCGACCTTTGATACCGGTCAGCCTGAATTTGGCTGGAAGGCAGGCTGGGAACTGGGTGCTGCCTATGTCATCCGCGGTCGTGGCGCTTTTTTGTCGGTCAATCTGGAGTTTGGTCTCATGGGGCGCAGTTCGGCAGTTGAATCGTCGTTTTTGGCCGATACCGTGTACCGGCGCGACGGCAAGTACAACACCGCATGGTTTATGGTGGCGGCAGTGCCCGAACTTGCGCTTGGTCGCGAAAGCCGTTTTTCCGTACTCGCCGGACCGTATTATGGACGTCTGATGTTCAACCAGGCCAAAGGCGTTGTCGTGCCTGAGGGAGAAAACAAACTTTTTGAGGCCAACGAAGACCTCAAAAAGAACGACCTTGGCATCGTGCTCGGTTTGCAGTACAAACTCAACTTTGGGAAAAAAGACCTCGGCGGCATTTTGGGTGTTCGGTACAACCTGGGCCTTTCCAACGTCGACAACCTGTATTGCGCCAACGCCGACAACACGGCTTTTTGCAACGGGACTATGAAATTTACCGGATTATCCCTTTATTACAGTGTTAATCTCCTAAAAATCTGATTATGAGCAAAATAGTAAGTGCGGCCACCATCGATGCCATCATCGAGGAGCTCGATACCCTTTCCGACGAACAGTATGAAACACGTGTGGACAAATTTGCTGAAGACCAGCCGGTTTTGATCGCTTACCTGTTCAATGAAGATAATTTCCATCTTTTGACCGAGGAAGAAAAAGGGTTTTTGCAATACCTGTCGCTCATCGCCTACGAAGCTGTGGAGCGTACCCTTGGCAAACGCGAGCGTGTTTCGGAGGATGAAATCGGTGAAGCCGAGGAAAAAAACTATGAAATCCTCGAAAATTCGACGGCGAAGAAGTTCCGCGACCGTCTTGATACGTTCTTTGAAGGGTACAAACAGGAAGAACTTTTGGCCTTTGCCGAAGAAGCGGTGATGGAAGATGAGGAAGACCCGGAGAGTGTGGTGACCAAAGAGGGTCGCGAACCAATTTTTATTACGATGAAAACACTCATTGATGTACTTACGGCTGAATGAGCTTAAGTCATTGATTTTCAGGCGCATTGTTGCCGTATTTTGGCGCCTTGATTCCAAAGCTGCGCCAAAATAGACCTCATTTTCAGGCATTTACGCACAACACCCTCCGGATTTTTTTTCAAAATAGTTTGTACAATCCGGAGGGTTGTTTTACCTTTGCGGCCTCATTTACCAAGGGGGCTTGAGCCGTGGTGTTTTTGGCATGCTGCAAAGTCTTCATTTTCAACCATTCAAATTAAGTAAACAACCATGAATACGCTGAGCTATCGGACGGTATCCGTCAGCAAAGACCAGGCGGAGCACAAATGGTACGTGATTGACGCCGAGAACCAGGTGGTGGGCCGTCTGTGCACGCACATTGCCAGCATCCTGCGCGGTAAGAACAAGCCTACGTACACCCCGCACTCTGACACGGGCGATTATGTAATCGTGATCAACGCCGACAAGTTGCGTTTCACGGGCAACAAAATGGCGCAGAAAGAGTACAAAAACTACTCGCACTGGCCAGGCGGTCAGAAAATCACTTTGGCAACAGAGTTGATGGACAAAGACTCGCGCCGCATCATCGAACGTGCCGTTAAAGGCATGTTGCCCAAAACCATTTTGGGTCGCCACATGGTGAAGAAACTTTTTGTGTACGCAGGTGACGAACATCCGCACGGCGCACAGAAGCCTGAAGCCATCAAATTCTAAGGAAAACTTTGGGGGCTGAAAAGCGCCTGAAGGATCCAGCATCCAATTTTTCAATCGTCAATTTCTCACTGCAGATATGGAAATGATCAATGCCGTCGGACGCCGCAAAACAGCCGTCGCCCGCGTGTACCTGATGAAAGGGGAAGGCAACATCACCATCAATGGTAAAGATTACCGCGAGTACTTCCCGCAACTGCACGTACAGCACAACGTAACCGATCCATTTGCCACCGTTGGCGCCGAAAACATCTACGACCTTAAGGTCAATGTTCGTGGCGGCGGTTTCAAAGGACAGGCAGAAGCGGTGCGTATGGGCCTCAGCCGCGCACTTGTAAAACTCAACGAAGAGTTCAGAAAGCCGCTGAAATCCAAAAAATACCTCACGCGTGACAGCCGCGCCGTTGAACGCAAAAAATACGGTCAACCCAAAGCGCGCAAACGCTTCCAGTTCTCCAAACGCTAAAAAAATTTCGGAGTTTAAAGTTCAAAGTTTAAAGTTTAAAGTTTTGATCGGTTTGATCTTGAGACTTTTTCACTCTAAACTCCTGTCTTTAAACTTTAAACTTTAAACTTTAAACTAATTAAACTCTGCTTTTGAATCATGCAAAAGCCCACGTATAAAGAACTGCTCGACGCCGGCTGCCACTTTGGTCACCTGCGCAAAAAGTGGAACCCAAAAATGACTCCATACATCTTTATGGAGCACAAAGGTATCCACATCATCGACCTGAACCGCACCGCAGAATGCCTCGAGCGCTCGGCACAAGCCATGAAAGCCATGGCCAAAAGCGGCAAAAAGATCATGTTCGTTGCAACCAAGAAGCAAGCCCGCGTCATCGTGCAAAAAGCCGCTGAAAGTGTAGGTATGCCCTTCGTAACGGAACGCTGGCTCGGCGGTATGATGACCAACTTCCAGACCATCCGCAAATCGGTCAAGAAGATGAACAACATCGAGCGTATGCTCACCGACACCACGCTTACCAGCATCACGAAGAAGGAACGCCTCACCCTGAGCCGCGAACACGCGAAAATGGACAAGCAACTCGGTGGTATCGCCAACCTCAACCGCCTCCCGTCGGCTGTGTTCATTGTGGACATCCACCACGAGCACCTCGCCCTCGCCGAAGCCCGCAAACTGGGCATCAAAACCTTCGGTATGGTTGATACGAACTCCGATCCAACCCTGGTTGACTACGCCATCCCAAGCAACGACGATGCTTCGAAAGCCATCGCTTTCATCGCAGGATACCTCGCCAACGCCATCCGCGAAGGCCTGGAAGAACGCAAAGCCATCAAAGGCGACGTTAAAGACGAAGCCGAAGCATAAACAACCCGGAACAGCCGCGGCATTAACGCAAACTTAATACTTCGGCTCATCCATCGCAGGCCCGCCGGCGCTACTTTCGCGGCGCCCACGGGCCTGCCCTATTTTACAAAAATCTTCAACATCCAATTGTATTATGAGCGACGTTAAAATTACGACCGCCGATATCCAGAAGCTCCGCGAAGCATCCGGAGCAGGCATGATGGACTGCAAAAAAGCCCTCGAAGAAGCCGCAGGCGATTTTGAAGGCGCAGTAGACGTTTTACGCAAAAAAGGCATCGCCAAAGCTGCCAAACGCGAAGACCGCGAAGCCCACGAAGGCGTTGTAATCGCACAAACCAATGAAGCAGCTACCGAAGGCATCATCGTTGCCCTCAACTGCGAAACCGACTTCGTTGCCCGCAACGAAAACTTCATCGGCATCACACAAAAAATCGCCGACATCGCACTGGCCAACAAACCAGCCGACCTCGCTGCCCTGCTCGCACTTCCTTACGAAGCCGGCGTAACCATCGGCGAAAAAGTAGGCGAACAAAACGGTATCATCGGTGAAAAAGTAGACCTCAGCCGCTACGAACTCGTTTCGGGCGCCGAAGTGCTTACCTACAACCACTCGAACAACAAACGTTCGGTACTCGTGGTCCTCAACAAAGCAGGCT
The DNA here is from genome assembly GCA_020847915.1 of Saprospiraceae bacterium. Taxonomy (GTDB): domain Bacteria; phylum Bacteroidota; class Bacteroidia; order Chitinophagales; family Saprospiraceae; genus M3007. The sequence goes on along the minus strand of JADLBE010000279.1, from coordinate 8,361 downwards.
TCGCAGAAGCAGGCCGCAACGTGGCCATGCAAATCGCCGCCATGAACCCCGTTTCGGTTAGCAAAGACGACGTGGATCCCGCCATCGTTGCCAAAGAAATCGAAATCGGCAAGGAACTGGCCCGCAACGAAGGCAAAGCCGAAGAAATGCTCGAAAAAATCGCCATGGGCCGTTTGAACAAGTTCTTCCAGGAAAGCACACTGCTGAGCCAGAAGTACGTGAAAAACAACGACCAATCGGTGGATCAATACCTCCGCAGCCTCGACAAAGACCTCACGGTTACGATGTTTAAACACATCAACCTGTAGTTTAGCTGAAAGTGGAAAGTTGAAAGTGAGGTCTGTGTTTAATCACATGACCTCACTTTCTGCTTTTTGCTAAAAAGACGAGCCGTTCCGGATTTCCGGGGCGGCTCGTTTGTTTTTGGGCATGAGAACGGTCGGTGGGTTTTTCAAAAGGGTAGCACTGCATTTAATTTATCTTTAACTGCCTAATAATCTTTGGTTTATGTGGCTTCAGCCCCTGCCTCCCCCCAAACTCAACCGTCTTGTCATCCCAGCGAAGCGTGGGATCTGTACCATTACCTGGAGATCAAAATGGTTAGATAACTCACTGACCACTTGAATCGTATATATGAATAGCGGGTAAGGGAACAGATCCCACGCTTCGCTGGGATGACAAGTCGGTTGGGTTAGGGAGGGTCGGGGCTCAACCTCCTAAAACAATAGATTATGGATAATATTTATTGAATAATGGCTAACGGCCATTCGTCAATCAAGATCCGCACCTTACATTTATCGGACAAACACACCCACCGCATGAGAGCCCTCGCCATTCTATTCCTGCTTTTTCCCGGCCTCCTCCGCGCCCAGGAAACACCTGCTGAAACACCCGAACGCCTAAGGTGGACCATCGACCAGGCCGCCATCATCGAAAAATCATTGCGTGCCGCTACACTTTCCTCGGAATACAACCTTCTGCTCCGCAACCTGACCAACGCGGACAAACAATTCGCCCTTGTGTACAACGCCGACATCCAGTGCGACGAGGTGCGTCCTGCCGCCGAACGCGGTCGCAAATGGTGCAACCCCTTCGACGTAAAAGCAGAAGCCGACATGAACGGCCTCATCGAACGCGCCACCAAAGCACGCCTCGAAGCCATCCGCATCCACGACGCCGCCGGCTTTTGCCTCGACGCCGTCACCCCGCTCTCCGAACAACCCGACCTCACCAGCGCCGAAGTGTTCGCCTCCATCGACGACATCGTGCGCAAGGACATCAACTACGGCCTGCGCTCGGGCGACGACAAAATCCTCACCTTCGACCTGGAACACGCCATCCGCCTGCTCAACGACGTCGAACGTATGGCCTCCACCATCGACGGCTGCATAGCTTACCGTGAAGCCGCCCAAAAAGCCATCCAATCCTGCACAGCCGCCTTGCTCAGCAGCACCTGGAGCGAAATCGAAAAACACTGCCTCACGGCGTTGGGGCATTTGGATGTAATGGATGCGGAAGCTAAGTGCAGGTGAGGTGTGCGGGGAAAAAGTCGTAAGTCGTAAGTCAAAAAAACGTTTGCCATACCTGAGTGGTTGACATAACGTTTTTTGACTTACGACTTACGACTTACGACTTACGACTTTTTCCCCCTACTTTCGCACCCAGCTTTCACCCTGCCCTCACCATGGAAAGAATAAGTGTTTTTGACATTTTTAAAATAGGCATCGGCCCGTCGAGTTCCCACACCATGGGACCCTGGCGCGCCGCCCAACGCTTCGTACGCGAATTGCAGGAAGCCGGAGAATTCGACGGCGTACAAGCCCTGCGCATCGAACTGTACGGCTCGCTCGCCAAAACCGGCAAAGGCCACGGCACCGACCTGGCCGTGTTGCTCGGCCTCGACGGCCACGACCCCGTTACCATGCCCGTCGATCAGGTGGATGCGTCCATCCAGCGCATTTACCAAAACCAATCCATCAACCTCGGCGGTAAAAAAGAAGTGCCGTTTGATCCGGAGGAAGACCTCGTTTTCCTCTTCGACCAAACCCTGCCTTACCACGCCAACGGCCTCATTTTTCAGGCGTTTTTAGCCAACGGCGCCGGCGTGCGCCAAACCTATTACTCTGTAGGCGGTGGGTTTGTGGTGAAAGAAGGCGAGGAAAACATGGCGTCGGACGTGATCCTGCCGTTTCCCATCGACCGCGGCGAAGACCTCTCACAGTGGTGCCGCACGGGCGACAAAGCCATTTCGGAAGTTGTTTTCCACAACGAACTGACCTGGCGCCCGGCCGATAAAATACGCACCGACCTGCTGGCCATCTGGGATGTCATGAAACACTGCATCTACAAGGGTTCGCATACCGACGGCGTGCTGCCCGGCGGACTCAACGTGACCCGCCGCGCCCATGGCCTCAGCGTACGCCTGCTCAATGGCTGCACCTACAACAACGTGGACGAATGGATCGAATGTATCCGCTCCGGTCCGCACCATTTCCAGCACATCCTCAAATGGGTGAGTTGCTTCGCCCTTGCCGTAAACGAGGAAAACGCCGCTTTTGGTCGTGTCGTAACCGCACCCACCAACGGTGCAGCAGGCGTTATTCCCGCCGTTTTGATGTATTGTGTGTGTTTTTGTGAAAAATTCGGCGATGACGACATTGTAAAATTTATGCTCACCGCCGGCGAACTGGGCAGCATGTTTAAAAAAGGCGCCACCATCTCCGCCGCCATGGGTGGTTGTCAGGCCGAAATAGGCGTGTCGTCCGCCATGGCCGCCGCAGCCCTTACCGAGTGTATGGGCGGCTCGGCCGAACAAGCCATGATGGCCGCCGAAATCGCCATGGAACACCACCTTGGCATGACCTGCGACCCCATCGGCGGACTCGTGCAGGTGCCCTGCATCGAACGCAACACCATGGGCGCCATCAAGGCCATCACCGCCGCACAAATCGCCCTCGAAAGCGACCCGAGCAAAGCCAAGGTAAGCCTCGACGCCGTGATCAAAACCATGAAAGAAACGGCCGAAGACATGAACCACAAGTATAAGGAGACTGCGGACGGCGGACTGGCGTTGCAGTTTACCGTGGGATTGGTAGAGTGCTGAAACCATACGCCTTTGTTCAGGGAAATGCAAAGTGGTAGTCGGCTTAAGCTGACTACCACTTTGCATTTCCCTGAACTAAGGCGTCCTGGATGGGAGGCTGTGGTATTTCAAAGGTAGCCAGCAGTTTGAGGGTCTTAACCATTGAATACAATGTATATTCCCCACTCCCTATTCCGCATTCCCTATTCCCCATTCCCTATTCCAACAACTGCCGCCGGAAATGCTCCAGCAACACCGTGCGGTGGCGTTCGCCGTCGGAGCTGACGGGGACGGCCAGTCGGCGCACGTTTTCGATCCATTTTGTCAGGCGTACCAATGCTTCCGACTGCCGTGTCACCAGGAAATTAGGATTGTCGTAGGCTGTAAAAGCTGCAACTGTTTCGCCGTTGCTGGAGATGAGCACCGTGTTGTTGGTGTATTCGATGTCGTTGAAATACACCTTGAGCGGGGCGTTGCCGTGCACCGTGCGTTTGCCCGAGCGCAGCATGGTTTCAAACGTATCCACCATGTTGCCAACGGCCCGGACAAGCATTTTTGACTCAGCATCGGTTGCCCAAAAACGACTTTGTCGCGCCACCTGTATTTGTCGAAGCGTGTGTGAAAGGGCGTGTACCGACCTCAATTCGACGGCCGGTATGGCAAAATATTTTTTCAAAATGCTTCTGCTCAGCGGTTCGGTGTTGGGCCATTGCTTCAGGAAACCTGCGTAGGAAAACACCGGGAAAGTTGTTTCTTCTTCGTCCGACCAGTGCGTTTTGTGCCACATGAACAACTTAAAAGCGAGCAATTCGGGTTGCAGCATGTAATAAAACAGCGGTGTTTCCTGGGCGGCGTACACAATTTCCGGTGTGGGCAAGGCGCCGACCATGTCGAGTTGGGCGCTGAGTTGGTTCAGGTAATCTTCCGGTGATTTTACATGCAGGTAAAGAGCAGGGTACTGGATGTTGGTGAGTGTTCGGCCGGCCAGTACTTGTGCATCCAGGGAAATGTTGAATTGCCGGGCGATGATCAATACATCGTCGAGGGTAAACGGCACGTCGCCCCGGATTTTTCGGTACACGTTGGAAGCGCTTTGGTTGAGCAGTTCGGTCAAGACGCGGGGCATGGATTGTCCCGGAGGCAATGCCTGTTGCACGGCCTGGAGCAGGTATTGGGTAAAATTGGTTTCCATGGGTCGTAGGAAAAGGTTCGGGCCGAAGGTACGTTGTTTTGATGTTTTTCGCATGAGATGCGAAAAACTGAACCGGAGATGGCGAGAGCTGCGAAACTTGGTTGTATTTCCTGAAGTGATAAACAGCAGTTTTGTACTTCAATTCAAATGATTGAAGATGAAAAACAACTTACTGTTTCAATGCATCACTGGAAGTTTGGCATGCGCTCTTATGTTCCTTGCTGGTTGTGAAAAAGAGTTAACGGAGCCAGCACCGCCTCCGGTACCGCCTCCCGATTCAACCAAGCCGATCCTACTGTGGCAACACCCAATTGAGCCGGATACAAGCAACCATGATGCTAGTGCTATGTTCCTGCTCCATGGTGATCCCGTTTTCAGCACCAGTTACATGGACCCTTGCGGGAGGTTGGAACGGCGTGATGCAGCTACCGGGCACCGAATCTGGCGGTTCGATGGTTTTGATTCGTCCATCAATTTTAGTGAAGGGACAGCATTTGTACACGCTGGAGGAATTGTTATCAACGATTCGCAACATGCGCACAATGTGGATGTCAGTGGCAACTTATTATGGGAAACCGATATTAGCAGCAAGGGAAGGAGTTTTTCAAATGCAAACCTCATCAACGACGCCATTTACGCCGTGCATTACCACGGAAAAATTCCAAAAATTACCCATTCTTCCATCGTCCGTGCGCCGCTCACCACAGGCATTTGGGATACGTTGTTGACCTTGGAATACGAGTACGATAATTATTACAGTTATGTCCGGCCACCCGCTCTATGGGTAAATCGTTCCGGAGATTCCATTCTCATTATTCGTGATATTCAGATGCATGGTACCGTGATGGGTGGCAGGGCTATGTTGTACGCATGGAACATGCGCACAAAGGAATTTGAGTGGACGCGTTTTGATTTTGATCCCGATGGCCATATTGGCACCAGCCAACCTGTCATTGACAACAACCGAATGTACATTACAGGACTGAACCGGGTGTATTGTCTGGATTTGATTACAGGCGCCACGTTGTGGGAAAAAAAGTTGTCAAAAACCTTAATGTATTGCAATTTAATACAATACAACAACTACATCATTGCACAAGCAAACGGCAGTGGTTCGTGGGCGCTGGATAAATACACAGGCGCTTTGGTGTGGAACAATCCCTACAGCGAAGGGGTGTCGTATGGCGGGCGGAGGCTCGTGGACGGAGTATTGTACCACACTTCCTCAGCAGGACACATTTGGGCCATCGATGCGGCTACTGGAAAAACGCTTTGGAATATGCGTTCACCCAATACTTATTTTCCCAAAACAGACCTCGCCGGTTTTAATTATTCGTCGGTGTATGTAGACTCCGTGCGGCAGGTATTGTACGCCAGCGACCGGTATTTTATGATGTGTTTTAAATTGCCGGAGCGGTGAGGGTTTGGTTTTTTCAATTCAGGTTAGGAAAGCGTACGATTATTACATTTTGTAAAAAAAATAAACAATGAAATTCAATACTTGGAAAATTGCCGTGTTGATTGGTTTAACCTTTTTTCAATGTAAGAAAGAAGTTGTGGAGCCAGATGGCCCGAAAGAACTCCCGTTGGTTTGGGCTAAGCAGGTTGTCGTGCCACTGCCGGAAGAAAAAAGTTGTTTTAAGCTTCTGACAATTACCGATCAATCGGTGATTGCCCTGGGTAAAAACACAGGCGATTTTGAAGCAAGTTTGTGTGCATTCAACAAATTTGATGGTAACTTGATGTGGGAATTCCCTGGTTTTTTTAGTGGATTTGAAATCGAATATTTGCGCAATTGTACGGTTGTACACGGAAATACCCTGTATTACCTCGACGTGAATTCTTTCAATCAAACATCAACGCTGTATGCCATTGATTTATCCATGGGGATCATTAGGGCACAAAAATCGTTTGATATGGATGATGTGTCCACCCTTTCCTTGTCGTTGCACAACGATCGAATTGGCGTATGGATGCACACCACTAAAAATGGTCAACCAACTTGCTCTTTGGTGACCTTTGACCAAACACTACAAACAACAGAGACCTTGTTGTCGATTCCCAAAGACCTGGAAGGTTGGGTGGTGATGAGTGCCCTAAAGCGTTGGACCCATCCTTCCGGCCAAACGTATTGGGTGTTTTCCCAAAGAACCAACTTTGTAGGTGCCGTGGATAGAAAAAACAACCGCTACCGCTATTATGCCTACAATGAATCCCTGGACGCCTTAGCATGGACAACCACTGTGTTCAAAGAATCAATTTTTTCCCAAGATGAAAACGAACCTTTGCTGTTGGGTAATTATCTCATTGAACAAACAGATTATTCCGTTTACTGCATAGATTTGACCCTGGGTGAGGTGATCTGGAATAAGGAAAACGAGAATTACCCATGGAACCCAACCGTTTCCAAGGTTAAAGCTACCCAGTACAACGCATGGGCTGTCGTGCCGTCGTATTACACAAAGTTTGGCTTGCTGGAACCTCAAACAGGCAACTTGTTGTGGGAAGTTGACGAAGCGGAAGTGGAGGTAGACGCCTGGCATCCTACAAACGAAGCGCTTTTTGTTTTGGGAAAAAATCGTTTAATAGGGTATTCATGGGCTAATGGTGAAGTACTTTACAAACAATACTTTATGATAACCATTGATTCCATACGGTACGTGTATGTGGATAAATATGCCGGAATGCTTCACGACCCCATTGAAAACCGGCTTTATTTTACCTCGTGCGAAGGAGAGATGCTTTGTTATCAGGTTGAATAGGAGTTTTTCAAAAGACGAGGAGGTCCAGCTTGTGTGGTCATCCCTTTTTTATACGAGATTATCAAATTTAGCCCAACCACACCAGCCCACCCACGCTGTTGAAAATAGGGTAAAATCACAGAGGGTAGTCGGCCTGGGCCGACTACCCTCTGTGATTTTACCCTATTTTCAACAGCTAACAGCTAAACAAACTGTTGCGTCTCCGTACTGTCCGCCATCGCCACCGTCGACGAGGTACCGCGCTGCACGGTGTTTTGCACCGCATCAAAATAACCCGTGCCCACAAAACTTTGGTGTTTTACGGCAGTAAAACCTTTGTCCTGCAAAGCAAACTCGCGCTGCTGCAGGGCAGAGAAGCCTGCCATGCCGGTTTCTTTGTAGGCCAGCGAAAGTTCGAACATGGAGGTGTTGAGGGCGTGAAAACCGGCCAGGGTGATGAACTGGAAACGGTAGCCGAGTGCCGCCAGTTCTTCGCGGAAGTTGAGCATTTGGTTTTCGCTGAGGTGACTGGCCCAGTTGAACGACGGCGAACAGTTGTACGCCAGCATTTTGCCCGGGTACACTTCGTGGATGCCCTGTGCAAACTCGCGGGCCAGACCCAGGTCGGGGTGGCTGGTTTCCATCCAGATCAAATCGGCGTAGGGCGCATACGAAATGCCGCGATCGATGCAGGCTTCCAAACCGTTGTTGGTGTGGTAAAATCCTTCTTCGGTGCGTTGGCCACTGATGAAACGGCGGTCGCGCTCGTCAATATCGGAGGTGATCAGGTTGGCAGCTTCGGCGTCGGTGCGGGCCACGAGTACGGTGGGCACGTTGAGCACGTCGGCGGCGAGGCGTGCGGCCACGAGTTTGTCGACGGCCTCGCGGGTAGGCACCAATACTTTGCCGCCGAGGTGACCGCATTTTTTGGCGCTCGAAAGTTGGTCTTCGTAGTGCACTCCGGCAGCTCCGGCTTCAATCATGTCTTTCATCAGCTCAAAAGCATTCAGGTTGCCGCCAAAACCAGCTTCGGCGTCGGCCACGATGGGCGCGAGCCAGTCGAACGGCGCATCACCGCTCACCGAACGTATTTGTTCGCGGCGCAACAAGGCGTTGTTGATACGTTTCACCACGCTGGGAACCGAGTTGGCGGGGTAAAGCGACTGGTCGGGATACATTTGCCCGCTCAAATTTGCATCGGCCGCTACCTGCCAGCCGGAGAGGTAAATGGCATCGAGACCTGCCGCCACTTCCTGGATGGCCTGGTTGCCGGTGAGGGCGCCGAGTGCACCCACAAACGGTTTTTCCTGCAGCAGTTTCCAAAGTTTTTCTGCGCCACGGCGCGC
>JADLBE010000278.1 GCA_020847915.1 Saprospiraceae bacterium | reverse complement strand
GAACTCAACCGTGTAGGGCACTCCGATTTTGCCCAGAGCTTCCTCGATCACCAGGTAGAGGATCTTCAGCCGGAGTTTGTGGATTTTAAAAAAACCATCCACAACGCCAGAATATCGCCGGTGCTGAAGCTGCGCTCGGTGAAACACGACAGCGTCATGTTCAGGTTGTACTACATCTTCGACATGGGCAAAACCAGCGACCGCCGTCTGCCACTCGCCGCCAGTTACCTCACCTATCTGGGAACCAGCCAGTACAGCGCGACCCAAATGCAGCAGGCTTTTTACCGCCTGGGACTGCATTTTTCCGCCACCTGCCAGGACGAACATTTTTACCTCACCCTTTCGGGACTGAACGAGTCGTTTGAGGAAGGTGTGCGGCTTATGGAACAACTGCTGCACGATGCACAACCCAATGCAGAGGCTTTGCAAAACCTTGTGGCCGATGTTTTAATGCGCCGTGAAAACGATAAAAAAGACAAAAGAACGGTGCTCAGCAAAGCCCTGTTCAGTTATGCCAAATACGGTCCGAAGTCACCGTTCAGCGATAAATTCTCCAAAGAAGCCTTGTTGAACCTGTCGGCCGAGGAGCTTACGGGCCTCATCACCAACCTTTCGACCTACCGCCACGATGTGTTTTACTCAGGCATACGTGGCGCTCGCTCCGTGGCCGGTGTTTTGAAAAAGCACCATCCGTCGGGCGAAAAACTGCTGGCTCCCCAGCCGCCTAAAAAATACCCGGAAAAAGGGGTGCGCAGTGATCAGGTTTTGTTTGTGCATTTCCCCATGGTTCAGGCAGAACTTATGCTCATCAGCAAAGGAACACCAAAGTTCAACCTGGAGGAGTACGTCATGGCAGAATGGTACAATCAATACTTTGGTTACGGGCTTTCATCCATCGTGTTTCAGGACATCCGGGAGTCCAAGGCCCTCGCCTACTCGGCATACGCTTTCGCCGCCAGTCCTAACCAGAAAAAACGCGCGCATTATCTTCAGGCGTATGTAGGCACGCAGCCAGACAAACTTCGGGAAGCGGTGCAGGCATTTCAGACGATATTGGAGGACATGCCCATCTCCATTCCACAGATCGAAACAGCACGGCAAAGTGTTCGCAAACAAATAGCAGCCAGCCGATTGCGCAAGTCAGACCTGTACTGGACGTGGCGTGCCAACCGCGATAAAGGTTTTCCAAACCACGATTTAAGGCTCGATGTGTACAACATGATGGATAAGGCGACGCCCCAGGATCTGATGGATTACCAGCTCAAACACGTCAAAGGCCGGCATTATACCTGGCTGGTTATGGGCGATCGGGCACAAATTGATTTTAAATATCTGAAAACGATAGGTCCGCTCAAGGAGCTCACTCTGGAGCAGATTTTCGGGTACTAAACTAAGTCGACAGTCAACAGTCAACAGTCCCAAACGGCTGTTGACTGTTGACTGTTGACTATCTTAGTTGGAAGCGGTTTTGACGACTTGTCGTACCGTTGTTTCGCCATCGAACTGGCATTGTACGAAATAAACCCCGGGTTCAACATTGGGGAGTTCGAGGCGGTAAGTGCCTGAGTTGAGGTTGCGTCGGGGCAACAAAACGGCCACAAGCCTTCCAGTTTCGTCGGTCATGTCTACAGCGACGGATCTGGTTTTGCTGAGTTCAAAATCGAGGTTGGCTTTGGCGAAATAAGGGTTGGGGTATATTTTCAAGGCAGGAACATCGCTTTGGCGGCCAGAGCCTGCAAAAAGAATTTCTTCACTTCTGTTCCTGACTTCCCGGTTGTTCACTGAGCTGCCGGACGAGCTCCTGGGCTGTGACAACCATTGCAGGGTATTGATCAAAATCCGGGTGGATGTTGGTTCGTCGTAATAATACTCAAGCCCGAGGTAGACCACCTTGCCTTTTCCGATGGGTTTGTAGCCAAGTACGGGGTATCCACGAACATCTGCCAACGTTACAAAGGCGGCATCGGAAATGTCGAGGGGATAAGCGTAGTTTTTAAGGACAAAAGATGCCGAGGTGCCGGAAAATATGGGATGTTCCTGGATTTCGCGCAATTCGGGTGCTTCACAGAAATAACCGTAATCGAGTTCAATCAATCCGTAATGCTGCAGGATATTGAATTCGTGGGTGCCTGTAAACACTACTGAACCGCCTCTTTGAACGAATTGGTTGAGTATTTTACCGTATGCCTGAATCTGGGAAGCTTGACCACCTGTGGGATAGGTGATCATCACCACTTGTTGTCCGGAGAGTGCCCGCTGCAAATCAGCCGGGGAACCATCCCAAAACGAGGTACAGGAGGCGTTGGGCAGGTTTCGGCGTATGAAACGGCGCATCTTGATGGCGTAAACACTGTCGTAGGCGCTGTAATTCAACATTAAAACGCGCAATTCCTGGGTGGAATCAATCACCAATTCAGATACAACATCGACATCAACCTGATCCGGAGCGGGACATAACCATGGCGCCATGGTGGAATTTACAGGACATGGAGCCGGTGCTGAGATCGGCTTGTATGCACTAAAAATCCACAATGCAGGTAAAATAACCAGCAAGGAGGTTAGGCGACGCATGAATGTAATGGTTTTACGATAGACGTGGTTGTTGGATGGAATGTTTCGAAGTAGTTAACGCTTCATCCTTTGTATTTGGTACATGAGGATGATTTGCTAACACTTTTTAACGTTTGGTAGACAAGCACAGGGACCACAAAGTTACAGGTTTTCCTGGAATGATGTTGCTGAATTTAGAGCATGTTTGGATTTCGGTTTTGTGGCGAGCATGCGCAGCCCAAAACCCGAAATCCAAACATGCGCTAAAAAAGCAATGGCTCCGAAGCATGAGCTCCGAAGCCATTGAAGTGTTTGTTTTGCCGGGAATCAGCCTTTTTATTTTTTGGAAACCAGGGTAACAGCGAGGTCAAACTCGTCGTAGATGGTTTTGTCGCCCAGGCCGTCAAAAAACGAACCCGAACCGTATTTTACGTTGTATTCCGAACGGTCGATTTTGAGGTTGCCGGTAGCTTTAACGGTGTTGCCGCTTTCGGTTACGTTGGCATTAAATTTCACTTCTTTCGTCGTTTCCTTAATTGTCAGGTTACCTACGATTTTGTAGTTGCCTTTGGAGTCGGTAGGAATGGCTTTGGTGATGACGTATTTGGCGGTTGGGTAAGTTGCAACACCAAAGAAGTCGTCGCTTTTCAGGTGACCTTCCAGTTTGCCGGCGTATTCGCCTTCCAGGTCGGTACATTTGATGGAGTTCATGTCGATTACAAACTCACCGCCGGTCAGTTTACCGCCTGAATAGTCGAGCTTGCCGCTTTTCATCTTTACGTAGCCGGTGTGCTCGCCAGTTACTTTGTAAGCTTTCCATACGATGGTGCTGGAGGCGAGGTCAACGTTGTTGAAATTTGGGGCAGCTGCCATGGTCAGGATGGCAAGCAGCGGGAGAAAGAGGAATTTTTTCATGTTAGCGTTGATTTTATTTTTTCTTTGGATAAAATGATGCTGCAAAGATAAGTGTTGTAATCCTTATTGTGCAAACAATTAACAAATCCTTTGGATTTGCAACACACAAACCTGCTTGCCCGGTATTCAGGACTTGGTTTGCTGGCATTGTTGCTTTTCAGGACTTGATTCGTGGCCAAACTGGCAATCTACAAACCAATATCCGCCACTTATGTTGTAGGAACAAAGTAAACAACCATTTTTACCTTCTGGTTCTTGGAGCACACAGGCCCCCACCCTACTTTTTTCATTTTTTTTCAAACAATATTTTTATTTTACAGGGTATAAGACTTACCTTTGCGCCTCATTACAAAGAGCGTAATAAATTTAAGCATATCATGAAAGAGTTGGAAGCCATTCAGTTTGTTCACGGACAACTGCTTACCGCACCGGAATTAGCTAGCTTCAAGACGGGCGACACCATCATCGTTACGTACAAAATTGTGGAAGGCGACAAAACCCGCGAACAAGACTACCGCGGGGATGTTATCCAGATCAAAGGCCACGGTCAGACCCGTACGTTTACGGTTCGTAAAATATCGCACGGCGTTGGTGTAGAACGTATCTTCTCGTTCTCCAACCCCAACATCGCCGGCATTCAAGTGGTTAAACGTGGCCGTGTGCGTCGCGCACGTCTTTACTACCTCCGCGGTTTGGTAGGTAAAAAAGCCCGCATCAAAGAACTGAAGTACACTGCAGCCAACTAATTAGCAGGCAGCTGTCAGAAGGCAGCAGGCAGTAAAATGAGGTCAGTGGTTTTTAACCGTTGACCTCATTTTTTTTGTCAGCAGGCAGCAGGCAGCAGGCAGCAGGCAGCAGGCAGCAGGCAGCAGGCAGCAGGCAGCAGGCAGCAGGCAGCAGGCAGCAGGCACAAG
>JADLBE010000277.1 GCA_020847915.1 Saprospiraceae bacterium | reverse complement strand
CGCGTTTGGTTCCTTAATCCGATGGACGCCCACCGCGATTGTCCTACATGCAGCGGCAACGCTGTGGTTTGGATGTACGGCAATGACATTTTCCGTGTTACAGCCCGCAAGGACAGATACGGGGAAGTGCATGAATTCATTTGCAATACCTGCCGTTTTGAGAAAAAAGCCGCTACCGACTGGACGGTGGAAGGTCCGCGCGATATTGAACGCGCATCGGTGATTTCACAAAACCATTACGAAGGCAAAACAATTACGGTACGCTAAGTACTTGTTAAATAAAAAGTTATGTCAGTTTTATTGTTTCTCTTTTTGGGAGCGTTACTTCAAAAATTCGGTCTTGTCGCGGTGTTGTTTCTTGTAACGCTCGGCATTGCTGCCTACTCTACTTACGGAGAACGCAAAGTTGCCGCTTTTCTTCAAGACCGTGTTGGTCCTGATCGCGCGGGTCCGTTCGGGTTGCTTCAGCCCATTGCCGATGGTGTTAAAATGTTCATGAAAGAAGATTTTATCCCGCAGGGTTCGGAAAAATGGCTGTTCATTCTGGCTCCGGGTATCTTTATTTTTGTGGCTCTGATGACCGGTGCTGTCATTCCCTGGGGAACGACGCTGACGCTTTTTGGCGCCAACATCGATTTGCAGGTGACGGACATCAACATTGGCATTTTGTATATTTTGGGCTTTACATCGCTGGGTGTTTACGGCATCATGATAGGCGGTTGGGCTTCCAACAACAAATATTCGTTGTATGGCGCCATTCGCGCATCTTCGCAAATGATTTCCTACGAACTGGCCATGGGATTGTCGGTCATTGCCGTGGTGATGCTTACAGGCACCTTAAGCCTGCGAACCATGGCTGAAATGCAATCGGGTTTCAACTGGACCGTTATTTACCAGCCGCTGGGCTTTTTGATCTTTTTTATTTGCGCCCTGGCGGAATGCAACCGAGCACCGTTTGACCTTCCCGAATGTGAAACGGAGCTTGTAGGTGGTTTTCACACCGAGTACAGCTCGATGAAACTTGGTTTCTACCTGTTTGCCGAATACATCAACATGTTTATTTCATCGGCGGTGATCGCTACCGTGTATTTCGGTGGATACAACTTCCCGTTTGTGGATCCTGCGTGGCTGGGAGGATTGATGGGACCGGTTGTGTTGTTTGCCAAAATCTTCTTTTTCATATTTGTTTTTATGTGGATTCGATGGACATTGCCACGTTTCCGCTACGACCAGCTCATGCACCTTGGATGGAAAGTACTTATTCCACTTGCCATCCTGAACATGCTGCTGACAGGCGCAGGTGTATTGTGGTTTGAATCCTGATCAGGATTAAAGGATTCACAAGATTATCAGGATTTGATTTCAGGATTTTTTGTGTATAGCTTTTGAAAAATAAAAGAGCACCAAGTCATGCAACCACTAACCAACCGATCGAAGGTTATAGTAAATAAAGAAATGAGCTTCATGGAGCGCATCTACATTCCTGCCATAGTGGGCGGTATGTGGACGACCCTAAAGCACTTTTTCCGCAAACCGGCTACCGTTAAATACCCGGATGAGCAGCGGCCGTTTGCCCCGGTGTACCGCGGTTTGCACGTACTTAAACGCGATGAAAATGGCGCAGAACGCTGCACAGCGTGTGGCTTGTGCGCTGTGGCTTGTCCGGCAGAGGCCATCACCATGGTAGCTGAAGAGCGTGAAAGAGGTGAGGAAAAACTTTACCGCGAAGAGAAATATGCCGCTACGTATGAGATCAACATGCTCCGCTGCATATTCTGTGGATTGTGTGAAGAGGCTTGTCCTAAAGAGGCCATTTTCCTTACCGACCGCATCGTACCTTCTGATTATGTGCGCCAGAATTTCATTTTTGGCAAAGATTTGCTTGTAGAAGGTGTTGAACCGGAAAAACGCATTGACGTGACCGTACGTCAAAAACACATACAGGAAAAAAAACAAGCTGCTTCAACGCAAGCTTAAACGGCAACTTACCTTGCCGACCTAAAACCGCATCGAATTTGCACAACGATTAACCAACCATGACGCTTGCCATATTTCTGACCCTAGCGGTTATTGCGGTCATAACAGCTTTGCTGGTGGTGCTTTCGCGCAACCCAGTGCACAGCGTGTTGTACCTGATCCTGACCTTTTTCACCATTGCCGGGTTGTACATTTTGCTCAATGCCCAATTTTTGGCTGTGGTACACATCATTGTGTACTCTGGTGCCATTATGGTGTTGTTCCTTTTTGTAATGATGTTGCTCAATCTGAACAAAGACACGGAGCCTCAGAAGTCTAACCTGTGGAAAATTGGCGGCGCCGTTGCTGCCGGCATGCTGCTGGTAACGCTGGTAGGCGCCATGCGTGGCGGCATCGAGCTTCAGGCAGCAGCCCAGCCCAACAGTCAGGTGGGTCTGGTTGAAAACCTGGGCAAAGTATTGTTCACCGATTTTGTCGTTCCTTTTGAGATTGCCGGTATCCTGTTCCTGGCCGCCATGGTTGGCGCCGTACTGGTAGGCAAACGCGATTTAAAACTTTAAACGCCATGCTGGAAGCCGTACCTATTGAATATTTCCTGTACCTGTGTACCCTTTTGTTTGTCATCGGGGTATTTGGGGTGCTCACGCGCCGCAATGCCATTGTGGTACTGATGTGTATTGAGCTCATGCTCAACGCCGTAAACCTGCTGCTTGCAGCTTTCTCTACCTATTTGTCGGACGCCCAGGGACAAATACTTGTGTTTTTCATCATGGTTGTGGCGGCTGCGGAAGCGGCTGTTGGCCTGGGCATTTTGGTGATGATTTACCGCAACACCAAATCGACCGACATTTCCCTGCTTGATCAACTTCGGAACTAAGCCTTATGCAATCCTTGCTACCTCTGATTCCTTTTTTACCCCTGCTGGGATTTCTGATCAACGGGATTTTCGGACGTAAATACTTTTCGAAAACAACCGTTGGCCTGATTGGCTCAGCGCCGGTACTTGTTTCCTTCCTGTTGAGCATAGCCTGCTTCAACGAGGTTGCCACATCGGGGCCCATCTCCGTAACATTGTATCCTTTCCTTTCCGTCGACAGTCTGCAGGTGCCGTTTGGTTTTCTGGTAGACCAGCTTTCGGTGTGGATGATGCTTATTGTTACCGGCGTTGGTTTTCTGATTCATGTGTACTCCATCGGTTACATGCACGATGATGAGGGCATGTGGCGCTTTTTCGCCTACCTGAACCTCTTCATTTTTTCCATGTTGCTTCTGGTAATGGGCGACAACTTCCTCATGCTGTTTTTCGGCTGGGAAGGTGTAGGTCTTTGTTCCTACCTGCTCATCGGTTTCTGGTACAACAATGTGGAATACGGCAAAGCTGCCCGCAAAGCGTTCATTATGAACCGCATCGGCGACCTTGGTCTCCTGTTGGGTATTTTCCTGATTTACAAAACTTTCGGCAGCATACAGTATGCCCAGGTGTTCAGTCAGCTCGGCACTCTGGAAATCGGTGCGGGTGTGGTTACCGCCATTTGCCTGCTGCTTTTTGTAGGCGCCATCGGCAAAAGTGCGCAAATACCGCTTTACACCTGGCTGCCTGATGCCATGGCCGGCCCAACGCCCGTATCTGCGCTTATCCACGCCGCTACCATGGTAACGGCCGGTATTTACCTGATTGCACGTTGCAACGGCCTTTACAGCCTATCGCCCGATGCCATGCATGTTGTGGCCATCGTCGGTCTGGCAACAAGTTTGTTTGCAGCTTTCATCGGTTTGCGCCAGAACGACATCAAAAAAGTGCTCGCCTATTCCACGGTATCGCAACTTGGACTCATGTTCCTTGCGCTGGGCATGGGAGCCTACAGCAGTGCGATGTTCCACGTAACCACGCATGCCTTTTTTAAAGCCCTGTTGTTTCTGGGCGCAGGTAGCGTAATCCACGCTATGGGCGGCGAACAGGACATCCGCAACATGGGTGGTTTGCGCAAAGCGCTTCCGATAACCTTCTGGATTTTCCTGATCGGCACCTTTGCCATTTCAGGATTCCCGCTGCTCTCCGGCTTTTTTTCCAAAGATGAAATTTTCGCCCACGTATACGACCACGGCGGCGCCATTTGGTGGGCACTCGCTTCCATCGGCGGTTTGCTGACAGCAGTGTACATGTGCCGTTTGTTGTACGTTACTTTTTTCGGAAACTTCCGTGGAACAGACGATCAAAAACACCACCTGCACGAAAGTCCGGCATCCATGACCGTGCCCCTCATCATCCTTGCGGTTTTGTCGGTATTGGGTGGGGTGCTTAACCTGCCACATTTCATGCACATCGAACCGTCGTCGTGGATGGCCCATTGGTTTGCCGGCAACGGCGTTGGTGGTACACCGGTGATTCCGATGGGAGAAATTGGCATAGATGCTTCCACCGAATGGATGCTGATGGGCATTGCCACCGCAGTTGCCCTGGCGGTTATCGCCGTAGGTTATGTCATGTACAGCAAACCTGACAACCTGCCTGTAGCCGATGCACAACAAAGTGGATTGGGCAAGTTGTTCGCCAACAAGTTTTACGTGGATGAAATTTACGACGCTTTGTTTGTAAACCCCATCGCCCGACTTTCCAAACTGCTGCATTACTATGCCGATGTTTGGGGGCTCGATGGCATTGTAGACGGTGTCGGGAAAAGCGTGATGGGACTGGGCGGTTATTTCCGCAGGCTCCAAAACGGCAACATTGAATATTACCTTATGGGCATGGTTGCAGGTATTGTTCTGCTGCTTTTGTCTGTATTCGCTTAATCTCGCCGGTTTTCCGGCCACTGCAACAACAAGAATGCGTTATGTCGCTATACCTGATACTTATACCTTTTATTAGTTCGCTGTTCCTGCTGTTGGCTCGTCCTGCCGCTTCGCGCAGCATTGCCCTGGCAGCGTCCCTGGCGAACCTGGCCATCACGTTGTTTGCGTTGGCAGGATTCAACGGTGATGGTTCATTCAACCATGAATTCAGTGTGCCCTGGGTATCCGGCGCCGGAATTCATTTTCGCCTTGGCATGGACGGCATCAGCATGCTAATGGTTTTGTTGAGCAACTTGCTTGCCCCGTTGATCATCCTTAGCAGCGACGGAGAAAAATACCGTCCGGAAGCCCGCTATTTTGGCTTGTTGCTGATGATGCTGGGCGCTTTGAACGGTGTGTTCATGGCCCTCGACGGATTGTTGTTTTACGTGTTTTACGAACTTGCGCTTATCCCCATTTATTTCATTTGTGCCATTTGGGGTGGCGACAACCGCATCCGGGTCACGATGAAGTTTTTCATCTACACCTTTGTTGGTTCGTTGTTCATGCTGGTCGCTTTAATCTACATGTACCTTCAAACACCGGGTACACACTCCTTCCTTTGGGAGGACTTGGTGAACGTACAACTCAGCAGCAGTGCGGCATGGTGGGTAGCTGTGGCCTTTTTCCTCGCCTTTGCGGTTAAAATGCCTGTATTCCCTTTTCATACCTGGCAGCCAGATACTTACACGACGGCCCCAACAGGTGGTACCATGCTGCTTGCAGGTATCATGTTAAAAATGGGCACTTATGGCGTTATCCGCTGGATGGTACCCCTTGCGCCTGAATCGCTGCACGACCTGGCGCCCATCTTTATTGGACTTGCTGTTTTTGGTATTGTTTATGCGAGCATCATCGCCATCAAACAATCCGATCTGAAACGCCTGATCGCTTATTCATCCATTGCACACGTTGGACTCATTGCTGCGGGTATATTTGCCTGGAACAAACTGGGCGTACAGGGAAGTCTCATCCAAATGCTCAACCACGGCATCAATGTGGTGGGTTTGTTCTATGTGGTCGAACTGCTGGAACGCCGATTGGGTACGCGGTCTTTGTCAGAAATGGGTGGCATTGCCAAAAATGCACCTCTTTTTGCCACCTTGTTTATGGTCATCATGCTCGGCGCTGTAGCCGTTCCACTTACCAATGGTTTTCCCGGCGAATTTCTGTTGCTGAACGGCGTATGGAATTTTAACCCATGGTTGGGCGCCATTGCCGGTCTTACAATCATTTTTGGTGCCGTATACATGCTTCGCGCCTATGGACTCGTGATGTTCGGTCCGGCCAATGAGGCTACGGCACAATTTGAAGACCTCAATACCCGCGAGTTGGTGGTACTGGGCGCTGTTGCACTTATGGTGGTGGCGTTTGGTTTTTTCCCCCAATGGATCTTAAACATTACCGACGGCAGCGTGAACCGCATTTTGGGCGCCGTCCAATTCTAAACCGGAAGCCTGGCTTATCCTGATACAATTATGAAGGCATTATTGATCCTTTTTGCTACCGCCATTATCGTGCTTTTCGCCGGCCTTTCCCACAAGCGCCAGCGTATGTTACCACTTGCGTTGGGTGGTGTTTTAGTCGCTTTGGGTGTGACCCTGAGCGACCTTTTGATGGGCGACAGCACGGGCTGGAACGACATGTATTCTTCCATGTTCCTGTTCGATAACTATGCACTTGCTTTCGGAGCCGTTGCACTACTCACAACGGCCCTGATTTTTGGTCTGAGTGGTTGGGGTTTCCGCCAATTGAGCGAAACACTGGGTGACAACTACGGTCTGCTGCTTTTCAGCATTTGCGGAGCGCTTGTCATGTTTTCCTTTACCAATGTCATCATGCTCTTCCTGGGCATCGAAATATTGAGTATCCCGTTGTATGTACTCGCCGGCAGTCGCCGCGACGACCTGGCATCCAACGAGGCGGCTTTGAAGTACTTCCTGATGGGATCCTTTGCCACGGGCATCCTTTTGTTTGGCATCACCCTGGTGTATGGTTGCTGCGGCACTTTTGATCTGCAGGGTATAGCATCGGCTGTACAAAGCGGCCGTGCTACAGGTCCAATGTTCCATGCAGGCGTATTGCTTATTGTTGCAGGGTTGAGTTTTAAAGTATCGGCAGTCCCTTTCCATTTCTGGGCGCCAGACGTGTATACGGGCAGTCCGAACATGGTTACCGCATTTATGGCAACGGTGGTAAAAACCGCTGCATTTGCTGCATTTTACCGTTTGTTTTCCACTGCATTTGTGGACTTAAGTGCCGTTTGGGGTGTTGCAATCGCCGGCATTGCCGCCCTCACCATGACCCTGGCGAATACGACGGCTTTGTTCCAGCAGGATTTTAAACGCATGATGGCCTATTCGTCCATTTCCCATGCAGGTTACCTTTTGCTGGCCATTCTTGTTGCAGGTAAAACGGGAGCTGCCAACGCCATTTTGTTGTACACCCTCGCCTACTCCATCGCCACCGTATGTGCATTCGCCGTTTACATGACGGTTGCGGAGCAAAATGGAGACGGCAGTTTCAGCGCCTTCAATGGTTTGTCTAAAAAAGATCCTTTGCTTGCAGCTGTGATGGCCATTTCGATTTTGTCGCTTGCCGGCATTCCGCCTACGGTCGGCTTTTTTGGCAAATATTTTCTTTTTACAGCTGCGTTTGAAGCCTACCCATGGCTCATCGTATTGGCAGTTATCAATTCCGCCATCTCCATTTATTACTATTTTAAAGTCATCATAGCCATGTATTTCACCAGCGATGAAAATGCCTACACGGTAACCGTGCCGGCTGCATTCCGCTGGGTTATGCTGGCCGGAGTTTTGCTGATCGGGTTGCTGACGGTATCGCCGGACAGCATACTCGGTTTGATACGTTAGTGTTCGCCTTAACGATAAAACCATGAAAACCAACCTCTACTTTGTGGGAATGTTCGCTTTGATCATCCTGCACACGGCCTGTAAATCGGACAGCCCACAAAAATCCGGCACCGTTGAAACGCCGGAAGCAGCAGCACCACCTGCAGCTTCCGGCGTTGCCGTTAAAAAACCTGAAAGTTTTATTTACCTCGTTTTGTACAATGATTTGCGGTTGCGCGATCAACCCGGTCAAACTTCTGCGGTTAGCAGCAAGCTTCGATTGGGCGAACTTGTAACAGGAACCGGTGAAACATCGATGCAGGAAGAAACCGTAGAACTGCGCGGTATTCCCATGAAGTCGCATTATTACAAAGTGCGCAACGCAGCCGGAAAGGATGGCTGGGTATTTGGCGCTGCCGTACAGGTAATTTACGCCGGAACATCAACGGGCAGCCCCGGTTTAGAAAAACTCCAGACATTGAGCAGTTTTTTAAATGGTTTGAATGCCAAAAAACTTGACAGTGGAAAAAAGGCATGGGAGTACGTACGTAAAATGCCGGCAGAGAACAATCCGGCTGCAAACGATGCAGCATTTGTATTGCTGGAGTCGTTTTTGCGCCGCATGGAACTGGAAGGTGATTTTTATGCCCTAACGGATAAAATGACCTGGGAAGATGCGGACTTCGAAGCGATCCACAACAACCGTTTTGACATGAACAAATACCCCATTACCAAACAGTTGGAAGCTTCGGGGTTTGCGCTTGTACAGGCGGAGGGTTCTGTTTTTCCTGTTTACGATTGGGTGAAACTCCAGCAACATTTTGCTTCGCGTGTAAGTCCGACCATGAAAGCGTACATCGAACAATCCGTGATGGAACAAAAAATGACCGTCTGGAGCGACGGTGGCATCGTTGTTCCTCTGGAAGAGCTTGCAGACAGGGCGGTTTTTTGGGAAAAATTCAACCGGGACAATCCATGGTTTCCCTACCGGCTTGAAACGGAGGAATCGCAACGCTGGCTCACCAATGCGTTGGTTCTTGGTGCTGACAACACGCCTGTTTTCGACCATGAAACACAAGAAGTATCGCCCGATTTTCGCAAAATGTGGGAATACGTTCAAAAAAAATACCCGGGAACGGCTGTTGCGTCCCGGGTAAAAGCTTTTGCTGACCTGTGTGCTTCCGAAGGTTGGAAACGCACGCCCAAGGTAGAAGAGTCTATGGGCAAACTCCAGATGTGATTGTTAGTCCGGTTTGTTCCAGGTGTTGTTTTCAAAATCCATATCGGCAAGCCTGTGGGTTGGGTCGATGGATATGCTTTCGATTTTTTTACTTTTTGACGGTATTTCAAAACTCAGCATGGAATCAACCCACCGGTGGTCGGGTAAAACCGTACGTTCCATCGTTGATTCCGGAGGTTTGATGCCGCGCATACTTTCCAGGGGTATGTAAAACAGTTCCTGATCGCCATTGGTATACGTCACCACGATGTCGAGTGGCATGGCCAATCGACCGATCCTTTCCACAGTAACACGGGTGCTTTTTTTGCCTTCCGCTTCGACCGATTGTACGGCGTAATCGGTGGTGGCAAGGGAATTTACAAATGCCTGACGGTACCAGTCGAGTTCCAGTCCGCTTTCTTTTTCCATAACTCGAATGAAATCGTTGTCGGTGGGGTGTTTGAATTTCCAGTCGTGGTAATAGCGCAACAAACCGCGGGCATGTGCTTGTTTGCCAACGATGTATTCCAGTTGGTGGATAAACACTGCGCCTTTTACATAGGCTGCCAGCCCGTAGGCGTAGTTGGTTTCAAAAAAGTCCGCATGGGTACTCAGGGGTTCTTCCTTTCCGCTGTTTACGAGGGTTCGGTAAGCATTGTAGGTGTCTTCGTAGGGCATTTCCGATGCGGTGACGCCTGGAAGCAGACCTTCTTTTGCCAATTCGTTTTCGATCCAGGTCGTCGCATAATCGGTAAATCCTTCATCCATCCAGGCGTACAGGCTTTCGTTGGTACCCATGAGCATTTGGTACCAGGTGTGCATGTGTTCGTGGACGGAAACGCCTACCAAACTTTTGAGTGGTCGTTTGCCGGTAATTAGTGTGGCCAGCGGGTATTCCATGCCGCCGTCGCCGCCCTGGATAAAGGCGTATTCCTTGTAAGGGTATTTACCGAACCGCTGGTTCATAAGTGTGCGTGCACGGTTCATGATGGCAGGCAGTTGTTCCCATTGTTCATCGTAGCCTTTGCCTTTTTGCCAGATAAAACGCATGATGGTGCCGTCATCGGCCGTGATGAATTTATGTGTAAAATCAGGGTCGGCGGCCCATACAAAGTCATGTACGTTGGGTGTAAAGAAATGCCATTTGAGTTTATCTCCAGCCGGGCGGGCTACGGTTGAACCAGAAGCTTCGTAACCAAACCCAATTTCCTGCGGGTTTTGCAGATAACCTCCTGCCGCCACCAGGTAATTTTTATCAATGTTGATGGTCACATCGAAGTCGCCCCAGACGCCGTAAAATTCACGACCGATGTACGGGTTGGAATGCCAGCCCTGATCATCGTATTCACAGAGTTTGGGATACCATTGGGCCATGGAGAACTCAACACCTTCGCGGTTGTCGCGGCCCGAGCGGCGAATTTGCAAGGGCACCTGTGCATCCCACTGCATGTCCAGGTTTGCAACAGCACCGGGCAGAATCGGTGTTTGAAGTTGAACCTCCAGGATGGTTTCGTTGGTTTCAAAACGGTTGGCTACACCGTTGATGGTCAGGCTTTCCACTTTAATCCACCCGGTTTCTTCGGGTTTGAGTTTGCTGATGCGGTCGGCTACCCGTGGATCGGCATCGGGAAGCGTTTGATTGCGCACGTCCATCATGCTTCCGGGTTGGAAGGCGTTGAAAAACAGGTGGAAAAACAGGTGGGTAAGGGTATCGGGGCTGTTGTTGGTATACACGATGCGTTGGGTACCGCGGTATTGGTGGGCGGCGGCATCCACATCGATGTCCATGGTGTAGGCAACACGTTGCTGCCACCGTTGGCTTTGGGCTGAGGCGATCGAAATGCTGGTAAGGAAAACCAGGCTGAGGAAAATGATTTTTTTCATAAATAATCTTTGAGACAAACAAATTTGACGATCCAGATCAAAAGCGGATGGGCAATAATAAGGCAAAAGCGGTCAGTGCGGGTATTTTTTGGAAAAACGGCTCAAACTTAGGAGTGGGCGGCAGTGTTAGCGTATCTTTGCGGGACTAACCATATAACAGACGAAAAAAGCTAATTGTTATGCGATTCCGTTTTGCGCTGGCATTGATATTTATGGCTGCTTTAACGCGCCTACTGCCCCACCCTCCCAATTTCACGCCGATTGGCGCCATGGGTTTGTTCGGCGCCGCCTATTTCGGCAACAAACGTTTGGCACTGATCATTCCGTTTGTGGCCTTGTTTGTCAGTGACCTGATCCTCAACAACGTTGTTTACAGCCAATACTACACAAGTTTCACCTGGTTTACCTCCTCCTGGATTTACCTGGGATTTGCCCTGGTGATGCTTGCCGGCTACTTTATCCTTCGCAACGACCGCAGTCCTTCAAGGATATTTGCAGCCAGCCTTACGGCTTCGTTGTTGTTTTTCCTGGTTTCGAACCTGAGCACATGGCTTGGATCGGGGATGTATCCTCAAACATTTGCAGGTTTGCTGACCTGTTACACTGCCGGGCTACCCTATTTGGGCAACACCGTTTTTGGTGATCTTTTCTTCTCAGCGGTAATGTTTGGCACCTATTCCTGGTTTCTTAAAACCAAAATGCAACGCGCTTGATGGAAAATAAAACACCGGCACCCAAAAAAGTATCGGATAGTCTGACGGTCATGACCGAAATGATCATGCCCAACGACACCAACCCTATGGGCAACCTGATGGGCGGTTATCTGATGCGCTGGATGGATATTGCCGCTGCCATTTGTGCAGGGAAGCATTGTGAAGCACATGTTGTTACGGCTGCCGTTGACAATATTTCTTTTCAAAAACCCATCCGCCTGGGTGATGTCATTACCCTCGAAGCCAAAGTGACCCGGGCTTTTACCACTTCTGTTGAAATCTATGTGGAAGTATTTGCCAACGACATCAAGGGCCAAAACCCGCGCCGTTGCAACCATGCCTATTTCACCTTCGTAGCACTCGACGACACCAGAAAAGTACCGTGCGAGGTTCCCGCAGTTATTCCACTATCGAGTGAAGAAGAACAACTTTTCGAAAGCGCATCGCGCCGCCGTGAAATACGCCTGATCCTGTCGGGCCGTATCAAAGCCAAAGACGCGACGGATTTACGACGCTTTTTTTCAGAAATGGAATAGGCAGCAGGCAGCAGGCAGCAGGCAGCAGGCAGCAGGCAGCAGGCAGCAGGCAGCAGGCAGCAGGCAGCAGGCAGCAGGCAGCAGGCAGCAGG
>JADLBE010000276.1 GCA_020847915.1 Saprospiraceae bacterium | reverse complement strand
TCTTCGAGCGGACGGTAATATTCGTCCTGGGGCAAAATACAAAGCTCTTCTTCCGTGAAGCGTTCGCGCAACCTGCGGATAAAACTTGATTTGCCGCTGCCGCTGCCGCCGGTGACACCAATGAGCAAGGGTTTGAAATGGGAAGTGGTATGTTCAGTCATGTTTGGTTGCTTGCGCGTTTTAGAGCTTGTTCCGAACAAGCTCTTAGGGCTGCAAAAATACGTGTACAAACAGCGCAAACGCATAACGGTTTGGAAAACGTGTATAAAATTTCGGCAAACCGTTCTGATGCTGTACTTTTCGGCTTGTGTGGTGTGTTGAAGGCCGATCATCGCCGGTTGTTAACCAACCAACCGCCTTTCTTCCTTACTTTGAAACTTGTGTACATAACATGGATCGTCTGATCGGACTATTGGGCATCGTATTGATACTGGGCTGCGCCTACGCCTTGTCGAACAACCGCAAAGCAATCAATTACCGCACCGTGGGCATGGGCCTGCTTTTGCAGGCACTTTTGGCTTTGTTTATTTTAAAAACACCCGTCGGAAAAACCATTTTTGGATGGTTGGGACGCGCGGTTACCAAAGTGCTCAGTTTTTCCGACGAAGGCGCCCGTTTTGTTTTTGGTATTCTCGGAGACGACGCCAAACTCGCCCCCATTTTTGGCAACGACACGTTCATCTTTTTTGTACGCATCATTCCCACCATCATTTTTGTCGCTTGTCTGGTAAACATCTTTTACCACATCGGTGTCATGCAGTGGATCGTTGAAAAACTCGCCAAAGGGCTGTATTACATCATGAAAGTGAGCGGCGCCGAAGCGTTGAGCAACATTTCCAGTGCGTTTGTTGGACAGGTGGAAGCCCAAATCATGATCAAGCCTTACCTGAAAGGTATGACCAATTCGGAACTTATGGCTTCCATGTCGGGCAGTTTTGCCTGCATTGCCGGCGGTGTCATGGCCACTTACATCAAGTTTGGTGTCCCGGCCGAATACCTCATCGCCGCAAGCATCATGGCCGCACCGGGCGCCCTGGCCATCGCCAAAATCATCCACCCCGAAACTGAAGAGCCCGAAACGCAGGGTGAGGTAACGCTTAAAGTGGGCAAACAGCACTCCAACATCGTGGATGCCATCAGCGCAGGTTGTTCAGACGGGCTTAAAGTAGGCCTCAACGTTGTGGCCATGCTCATCGGTTTCCTTGCACTGATCGCCCTGATCAACTACTTGCTGGGCGCTTTGGGCGGACTCATGGGCCATGCCGAATTTAGCCTCAACACCATCCTCGGATTCTTGTTTGCCGGGTTCGCCTGGACGATGGGCGTGCCCAGCCAGGACGTCATGACGGCAGGCGCTCTTATGGGCACCAAACTGGTGGCCAACGAATTTGTCGCTTACCTGCAACTCAAAGACCTCATTGGAACCATCGATCCCAAAACCCTTGCCATCGTCAGCTTCGCCCTTTGCGGATTTGCCAACTTCGGCTCTGTCGGCATCCAAATTGGCGGTATCTCGGCTTTGGAACCCACCCGACGGGCCGATCTTGCCCGCATGGGTTTCCGTGCCCTCATCGCAGGCACGCTGGCGTCCTACCTGTCGGCTACCCTGGCCGGATTGTTGTTCTGATCTGATCACTACCCTCCTTTTTAAACATGCGTTCACGTACCCTTTTTCTGCTCCTTGTCCTCGGCCTGATTGGTTTGTGGATCGTCGCCACACTCAAAGGCAAACAGGAAACACCCGTTTCCGACCGCCCCAACGACCCATGGGTTTTTCGCTCGGTGCTCGACAAAAAGCCCCGGATGATCACCTTCGCCCTCAACGACAATCTTTGGGTGGCGTACTCCACCGACTCCTGCGCTTTGTATAAAGCCTGGTCCGGCTCAGTCGATTTTGAAGGCGCCGTGTACAACATGCGCCACGGTCCGCAACCGGTGTCCATCGGCAACGCATGGTTTGAAAACCAGCACAACCAACCCTGGTCGGTGGTGGTAAATGGTAAGCCGGAGTCGCCCCGAACCGATTACAAAGGCCACCGATACACTTCAAAAGGGCATGCGGAAATCATGTACGACCTCGTTTTGTCCGATGGTCGCCGCATCCGGATCAACGAGCAACCGGAATTTGTGGACCGCGACCGACAGCCGGGGTTCCAACGCACCTTTACCATGAGTGGCGCACCTTCGGGCGCAAAAGTTTTTCTAAAAGTGAACGCCGGCTCCATCGCCGACGTCTCCAATGTGGAAACCAACGGTGCCTGGAAAACGTCTTCAAGCACGGACATGCAGGTGGACGTTAATTTCACTGCCAAGGAGGTAGACGGAGATCTGGAATTGCTCAACGACGAGCCCACACGCCTCACCACCATGTTTATCAACAAACCGCTGTATCCCAACCCCTTCACCAACGACGAAGAGGAAGAAAAAGCGGCGAACATAACCCCCGGTGAAAAACTCATCGCCAAAAGCGACTGCCGCACCTGCCACAACCCACAAATGAAAACGGTTGGGCCATCCTATGTCGAAATTGCAGAAAAATACAAAAACACACCCGCAAACCATGAGATGCTGGCGAAAAAGGTCATCGCCGGCGGTGCAGGCGTGTGGGGCGTAGCCGCCATGTCGGCCCACCCCGACCTCATGCCCAACGACGCACAAGCCATGGTGTCGTACATTCTCGGTCTTGATGAAGGCGAAGACGACGGCGAAGGCGGGGCACTGAAAATGGCCGACCTGGCAAGTATTCCCGCAAGTTCCTGGTTGCAGTCCGATGCCAAAGTGATGGACAACGACGTGGCGCCCGGCTTGCTGGCCAAAGTTTTTGTTTCCACCAAAACGCTTACGCAACTTGCCGATGTGGATTTTAAGGCCGCACCGGTGGTGAGCCTCGTCGCACCCAACATCAATGCCGGCGGTGGCGATTTTGGCGACCTCAAAGACAATTTTGCCATCAAACTTGAAGGATTCCTTTACCTGGAAAAAGACGACAACGTCCTGCTCCAACTCAGCTCCGACGACGGCAGCAAACTGTGGCTCAACGACCGCTTGCTCATCGACAACGACGGGCTGCACGGCGGCGACCCGATGGATGTGGAAGTCGCCCTGCGCGGCGGATACCACCGCCTGCGCCTCGAATATTTCCAGGGCGGCGGCGGCAAAGGTATTTCGCTGAAATGGGCCCGTCCGGGCAGCAAAGGTTTGGAAATCATACCCCAAAGCAACTTCGCCAGCCGCCGTGCCGATCTGCCTGAAGGCGCCGTCAGCATGGGTGGCGCCAAAGGGAACATGATCCCCGGCGATGGTGCACCGCTCCTCGACGTGCATCCCGGTTTTACCCTTAGCCAGGCCCGTCCCGAAACCTTCCTGCCCAAAGTAGCGGGTATGGATTTTATGTCCGACGGCCGGATGGTTGTTAGTACCTGGGACGCCATGGGCGGTGTGTACCTGCTCGACGGTGTTCAAACCGGCGATCCTTCCAAAATAAAGGTCAAACTTATCGCCAAAGGCCTCGCCGAACCACTGGGCATTAAAGTGGTGAACGACACCATCTTTGTGCTTCAGAAACAGGAGCTAACCAAGCTGGTGGATACCGACGGCGACGAAATCATCGATGAATACCAATGCTTCGCCAAAGGATGGAAAGCTTCGGCCAACTTCCACGAGTTCGCCTTCGGACTGGCGTACAAAGACGGGCACTTTTACGCTACCCTGGCCATCGCCATCATGCCCGGCGGCGCCAGTGCGCGTCCGCAAATCGTTGATCGTGGCAAGGTCCTGAAAATCAGCCACAAAGACGGCAGTATTGAGTTTATTGCGCGCGGCCTGCGCACGCCGAACGGTATCGCCATCGGTCCGGACAATGAGTTGTTCGTGGCCGACAACCAGGGCGACTGGTTGCCATCTTCCAAAATTCTGCACGTCAAACCCGGCGCTTTTTACAACTCTTACGCCGTCGACAGCAGTGCCGTGGCAGGTATGCCCATCCAGCAACCGGTCGTATGGCTGCCGCAGGATGAAATCGGCAACTCGCCCACACAACCCGCCCTCATCAACGTTGGTCCGTACAAAAACCAGCTCATCCACGGTGATGTGTGCTACGGCGGTTTGCAAAGGGTGTTTATGGAAAAAGTAAACGGCGATTACCAGGGCTGCGTTTTCAAATTTACCCAGGGCCTCGAAGCCGGTACCAACCGTCTTGCATGGGGACCCGATGGTGCGCTTTATGTAGGTGGCATCGGCGCTCCGGGCAACTGGGGCCAGGAAGGCAAATTCTGGTACGGCCTGCAACGTTTGGAATACAACGGCAATTCGGCGTTCGACATGCTGGCCGTACGTGCCAAAGCAAACGGTATGGAAATCGAATTTACGGAACCACTTCCTGAAGGACAAGGCTGGGATGTGGCGCATTACCAGGTGCAGCAATGGTGGTACAAACCCACCATCGAATACGGCGGTCCGAAACTGGACCAGGAAGATCTTTCGGTAAAATCGGCTAACGTTTCGGCCGACCGCAAAAAAGTTTTCCTCGAACTCGATGGGATGAAACCTGGTCATGTGGTGTACATCCGTCTCCGCAACCTGCCGCTTAGTGCGTTGGGCCACGAGATCTGGACCACCGAAACATGGTACACCCTCAACAACATCCCGACGGCAACAGGTACGTTAACGGCCGCTCCGGCTTCGGTCCCCGTGCCCAACAATACCCTTAGCGCACGTGAAAAAGCCGAAGGCTGGGAACTTTTGTTCGACGGTAAATCGCTCAACGGATGGCATACCTACGGCAAAAAAGCCGCCGGTGCAGCCTGGGTGGTTGATCAGGAAGCCATCCACCTCGAAACCAAACCGCTCGACGGCGGTGCGTGGCAACAAAAAGATGGCGGCGACATCCTTACCACCAACGAGTACCAGGATTATGAACTTTCGATAGAGTGGAAAATTGGTCCCTGCGGCAACAGCGGTATCATTTACAACATCGTGGAAGATCCTTCAAAATTCACCTACGTGTGGGAAACCGGTCCGGAAATGCAGGTACTCGACAACTCCTGTCACCCCGATGCCCGAATCCAGAAACACCGTGCCGGCGACCTCTACGACCTCATCGAATGCCGCTACGTTACGGTAAAACCAGCCGGTGAATGGAATAAGGCGCGCCTCATCAGCAAAAATGGTAAAGTGGAGCATTGGCTCAACGACCGCAAACTGGTGACCGTCGACATGAATTCACCCGAATGGGAAAAACTCATCGCCGGCAGTAAGTTTAAAGACATGCCTTCCTTCGGAAAATCGCGCAAGGGGCGTATCGCGTTGCAGGACCATGGGGATCCTGTGTGGTACAGGAATGTGAAAATTAAAAAGTTGTAAGAGGGTAAGGGTAACCACATTAGGCACATAAGATTACTAAGGCACATTAGAAATGGTACTCTAATGTGCCTTAGTAATCTTATGTGCCTAATGTGGTTAAAAATTTAATATATAGTATTGAAAATCAGCATTTTGTATTTATATTATTTTAAAATAAATGTAAAACGTCCATTGATATCAAATTGCAGCTTTAATAATTTTGAACAAAAAGTTATGAGGTACAGCAAGAAGTATATCAATGCATTGACCTATAAAGTAATAGGCTGTGCGATTGAGGTTCATCGGCAACTTGGGCCAGGATTATTGGAAATAATGTATGAAAGAGCCTTGTGCCATGAGATGCAGATTCAACAAATACCCTTTGAAAGGCAAAAGAAAATTGAACTTAAATACAAAGGCGTGTCGTTAAACGCTCTTTTACAATTTGATGTTTTGGTTGAAGGAGTTGTGCTGATTGAATTAAAGGCTGTGACGCAAATGCATCCCATATTCGAAGCTCAATTGATAACATACATGCAGCAATGCGCAGTTCCAAAGGGAATTTTGCTAAATTTTCATGTGGTTAATTTATACAAAGAAGGAACCAAAACCTTTGTCAACAAGCATTACCAAAATCTTCCTGACGAATAAAAAAGGGCCACCGACAAACAGTCGGCAGCCCAAATATTCAGCTAAAAAGTTCAATCTTAAGGAAGAAGCACTTTGTCGATGGCATGTACCACACCGTTTGTGCCTTGAACGTCGGTGATGATGATGTTCGAAACACGGGCCTGAGCGTCAACAATTTGAGCGCCGGTCGTGAGGTCAACTTTGAACGTGCCGCCGCCGAAAGTGGTCACCACCTGCTCATCAACGAGGCTGGCAGCGCGTACATTGGCGCCGTTTACCACGTGGTATTGCAGTACAGCGTTGAGGGTAGCCGCGGGGATGTCGTTCAGACCGATACCGCCGAGTTCAGCCAACAGGGCTGTAAAAGCGGCGTTGGTAGGAGCAAATACCGTGAACGGACCGGCGCCGCTGAGGATCGCAACGTAATCAACACCCAGGTCGGGGCGTGTGAGGGCAGCCACCAGCGAACTGAAAGCCGGGTTGTTCAGGGCATGGTTAACCACCGTGGGTGGAACGATCACCTTGTTTACAATGTGGGCAACGCCGTTGTCGGCTTCAACATCAGCGGTGGTTACCGTTGCATCGTTGATCACTACGCCGTTGGCGAGGTTCACGTACAGGTTAACCGGTATGTTGCTGTTGTTGAACGTAAGCAGCGAAGGAACATATCCTGTGGTGAGGTCGGTCGATTTAACAACACCCGAAACCACGTGGTTGAGCAGGATGTTTTTCAAATCATCAACAGGAATCGATTCCAGGGCGGCGCCGTTCAGCAGGGTAGCGAAGGCGGCATTGGTTGGAGCGAATACAGTAAGTTCTGCTTCAGGGTCGTTGAGTACGCTGGCCAAACCTGCGCGGTCTACAGCAGCGAGCAACGAACTGAGTTCGGGCGTGTCCTGAAGTGTGGTGTAAAGGGTAGTTACCTTATCACCATCGTCTTTGCAGCTGGTAATAAAAAACGCAGCGCCAATGGCGAGGAAAAGTCCGAAAAGTAATTTTTTCATGGATGTGTACATTTGAATAGGTGAATTGGTGAATTGGTTTGTGGAAAGCTAAGACAAAGAATGCCGGCACATTGTTTTTGTTTAACCTTTTTAATTTAAAATAATGTAAAAATTAAACAAAATGCCATTCCGCTTAAACTTTTACCCAACACCCCTTTTTAAAAAAAATTAAAAAGCCTTTACCCACTTTTGCAGATTCTGATTCGGGCTTTTATACATTTGGCCGTTCATAATTTTCATAAAAACGCAATTCCCTGTACATGAGCAACGTCAACGCCACCCGGCTATTCAATGCCAGTTGTTTTGCCCTGATAACCACCGCATTTGCTTTCTCCATCCGAGCAGGCATCCTCAACGAACTAAGCAAGGAGTTTGATTTGACCAACACCCAATTGGGGTACATCAACCAGATGGCCATTTGGGGGTTCCCGGTAGCAACCATGGTGGGCGGTTACCTTTACAACTTGTTCGGAGCCAAAAAGATGATCTGGCTGGCACTTGCCGCACACTTGCTTGGCATCACTTTGACGCTTGGCGCAAACGGTTTTGTACTACTCCTGCTTTCCAACTTCTTCATCGGTTTCGGCAACGGTACCGTGGAAGCGGCCTGCAATCCCATGGTGGCCAACATGTACAAGAACAACCAAACCACCATGCTCAACCGCTTCCATGTTTGGTTCCCCGGGGGTATAGCCCTGGGTTCTTTAATCATGCTGATGATGAACTATTTTGGGTTTGGCTGGCATGCTAAAATTGCAGTAATGCTTGTCCCGACGGTGATGTATGCGTTTTTATTTTGGGGACAAAAATTCCCGGAGGCCGAAGCTGCAGGACAAGCTTCACTTGCCGACAACCTGAAGGGCATGCTCAACCCACTTTATATTTTTATGTTGTTTTGCATGATTCTGACGTCTAACACGGAGCTCAGCACCCAACAATGGGTAGAAAAGCTGCTTGTTAGTCCAGGAGTTTCACCCATGCTCGTTCTTGCCATGATTACCGGGTTGATGGCCATTGGCCGCTACTTCGCCGGCCCGGTGGTACATCGACTAAACCCGACGGGTGTGTTGTGGGCTTCGTCCATCATTGCTTTCCTTGGAATCTGGTTGATGAGCCAGGCCACAGGCGCCATGACGTACGTGGCAGCCATTACCTTTGCCATAGGCGTTTGCTACTTCTGGCCAACCATGATTGGTTTCACGGCTGAAAACATACCCAAATCGGGTGCGCTCGGCATGTCCATCATGGGTGGTATGGGTATGTTTGCAACAGGTATCGCCCAACCCGTCGTAGGTGGCTGGATCGATAAAGCCCGCGAAACGGCACAGCAACAAGGGCTGCCTCCCGAAACGGTCGAACTCGTTGCCGGACAACAAACGCTTACACACCTGCTTGTTTTCCCGGCCATACTTATCGGCGCATTCGGGGTGTTGTGGTTTTACATGCGAAAAAAGTAACCACATTAGGCACATTAGAAAACCAAGGCACATTAGAGAGAAATTTCTAATGTGCCTTGGTTTTCTAATGTGTCTTATGTGGTTATCTTTTCACCAAAAAAGTAGCACTGATCACCTCGCCTTTCCCATCCTGAAGCCTGGCTACATAAGCTCCCACCGGCATATCCGGAGGCAGGTTAACCGGGAACGTATGCTGCCCGGCCGGCAACGAACCCAGGTTTTGTTCGTACCACGTACGGCCCTGGATGTCCAGCAAACTTAAACGAACCTCCGCTGCATTTCCCAAACCTGCATCCACGGTGATGTGGTTGCTCGCCGGATTGGGATACACGCCCAACGAACCCAACGTTGCTGTTTCGGGCATGAGCGGCAAATTGGTGTTCAGCAAACTGCTGTCGAGCAAAATGTTTTCATCCCCAAACTGGTAGTTCATGTAGGTAAAATAAACCAACAGCATTTCGTCGGTGGTTGCTTCGCCCAGCCACACGTTTTGGGGAGGGAAGGAAGGCTGAAATGGGTTGTCTTCCGTGTTGTTGTAGGTAGCGTAGGCGTGCAGTTTGGTGCCGAACGGAATTTTTTCCACCTGCTGAAAGGTGTAAAAACCCTGCCAGTGAAAGTCCCATTCCGGAATATTGATGAGCTGGATCGTATCGTTTTGCAACGTAACGCCAAACACCTTCATGCTGCTTCCGATGAGGTGCATGTGCGGAGCAACGCTGAGCAGCGAACCGGCAGCAGGTACCGTAAACTGTGCGTGAAAGGTTTTTACGGCATTGGCGGGTATAAACAATGGACCGTTTTGCAGTGATGGCGCTACATGGTTGAGCAGTGAATTGATCTGAAGTTCGCGTACGCCCGTGCTCGTTGGGGCGTAAAACAGGTTAAACGTGGTTTGGTCGCTCATGCCTGTGACCCCGGCAGGGTAGTGCATCTGAACAATCAGATCGGAGCCGGCATTCAGTTTGATGCCTGTACCCTGCGGATAGAGGCGTGCCTGCGATCCGGGTACCCACGCGCCGATGAGGCGCGCATTGGCTACCCCTGTGCCGCCAAAAGCCAGGTAACCCGGTTCGGGTGTCTGAGCATCGAGCACGGCGCCTTGTCCGGAGACATCCTCAAAAATAAGCACGTGGTGCACCATCTGATGGTTGCCGGGCAACGTTTCGATGGCGCGCAGGAATTTGTCCTGCTGCAGGCCCGTGGGGATTACGAAGCATCGGTATTCATCGGCGGTGGCTGTGGAGGTGTAGAGTGGGGTAGCGACGATGTGGTCGGGCATGCCGATCATCGATCCATCGGGGAAGTCAGGTTCCTGGGGCGCAAGCGCCGGATCGCCCATGGGAGCGTTGTTGTTGACCCATTGGTTGATGGTTTCTATTTCACTGTCGGACAGGATGTTTTCACCTGTAAAATGCCGGTATTCCGGATCTGCTTTCCAGGGCGGCATCTGTTTGGTTTCGGTCATGTATTGCATGCCGTAGCGGTTGGCATAGGCATTGTTGTAGCCCAAAAGGGAAAAATGCCCGATGCCGTCGTCGCGGTGGCAACTTACACAATGGTTGTAAAGGATGGGCGCAATGTCGGTGGCCCAATCAATGGTTTGGGCCCCGGAAAGCAGCGGCAAAGCGACAAACAGGGCTGGGAACAAGTGTTTCATGACCAAAGGGTGTTTTTTGTTTGTAAAAGTAGAGGTAAGACGGCCCTGTGCAGGAAAAGATTAACCGGTATTTGGCCAAAATTAGGCAAATATTTCGCCCGATTACAACGCTTCAGGCATCGCAGTGTTGTTAAAGAGCATCTATCTTCCTGTCCAC
Source organism: Saprospiraceae bacterium (assembly GCA_020847915.1). Lineage (GTDB taxonomy): Bacteria > Bacteroidota > Bacteroidia > Chitinophagales > Saprospiraceae > M3007. The sequence goes on along the minus strand of JADLBE010000276.1, from coordinate 18,608 downwards.
TGCTGAACCAACCATGAAACATTTCCCATTTTTTGCCCTTTTTCTGCTTGTTTTTTGCCATGCCTCGCATGCGCAATTGATCACTTTTAACGGGCAGGGCGGATTGCTTATTCCTCCAGGCGCGCCGGCTCAAACCGTCGGCATCACCCAGTCGCCATGCAACGTTTCCGGCATAGGTATTTTGGGAGGTTGTGTTTCCATCGACAACGTACAAATCAACCTGCAACATACTTTTGTAGGCGACATAGCAATCATGCTTATCGGTCCCGGCGGACAGGTGCTTGATCTCAGTTCCGGCAACGGCGGCGGCGGCGACAATTATTTCAACACCATTTTTACCGACAACGCCGCCGATTTTATTACATCCTCTGCGCCGCCATACGCCGGTACTTTCCGTCCCGAAGGGCGTGCCACAACGCTTGTGCCTCCCTTCACCAACGCTCCGCCGCTGGGTACATTTACCTTTGCCAATACATTCAACGGTACCAATGCCGATGGTGTCTGGCTGCTCCATGTGAACGACTATGTTGCTGTAGATGTGGGTGAAATCATATCCTGGTCCATCACGTTTAATGTGGGTGGTACGCCGCCTGTGGCCAATGCTGGTGCCGATGTATTCATTTGTCCCGGACAATCCACCACACTCACGGCCACCGGCGGCGGTACGTACCTGTGGAGCAACGGCGCTACCACGGCTTCCACCAGCGTTGCTCCCCCAGGGACTCAAACCTATACCGTGACGGTAACCATTCCCAATTGTGGCACAGATACCGATGAGGTCACCGTGTTTGTCGAGCCAGGTACACCTCCCGGCCTTACCCTGAGCGCACCTGGTATTTGTCCAAACGGATCGGTGACGATCAACGTTACAGAACCTGCCATGGCCTGGCTTTGGAGCAACGGCGCTACCACACCCAGCATCACCGTCACCCAGCCGGGGACTTATGGAGTTACCATCACCTCACCCATCGGATGTATCCTTTCGAACCAAATTGATGTGCCGGAGGCGGCCCTGCCCACGGTGGAAAGTCTCCTGGTTGGCAACCCCGATGTTTGCGCCGACGATTGTGCGGACATCGAAGTCCAGCTTATGGGTTTGGCACCTTTCGAATTTACATGGCAGTTTCAGCAAAATGGCAATCCGGTTGGTGGTTCCCAGCAAGTGAACACCAGCAGCAACACGGCCATGTTCCAGGCTTGTCCACCTGGCGGGATGGGCAACATACAGGTGGTGATATGTACCGTTAACGACGCCAACTGCCCGAATTAAGAACTTGTCAACCTTTCGTTCAAATGCTTGTTTATGCGCTTACTTGTAGTGATGTTGATGGCGGGTTGTAGTAGCCTACTAAAGGCACAGCAACCCACCGATACAACCGTTAAAAAAGAAACAATGACAGCACAGCCAAAATTGAATGTTGAAATATGGTCGGACGTAATGTGTCCGTTCTGTTACATCGGCAAACGCCATTTTGAAGAAGCACTCGAACAGTTTCCCCATAAAAACGATGTCAACATCGTTTGGAAAAGTTTTCAGCTCGATCCGGAAATGACTTCCCAACCGGGCAAGGACGTGTACGCATACCTTGCCGAACGCAAAGGTATGCGTTACGACCAGTCGAGGGAAATGCACGAAAACGTTGTGAACATGGCCAAAAATGCCGGATTGGAATACAATTTCGACCATGCCGTCATCGCAAACTCCTTTGATGCACACCGTCTTGTGCAGTTAGCCAAAACCAGAGGTTTAGGCGATGCTGCAGAAGAAATACTTTTTAAGGCCTATTTCACCGACGGCAAAGACGTGGCCGACCACCATACCCTCGCCGAACTCGGCGCCGCCATAGGATTGGAGAAAAATGAGGTGCTGGACATGCTGAAAACCGATACATTCGCCGATGCGGTGGAAAACGACATCCTCGAAGCCCAACGCCTGGGACTACGCGGTGTACCGTTTTTTGTTTTGGACCGCAAATACGGTGTTTCCGGTGCGCAGCCTGCAGAGGCATTTTTACAAACGTTGAACAAGTCGTACGAGGATTGGCGCAAGGAGCACCCCGTCTTGGACATGCAACAGTCCGGAGGCGCCGTGTGTACGCCCGAAGGCGAATGTGATTAACCATGGAACTCAACATACAAACACCAGCCCTGTTGTTCCCGGCCGTGAGTTTGCTCATGCTGGCGTACACCAATAAGTTTTTGGCCATTGCCAGCCTGATCCGGAAACTTTATTCCGATTACGAAGAGCACGGGCATTTGAATCTTGTTGCACAAATATCCAACCTGCGCAGCCGTCTCATGCTCATCCGCTGGATGCAGGTGTTTGCTGTAGCCAGCATTTTGCTGTGTGTGGTAACGATGTTTCTTATTTATGAAAACATGCAGGTGGCCGCCAAGGCCTTGTTTGCCGTAAGTCTGGTGCTCATGATCATATCGCTGGTAGTGGCTATTTACGAGATCTTTTTGTCGGCCGGCGCGTTGCGTCTGTTGCTCATGGATTTGGAAGAAAAGATGGACTCGAACGACCATAAAAAATAGGTTTGTAGAAATGGGGCAATTGATCTACCTTTGCACCACAATCTGATCGCCACATTGACGAGAGGGAGCCCAAGGGTTCCCTCTTTTGTTTGTATCAACATGGAACTGACCGAACGCATCCAACTTTTACTCGACGAAAAATTTGTCACCGACGAAGCTTTCGCCGATTGTTTCATCATAGAGATCGAGCTCAAGCCGGGCAACACCCTCAACGTATTCCTCGATTCCGATTCGGGAATGACGTTTGAAAAGTGCCAGAAATTGAGCCGCTTCCTCGAAGGTCCCATCGACGAAAACGGCTGGCTGGGCGATAAATACGTACTCGAAGTGAGCTCGCCGGGCATCGGGCGTCCGTTCAAGTTCCAGCGCCAGTATCCCAGAAACATAGGCCGTACCTTAGTGGTCACACAAACCGATAAAACCCAACTTACCGGTGTGTTGAAAAGTGTGGATGACGTTCAAATCGTTTTGGCCCATCAGGTCATTGAAATGGACGGTAAAAAGAAAAAAGAAGTACCCGTGGAAACCGCCATCCCTTTTGCCAACATCGAAAAGGCAGTGGTTAAACCCGCATTTTAAACCATACAATTGTTTAAAAAATGGTTAATTTAGTAGACGTATTTGCCGACTTTAAAAGTGGCAAAAACATCGATCGACCCACCATGGTACGCGTACTCGAAGACGTGTTCCGTACCCTGATCAAAAAGAAATACGGCACCGACGACAACTTCGACGTCATCGTTAACACTGCCAAAGGCGACCTTGAAATATGGCGCGTGCGGGAAGTGGTGACCGACGGTGAGGTAACCGACGAGCGCGCCCAGGTGAGCGTATCCGAAGCCCACAACATCGACGAGAGCCTCGAAATCGGTGATGAGTGCTACGAACAGCTTTCCATCGATGACTTTGGTCGACGCGCCATTATGGCCGCACGCCAAACCCTCGTTTCACGCATCATGGAACTCGAAAAAGACGAGGTGTTCCGCAAATACTCCGAGCGTGTAGGCGACATCATCACCGGCGAGGTGAATCAAATCATGAAAAAAGAGATCCTGATCCTCGACGACGCCACCGCAGCCGAACTCGTGCTGCCGCGCCTTGAAATGATCAAGGGCGACTACTACCGCAAAGGCGACATGGTGCGTGCCATCATCAAAAAGGTGGAAATGCGCAACAACACACCTTTCATCATGGTGTCGCGTACGGACCCCGGCTTCCTGCACAAACTGCTTGAAGGCGAGGTTCCCGAAATCGAAGACGGCATCATCGAAATCAAACACATCGTTCGTCTGCCAGGCGAACGCGCCAAAGTGGCTGTGGAAAGCCACGACGACCGCATCGACCCCGTGGGTGCATGCGTAGGTATGAAAGGCAGCCGTATCCATGGTATCGTGCGCGAATTGCGCAACGAAAACATCGACATCATCAACTACACGAACAACCTGCCGTTGTTCATTCAGCGCAGCCTGACGCCCGCCAAAATCACCAACATCGAAATCGACCACGAACGCAAACGCGCTTCGGTGTTTCTCGAACCCGATCAGGTGAGTCTGGCCATCGGCAAAAGTGGCTCGAACATCAAACTGGCCACCAAACTGACCGGATTTGAAATAGACGTTTACCGCAACAACCAGCAGGAACTCGAAATCGACGACGTCGATCTCGAAGAATTCAGCGACGAACTCGAACCATGGGTCATCGAAGCCCTCAAAAACATCGGCTGCGATACCGCACGCCAGGTGCTCGAGCTCAGCGCCGAAGAACTCATCCGCCGTACCGACCTCGAAGAGGAAACGGTCATGGAGGTGCTTCGTGTACTCGGAACTGAGTTTGACGAAGAAGCTGGCTAAGAGCGGAAAGCGGATAGTAGAAAGCTGAAAGTGGAAAGCTGAAAGTACTTGTCTCGGATACTTTCAACTTTGCGCTTTCAGCTTTCCACTTTCAGCTTTAAACTATTTTTCGTATCTTTGCACCCGCAAGAGGTTCGTTAAACAGCTGTTTAAGGTCATTTGTTAACCCAATGTTGCCCCCGAGCAGCCTCAAGCGTATTTTTTTCACTTAAATTGCAAGGTCTTCTAACACTTTCCTTTCTCAGCGGCGCCGTCGCAAACATCCTTTAGGTTCCCAATTTTTTTTAAATTAAGCAGGAAAATCTCTGCATGGCATTAAAACTCATCAAAGCAGCAAAAGAATTTAACGTTGGTCTGCACACCATCGTCGAAACACTCCATAGCAAGGGATATCCCGATTTGGAGGACAAGCCGACGGCGGAAATTACCGACGAGATGCTTGCTGTATTGCAAAAGGAATTTCAGAAAGACCTTGCCATCAAGCAGGAGGCCGATAAACTGGCACGCCCGGTTCTGAAAAAAGAACCAACGCCGGCTCCTCCTCCTCCCGCCGCTGCTCCTCCACCTCCGCCGGCACCGGCGCCTCCCCCGGCACCCAAACCAGCTGCGCTACCGCCTCCTGTTGTGGAAGAAGCACCCAAACAGCCCGTCGCTGAACAACCCCTCATACGCTCCACCGAGCCCGAACTGACGCAACGCGAACGCCCGTCGCTCCGTGTTGTAGGTAAAATCGATCTCGACGCCCAGAAACCGGCGCCGCGCACTGAAAAGCCTGCCGAGCCGAAAAAACCAGTTGCCGTTGAACCCGCACCCGAAGCGCCCGCGCCCAAGGTTGAAAAGCCGGTGGAAGCGAAAAAACCGGTTGTGGAAGAACCCAAGCCCGCACCTCCGGCGCCTAAGGTTGTAGAAAAACCCGTCGCCGTAGAAAAACCCGCGCCCGCGCCTCCGCCTCAGGAAAGCCAGGCACCCGTACAGCCGCCGGCAGCACCCGCTGCACCTGCTTCCGATGAGGCAGCAGAAAAAAGTGGCGAACCCGAGTTTTTCCGCGCCGATCAACCGCAACTTCGTGGTCTGAAGATCATGGGCCGCATCAACCTGGATAAGCCGAAGCCGGAACCCACCGAGAAGCCCAAACCGGGCGATCGTACCCGTCCAGGCCAGCAAGGTGGCGCACGCCCAGGCCAACCAGCCGGTGCCGCAGGCGCTGGTGCAGGCAGCAATGCTGAAAAACGCAAACGCAAACGCAAAAAGGTCGCAACGCCCATCACCGCCGAATCGCTGCAAGCTACCATGAGTGGCAACCAGGATCGCGGCAGACCGGGTGGCCCACCACGCACACCACCCGCAGGTGGTGCAGCTGCTCCTTCCGCACCCGGCGCACGCTCCGACGCACCCAAAGAAGTTTCCCAAAAGGAAATTGAAGACCAGATCCGTAAAACAATGACCCGTATGGGCGCCGGCGCAAGCCGTAAACGCCAAAAAATGCGCCGTGACAAGCGCGATTTTATGCGGGAAAAAGCCGAACAAGCGGAACTGGCCGAAAGCGGCGACGGCAAAAAACTGCAGGTAACGGAATTTATCTCCGTTTCCGACCTTGCCTCGCTCATGAGCATCAAGCCGGCCGACATCATCAAGGCCTGTATGACACTCGGCATCTTCGTATCCATCAACCAACGCCTCGACGCCGAACTTATTGAAGTCGTAGCCAGCGAATTTGGCTTCGAAATCCAGTTCATCAGCGCCGAAGAACAGGTGGAAGTTGTGGAAGAAGAATACGACGACCCAACCGACCTCCGCCCCCGCCAACCCATCGTTACGGTGATGGGCCACGTCGACCACGGTAAAACGTCGCTGCTCGACTTTATCCGCTCGGCCAACGTCGCCGGCGGTGAAGCAGGTGGTATCACCCAGCACATCGGCGCTTACGAAGTTATGGTGGGTGACGAAAACAAAAAAATCACCTTCCTCGATACACCGGGTCACGAAGCCTTTACGGCCATGCGTGCTCGCGGCGCCAAAGCAACCGACATCGCCGTTATCGTAATCGCAGCCGACGACAACATCATGCCACAAACGCGCGAGGCCATCAGCCACGCACAGGCAGCAGGTGTTCCTCTCGTGTTCGCCATCAATAAAATTGATAAGGACGGCGCCGACCCCGAACGCATCAAAAACGAACTGGCTCAAATGAACCTGCTCGTGGAAGACTGGGGCGGTAAATACCAGAGCCAGGACATTTCGGCCAAAAAAGGACTCAACATCGACAAATTGCTCGAAAAGATCCTGCTCGAAGCCGAACTCCTCGAACTCCAGGCCAACCCGAAACGCCGCGCTGCCGGTACGGTACTCGAAGCCTCGCTCGACAAAGGTCGCGGCTACGTTTGTAAAGTACTGATCCAGAACGGTACGCTCCACGATGGCGACCCGATCATTGCCGGCGAATTCGCAGGTAAAGTGAAAGCCATGTTCAACGAACGCGGTAAAAAGATCAAGGAAGCCGGCCCTGCCGTTCCTGTTCTTATACTCGGTTTGCCAGGCGCTCCACAAGCAGGTGAAATGCTGAAGGAAGCCGCCAGCGAAGCCGAAGCCAAGGAAATCGCATCGAAACGTTCACAGATCATCCGCGAACAAGCCAACCGCGCCAACAAACGCATCAGCCTCGAGGAAATCGGACGCCGCCTTGCCCTGGGCAACTTCAAAGAGCTCAAACTTATCGTTAAAGGTGACTTTGACGGTTCGGTGGAAGCCCTTTCGGACTCGCTCATCAAGCTGTCGATGGAAAAAATCCAGATCTCGGTCATCCACAAAGCCGTGGGTCAGATCGTCGACTCCGACGTTATGCTCGCCTCGGCCTCCGATGCCATCATCATCGGTTTCCAGGTGCGCCCGTCGCTCACAGCCCGCAAGCTCGCCGAGAAAGAAGGCGTGGAAATCAAAATGTACTCCATCATCTACGAAGCCATCGATGAGATCAAAGCTGCCATGGAAGGTATGCTTGAACCAACGAAGGAAGAAGAGATCGTGGGACAAACAGAAATCCGCGACGTATTCAAAATTTCGAAGGTGGGCACCGTTGCAGGTTCGTTCGTGCAGGAAGGCAAACTCAGCCGCAACCACTACATTCGCATCATCCGCGACGGTATCGTGGTGTATCCAAACAATGCCAACCAAAACGCCGAACTTTCCTCGCTCAAACGCTTTAAAGAAGACGTCAAAGAAGTACGCGCAGGCCTCGAATGCGGCTTGACGATCAAAAACTTCAACGACATCAAACAAGGCGACATCGTGGAATCGTACGTTATCAACGAAGTAAAAGCAACTTTATAAGTCGGCTGGTCGGTTAGTCGGCTGGTCGGTTAGTCAAAAGAGAAGAAGTCGTTTGCGGTCGAAATATGCCACAAACGACTTTTCTAATTAATCCAACCGACCAGCAGACTAACCGACCAACCGACCAACAGACCAACCGACCAACCGACTATGAAAGGTATCATCCTCGCCGGCGGACTCGGCACCCGACTTTACCCGCTTACCCTGGCCGTGAGCAAGCAGCTCATGCCGGTGTACGACAAGCCCATGATTTATTACCCGCTCAGCACACTCATGCTGGCCGGAATCCGTGATGTGCTCATCATTTCCACTCCATACGACCTGCCTAAGTTTGAAGAGCTGTTCGGCGACGGGCACGAATTGGGTATGAACTTCAGCTATGTGGTGCAACATGACCCCAACGGCCTGGCACAAGCCTTCGTTTTGGGCGCCGATTTCATCGGCAAAGACCCGGCGGCGCTTATTTTGGGGGACAACATCTTTTACGGTGCAGGCCTGGGAGAAATGGTGCGTTCGTGCAGCGATCCTGAAGGCGGCATTATTTTCGCCTACCAGGTGGCCGATCCCGAGCGCTACGGCGTGGTGGAGTTCGACAACCGACTGCATGCGCTCAGCATCGAGGAAAAACCCGCCAAACCCAAAAGCCATTACGCCGTGCCGGGTTTGTATTTCTACGACAATTCCGTAATCGATGTAGCCAGGAACCTGCAACCCAGTCCGCGCGGCGAATACGAAATCACCGACGTCAACCGCCATTACCTCGCCCAGGGCCGTCTTCAGGTGCGCGTGATGGGCCGCGGTTACGCCTGGCTCGACACAGGCACCCACAAAAGCCTCATGCAGGCCGGACAATTCATCGAAACCATCGAGGACCGCCAAGGCCTCAAAATCGGTTGCATCGAAGAAATCGCCTGGGAAATGGGCTTCATCAACGATGAAAAGCTTGAAAAACTCGGGCACAAATACATCAAGAGCGGGTACGGGGAGTACCTTCTCAAGTTGATAGCACCCTAAAAGGAGGTTGGGCTTTAGCCCGACAATGGAGGGCGGACTTTAGTCCGCCTACTTGGAGGGTAAGCTTCAGCTCACCAAAGCGTGCGCATCATTCCGCGCTGCCACTTTTGTCTGAATCAGGATTCCCAGGATTTTAAGATTTCCAGGATTTTTAATTGCAGGATTCATTGAGCTGTAATAATGTATTTATACTCATGTATTTTAACAATCACATTAATAATGTTGACATGTCAATGTTCAACAAATACAGCAATTTCTAAACATGTTAGTGGCTCTTACACTGTTGTTAAGAAAGAGAAATTCAATGATTTAAGCAACGACAAAATTTTGCTTACAGGTTTAGTTAGTGATGGGTTAACGGGGAATCCTTTGCCCTATGCTAACATTACCATAGTTGACGCCAATTTGGGAATAAGCTGTGACAGCCTTGGAAATTTCAAACTTTTAGCGCCCGCTGGAAATTTTAGATTACGTGCTTCAAATGTTGGCAATGATGACTTGCAGACGAGGAAGATGAAATTCAAAGCACAAATGCAAGTCACTCTCGATTTCAGACTTGGTACTACCTTAATAACCTGTCAATAGGGAGGTGATTAGATTGTCAAGGATGCTCCATCCCGAAATTAAAATCCCGTAAATCTTAAAATCCTGGAAATCCTGATTCAGACAAAAGGGGCAGAGACGGATAATGCGTTTTTATTGGCGAAATAAATTTCGCGCTCCATATTCGCGAACTGAAGTTCACGCTCCACGGCATCACGCGCAGTTTCCCCATACCGTAAAAAAAGCGAAACCCCGCTAACAACCGTCCTGCGTAGCAGGAACGGTTGTAGCGGGGTTTCGCTTTTTTATGCGGTTGCTATGTTACTTCGCGCCTTTAGCGTTTTTCATCACTTGCTCGGCAACGGCGGTTGGAGCGGCAGCGTAGTGGCTGAACTCCATGGTCGACGAAGCGCGGCCCGAGGTGAGGGTACGCAGTGCAGTAACGTAGCCGAACATTTCGGCGAGTGGAACTTCAGCCTGGATGGCGATGGCGCCGCCCATGCGTGTTTCCTGTCCTTTCGGGAGGCCACGACGGCGGTTCAGGTCACCAATCACCGGACCTGTGTATTCCTCAGGCGTGATGATTTCCAGTTTCATGATCGGCTCCATGATTTGCGGCTTGGTGGCAGGCGCAGCAGCGCGGAAGCCTTCCTTGGCGCAAAGTTCGAAAGCGATAGGTTTCGAGTCCACAGCGTGCATCGAACCGTCGAGAACTTTTACCTTCATCGAGTCGATGTTGTAGCCGGCAAGAATACCATTGTTCATCATCTGGACGAAACCGTCGTGGATGGGTTTTTGGTAGTTCTTGTCGATGGCGCCACCAACGATACCCCAGATGAACTGGAGCTTTTTCTTGCCGTTTTTGAAGTCGTCGCTGTTGAGGAATTCTTCGTCGGCTGGTCCGAGTGTGAATTCCATGTCGGCGAACAGACCCGAACCACCTGTTTGTTTTTTCAGGCGTTCACGGTGTTCCGTCGTTTTGGTCAGAGCCTCTTTGTAGTTAACCATCGGCGCACCCTGGTTGCACTCTACTTTGAACTCGCGACGCAGACGGTCGACGATGATTTCAAGGTGAAGTTCGCCCATACCCGAGATAACCGTTTGGTTGGTTTCCTCGTCGTAACGTACGCGGAAGGTTGGATCTTCCTCGGCGAGCTTGTTGAGGGCCATACCGAGTTTATCGAGGTCTTTTTGTGTTTTTGGTTCGATGGCCAGACCGATTACGGGCTCGGGGAACACCATCGATTCGAGAACGATGGGGTGGTCGAGGTCGCAAAGGGTATCACCCGTGCGGATGTCTTTAAAACCAACGGCAGCGGCGATGTCACCGGCTTCAACGGCGTCGATCGGGTTTTGCTTGTTGGCGTGCATCTGGTACAAACGGCTGATGCGCTCTTTGTCGCCCGAACGTGTGTTCAGAACATAGGAACCGGCATCAAGTTTGCCCGAGTATACACGTATAAAACACAGGCGGCCGACAAACGGGTCGGTGGCAATTTTGAACGCCAGGGCTGTAAATGGTTCGGTTACCGCAGGTTTGCGGGAAACTTCCTGTTCCGTTTTGGGGTTGATGCCCGTTACGGATTCGATGTCCAGCGGCGAAGGCAGGAAGTAGCAAACGTTGTCGAGCAGCGCTTGTACACCTTTGTTTTTGAAAGCGGAACCACACATAACCGGCGTCATTTTCATGTCGCAAACGGCCTGACGAATAGCGTTGCGCATTTCGTCTACGGTAATGGAATCCGGATCGTCGAAGAATTTTTCGAGCAGGGTATCGTCGTAGCCGGCAACCTCTTCGATGAGGGCCTGACGGCATTCGAGAACGGTTTCTTTCAAATCTTCAGGAATGGGGATAACCGTAAAGGTCATGCCCTGGTCGGCTTCGTTCCAGATGATGGCCTGGTTGATAACCAGATCGACAACACCCTGAAAGTGGTGTTCGGCGCCGATGGGAACCTGAAGCGGAATGGCGTTGGAGCCCAGTTTCGCCTTCATGTCTTTTACAACATTGAAGAAGTCGGCGCCGGCGCGGTCCATTTTGTTTACAAAAGCGATACGTGGTACCTTGTAGTTATCGGCCAGGCGCCAGTTGGTTTCCGACTGCGGCTCAACGCCGTCTACTGCCGAAAAAAGGAATACCAGACCGTCGAGTACACGCAGCGAACGGTTTACTTCAACGGTGAAGTCAACGTGTCCCGGGGTATCGATGATGTTGAAGTCGTACTTTTGGTCACCAATGGCCCAGGCACATTTGGTGGCAGCCGAGGTAATGGTGATACCACGCTCCTGCTCCTGCTCCATCCAGTCCATGGTGGCGGCGCCTTCGTGTACTTCGCCGATTTTGTGGGTTACCCCGGTGTAATACAGGATGCGCTCAGTAGTGGTGGTCTTACCGGCGTCAATGTGAGCGGCAATACCAATGTTACGGGTATACCGGAGGTCGTTTGCCATGACGATTGTGCTTGAGTGATTTTGTGATGAAGTGTGATGAAGCAGACGGTTTCCATTGAATGTTTTGCGGTCAAAAAGAAAACGTCTGCTGGCTTTTTGGAAATTTGGTGAAACGCTGTATGGCTTACAGAAAGTTTTGTAAAATCATATTGCGTTTGCGCCGGATGTTCCGTTTAAAACCAAAATACCGCCGAAATCTGGCAGGCGGTATGCTGAAAGCAATTCGCCTGCCCATTTCGACGGTAGGGATGGTGTATTGTGTGACTGCGTCTGCTACGAACGGAAGTGGGCGAAAGCGCGGTTGGCTTCGGCCATCTTGTGCGTGTCTTCACGTTTTTTCACCGCGCTGCCTTCGCCTTTGCTTGCAGCAACGACTTCAGCGGCGAGTTTTTCAGCCATACCTTTGCCACTGCGGGCGCGGGCATATTTGATCAGCCATTTCATCCCGATCGAAATTTTCCGGTTTGCCGGCAATTCGGTCGGAATTTGGAATGTTGCACCGCCAATACGGCGGCTACGCACCTCCACTTGAGGCATGACGTTGTTCAAGGCTTTTTTCCAGACTTGCAACTCGTCCTCGTTGGTGCGACTTTTTACGAGGTCAAGTGCATCGTAAAAAATGGTGTACGCAACACTCTTCTTGCCTTCCCACATCAGGTTGTTCACGAAACGGGTGACCATCTGGTCAGCGTAACGTGGATCGGGAGCCAATACTCGAGGTTTCGGTTTGTGCTTACGCATTTCTTTGTGTTGATTGTTGATGAATGAACTTCAGGGTTACCCAATCCAAAAAAATCCAGAAAATCAATCCTGTAAATCCTTGAATCCTGCAAATCCTGATTACTTCTTAGGACGCTTGGTGCCGTATTTCGAGCGGCTTTTTTTGCGGTTGTTCACGCCGGCCGTATCAAGGGCGCCGCGAACAATGGTGTAGCGTACACCGGGAAGGTCTTTAACCTTGCCGCCACGTACCAGCACGATGCTGTGCTCTTGCAGGTTGTGGCCTTCTCCCGGAATGTAGCAAATTACCTCATTGCCGTTCACCATACGTACCTTGGCTACCTTACGCAGTGCCGAGTTCGGTTTCTTCGGCGTAGTGGTGTACACACGTGTGCAAACGCCACGACGCTGAGGACATGAGTCCAACGCACGGCTCTTGCTTGCGTATTCCACCTTTTCGCGACTCTTGCGTACAAGCTGATTGATAGTAGGCATACTGTTGTTTGACTGAAAAATTTGTATAACTTGTTCAAAATCAAGGAAAAAATGGCCCACAAGGGACACCTTTCCTGTAAGGGAACGCAAAGATACCGCGAAAGCGGCCAATTATCCAAGAATACTGTGAAAAAAACGAGGAGTTCTTGTTAAAAAAACTCTTTGAGGTTGGTGCCCAGCCCAAAATGCACCACACCACCGGCCAGGTGGTAGGCGCCATATCCAAAATCAATCCTCAACCGGCGCGTTTTTACACCGATACCACCCGAAAAGCCTGCCAGACTTCGGTAGTTCTGCACCGTCAGCTCTTTTTTACGCATGTGGTTGTAACCCACCCGGATGCGGAACACCTCGGCCTTGCCCAACAAAAATTCACCGTTGAACACAAAGTGGCGGAAAAAATTGTCAACACCCGAATTGCCGCTTTCCTCAGGCTCCTCACCGAAAAACACATCGTCGGTATTTTGCAAGGCCGGGTCATCGTAACGGATGTTCCATTGCTGTAGGTGGTGGTACACCACGCCAAACCGGAATGGCAGGTGACGCAGGCGTTTGGTAACACCAATTTGTATGTCGAAAGGCAAATCCTCGCGCTCGCCGTTGTAGGTAGCCAATTGGGCTCCGGCGTTGCGGATCACCACGGCCGCGGAAAACAGGCTGGAAGTATCGTTGTATATCACACCGGCGTCGGCACTGAGGGCGGAAGCCTGGTACACATCGAGGGTACTCACCCCGAAACGCAGGTTGAGACCCAAAGAAATGCGGTCGCTCAACATTCGACCGGCACCAAGGGTAAAGGCCGTTTCACCGGCTTTGATGTCGCCCTGAATTTGTCCGTACTCGTCGGCCATCTTGATGTCGCCGTAATTCATGTATTGCAACGCCCCCTGCACCGTAAACCCGATTTTGGGCAAATGGTGGGCATAGGCAGCGTAGCCATGCTGGATGTCGGACAAAAAGAAGTTGTGGTTGAACTGCAGTTGGCCGTCCATCATGGGGTTCAGCGCCGCCGGATTGGCGGAGGCAAAACCAAGGTCATCGTCCAAAACGGCGATTTGCATGCCGCCAAGGCCTGTTAGGCGCGCGGAAGCGGGCAGGGTCATGAACTGAAAGGTGGTTTGGCCACCAGTGACCTGGGCCGTGAGGGCGCCGGTGCAAACGAGCAGGGAAACGAGCAGGTACAGTTGCTTCATGGTGCGAAGTTCGGGCATTTTGCAAAGGTTGACGCAAAAAGGTGATTTTTGGCTGCCTGTGGGTGAGGAAAATTTGCCCGATCGTTTCAGTTATTTTTCAAGAGGTTTTGTATGTCCTGCTCCAGCTGAGGTAAATGATTTTTGATGATTTGCCAAACCTCCTCAGCATCAACACCAAAATAATCATGGGCAGCAATGTTGCGAAAACCTTTAATTCGAACCCATGGAATGTGGCTTTCCTTTTCTTTAAGGTCATTGGAGAGTCTTACAACCGCCTCTCCAATAACTACGAAATTCATCAATACTGCATCGAAGGTTTTTTCATCAGCACAGAAAGCATCGGCATCCAAAATATAATCAATGAATTTCTGAATCTTATGACAAGCATCCGCTATGGCCAAAAGGTTTCCTTTGTCCTTTTCAAACATAGATGACCGATTGAAGAATTTGGGATTTATAGTATGGTTTAATATATTTTTCCCTGCACAGATCTACTTCTCTGTTAAACCTGCTTTGAACAGAGGCTTTGATTTTTTCTTTTTTCTCGAAGATGTTTTCTGTGTTTGGTTTGAATTCAATAATAAGGTCAATATCACTTGCCTCGGACGCATCGTTTCGGACAAACGACCCAAACAAACCCAACTTTATCAGTTGAAATTCAGAGAAAAATTGGCTTTTATTTTCTCTTAAAAAAGATAGTATTTCCTCTTTTGTTACCATGATCTACGCAAAGATACACCTAATGAGAATCTTAACTTCATTTAAAATGACAAAAATACTACAAGCCCCAAACCTCCAAAAAGGCTAACTTCGCCGACCAATTTTACCATTAAAATACCTTCCAACATGCTGAAAATTACTCCGATATACTGCTTTTTTCTTCTTGCCCTATCCTCCGCGCTACATGCCCAAACCACCGACCAGATCAGCACAGGCGCCGGTTATACCAAATTTGCCTACTACAAACTTTCCGACGGCAGCAGCCAGCAAGTGGCCAACGATGCATGGGATATAGCTTTCTCCAACCTCGGCCCACAATCGGCAGGCATTTTTATCAACGAAAGCACCTCCTCTTCGCAAGGTCAAACCCTGCCTGGCATGGAAGTATACGATCCTTTCATCTTTGAATTCGATCTCACGATCGAAGCAGGCAGTGTGCTGGATGAATACATCCTGTTCAATCCCGAAAAATCCTGGGAGCAAGGTGCGTTCAATGCCGCTGCCGATTCAACTGACGCCCTTGATTTCGGTTGGGGCTACTACGAAACCGCGCAATCCCAAATCGTAGGCTACCGGGTTTTTGTGCTTAAACTCCGCAATGGTGAATTTCGTAAAATCATCATCGACGCTTACGACGGTGCACAGTACAGCTTCCGCGTGGCCGAACTCGATGGCAGCAACATGACCAGCCACACCGTGCAAACCGATTTTGGCAACGGCAGTCCTGTCGTATACTTCTCCCTGGGCGCCAACGGCGCCAACGTGGTTACACCCACGGGCTGGGACCTGGTCTTTTGCCGTTACGTTGATATTTTGTACACCACCGGAGATCCCATTCCATATCCTGTAACAGGCGTGCTCACCGCCGACAGCATACTGACCGCCCGCGCGTCCAACATCGATCCGGTTACGGTGGATTACAACGACTACCTCGACTCCTTCAGCACCCGCCTTGATGTGATCAACCACGACTGGAAATTTTTCAACCTGAGCACAGGCTGGGTTGTTGAAGATGACCGTGCCTATTTTGTCAAAACACCGCAAAACGACCTGTACAAACTGGTGTTTACCGCTTTTGGCGGTGCTACCAATGGTACAGCCACAGTACAACGTACCTATTTGGGCATGCTTTCCTCCGCGCCCGACCTGCCCGCCGGCATACAGGATGTGTTGGTTTACCCCAATCCGGTGGTGGACCAGTTTACGCTTTCGTTTACGGCTGAAAACACTTCAAACACCAGCATGCAACTTATGAACAGCGCCGGACAAACCGTTTGGTCGGGCAAATCGCGTGTGCAAACAGGTTTGAATGTATTGGAAATCAAGTTGAACCAATCCATCCCGGCTGGTATGTATGTTTTGAACGTTGTTTTGCCCGAAGGGCAGTTTTCAAGGAATGTGGTGGTTAAGTAAGACCAAGCGGAGCTTAGCGTTACCCGGGCGGTGTAAATACCAACGCCTGCTCTTCCTGAAAACACCGAAACATGTCGGCGATGAAATGAAGCCGTTCGTGCAGGTCAGCCCAGTCGACTGCGCCCGTCATGTTTAAACTGTCGGGTGTGGGGTCAATGTTTTTTAACAATTCGAGCAGGTCGGGGTAGGAGAGGTGTAACAAACTTGATGGGAAAGCAGTGTTCAAATCATAGCCCAAACGCATGTGCCTGTTGGGTAGATCCAGTTCCATCATGCGAATGGAAAGGAATTGGCGTATGCGATGCCTGGCTTCCATGGCAAACGCATCAGCGGCGGCATCCACGGGCGATGGTTTGCCAAAAATACTGCTGAACATCCATGACAAGGACTGCATCCAGCTTTGGCTGGGAAACAGAGTTGTTAATAGTTTGTCCTTAAACTGCGCCGGATCAACCACCGCCGTTTCCAAAGCTTCGGCGATTTCAGGTTGCAACCGCGTTTGTTCGTGAAAACCGATTTCAATGTTGGCGGTCAGGATCATTTCAGCCTTTCGTTTGTCATCGGGTTCAAAAAAAGCCTCGTAATAACGTCGGAATGCCTGCTTAAGATACCGTTGTCCGTCGGGCGGGTCGCCCGACCGCAACGGGCTGCAAAAGTGGTTGATGCTTTCCACATCGTATGTATTGTCGTTGGCACATGTTTCCAGGAACCTTGCAAATTCCCGACCTATTTCCGCATATACCTTTTGGTTTCCACGTGCTACGGCATCACTGGCCCTGTCCATGGCGGCTTTGGGATCCATGGTTTCCCATACCAGTTTGGTGATGGCTTGTTTGTTCAAACGCGACCCTTTGGCCAGCAACCCTTCGATGAGGTGGTTTATGGATTGGCCGAGGGAGGGTACGGAGCCCAGATGGTCCTCCAGGGCATGCAACAAATCTTCTTTGCGGATGCTTTGGCCGGCTTGCCGGGAGGCCCAGGTTGCGAAGGTGCACCAATTGGCGCAGGGACCGGTTCGTTTGGCTATTTCCAACGATAAATCGTGGTAACTCCGGGTGATTTGTTTGTTACGGAGCACAGGGTCTGGCATTTGTGCAATGCGGTCCACTTCGGCTATGGTGGTATAGGGGCCCATGGTGCGGTAATTTTTATCAAAAATAAAGCATGTTGGGTATTATTAAGGTACCTTTGGAAAAACAAACTATGAATATCAAAAGAATTTTTGGAGTTATTTTAACCCTTTTGGGCATTGCTGGTCTTATTTATACCGCAGTACTGCTGTCAGGTTCCATGAATGGAGGGAACGTTAAAACCGTTGCCATTTACGGCGTGCTTGGCGCCATCTTTTTTATTGCAGGCATCGGACTTGTGCGTACGATGAAGGACGAAGCCTGAGCTGTGAAAATTGCACCCACGTCACTAAAATCCAAACACAACCTGGTTTCGGATAAATTTTAAGGTTGCCTGCTTTATTCTTTTTTCCACTTTGTCAAACACACGCCGCGTTTGCAATCAGCCACACGTATGAGTTCGCCGTTTTCGTCGTATTCTTTGAGCTCACCGTCCTCCAGGGCTTCGCCGTCGTAAGGCCGGTAAGTGCCTTCGGCCAAAATTTTTCCGTTTTCGTAGTACTCGGTGAACGGCCCGTTTTCCTCATTGTTAACTATGGTGACTTTTTCCTTCAGCTTGCCGTTTTCATGGTAGGCAAGACTGAAGCCCTGCATCGCGCCGTTGATGTACGTTTGCTCGATTTGCAATGTTCCGTTTTCGAAATATTTGCGGTAGGGTCCATGAAACAGGCCGTTTTGATACGTTTCCAATACGTCAAGTTTGCCGTTGGCATAAAACATTTTGCGCTCGCCGTGCAGCGTGTCCCTGGTGTAACGCGCTTCTTCAACGAGTTCACCTTTAGCGTTGAAGCGTTGGTAAAGACCCTCTTTGGCAAAATCGTTTTTCCGACGTTCGTATCGGATCCGGTTGCCGTTTTCATCGGTGGTTTCGAAGGTTTCCAAA
This sequence comes from Saprospiraceae bacterium, assembly GCA_020847915.1. GTDB lineage: Bacteria > Bacteroidota > Bacteroidia > Chitinophagales > Saprospiraceae > M3007. The sequence continues at coordinate 331 of JADLBE010000276.1, read as the reverse complement.
TTGGAACAACAAGCAAGGAAAAGCAAAAGCAGGAAAGGAAGTTGGCGCATGTTTCGTTGTTTGGAAAAACAACGTTTTGAGGGGAAAATTCATTGTGTTTAGCAGGCAGCAGGCAGCAGGCAGCGGGCAGCAGGCAGCAGGCAGTAAAAATCAGGTGTCTCGCTTCGCTCGACATGACAAGGCGCTTATAATCAAGGAATTATCCGGATTTCTCGCTGCGCTCGAAATGCGTCCCAACATTACCAATGTATTGCGCGAAGTGAGCGCCATTTCGAGCGCAGCGAGAAATCCGGATAATTCCTTGATAATAAGCGCCTTGTCATGTCGAGCG
>JADLBE010000275.1 GCA_020847915.1 Saprospiraceae bacterium | reverse complement strand
TCCGGTAGTGTACCAACATAATCATCGCTAAGGCACCCCAGATCAAAATCGGTGAAAAACCCCATGTAAGTATCCAAATAATCGTTTGTGGAGCGGTTGATGAATTCAAAGGAAGCAAACAGGGATTGGTCGATGGCATCGCTTTCTGCACAATCGAAAGCATAAACAGAGACTTGCAACTCCATGTTAAGCGGCAATGCAGAGCTCAATTCGTGTGCAACATCGTCGTTGAACACCATCCAAACCATGTTGTCGCCTTTAATAAGCGGATAATCACCGTCGTATACATTGTACACACCGTCGCCGTTTACATCCACAAAGGGAGCGCAAAAGAGGTTAGGATCGGTTGTTACCCTTGTAAAATCAAGATTGTATTTGAAGTTTGGATTGCCTCTGCCCGGCCAGGTGAGCAGATCGAAAGGAACGGGTCCATCCAAACTTTCATCCACACCAAAGTCATACCTCAAGGTATTGATGTCGTTGCGGTTTGCCAGCCAAACCCGGGAAAAATCCTCCGGTTGTCCGTTCAAGGGACCGCTTTCATAGTCGAAATTAAAGCCTCCTCCCGAAGCTCTGGATGCAGCTAAATGAACAGCGCCATTGGAATGAAGTCCGCCTATCCATGGAGAAAAATCAAAAATTGTTGCTGCCGAATCGGCCCGGCTAATAAAGGCTGCATCGCTGCCGTCAAAAAAAAGCATAGGCCAGGCAATCAAAGTAGCTTCCAGGGTTTCCGTTTGCAACTGTCTTTCCTGAAAAACAGCCCTTTTGGGCGAAGCAGTTTGGCCGTCTGCGTCTGTCTTAATCATGTGGATGCTGTTGGGGTTGGTTGCTCTTGCCATCAGTACGTAACCACCGTCGGCATCCTGAAGCAGGTGCAGCCCAGTGCCGGTGCCAAAGGGTTTTTGCCAAAGCACGGCGCCATCGGAACCCAGGTGTGCCAGGACGATGTTGCCGGAAGCTGACCAACCTGTGGTTGCAAAATTGCCGTCGGAGGTGCTCACCACATCGTAATAATCCTGGTCGCTCGTTTCTTCGCGCCAGATTTCAGCCCCGTTTTCATCCATTCGAATCACCACGGCCTGGTTGCCGGCGAGTTGTCCGCAGCCGATAAAACCGCCGGGTGCAGCGGCTATGGAGCGCAGGTTGATGCCGTGGTTTTGTGTCCAAAGCGTGCTGCCGTCCTCATCCAGTGCCACCACCAACCCGTTGGCATCACAAGCAATGATTGTATTGTTGTGCTGCAATACGGAGGTGGCGGTGATGTTGAAAGGCCTTACCCACAATTCCGTGAAGCCAGTAGCGGGATCATAGGTCACTTTCCGGTAAAACTGCTTGCCAACCACAATGATGGATCCGTCAGGTTGTTCCAACATGGTAGGCCGCAGACCGGATAAGCTGCCCAGGGTATCTGTAATGGTAAGGGTATTGACAAACCCGGTACCGGGTCGATGCTCCGTTAGCAGGTATTGCGTTTGAGGCGTAATGCCCCGCCGGGCCATGATGAAATAGGGGTCCCCTGTGGTCTGATCGTACCTTTTGATCACATCAGTGGTAAAAGGCGTGGTAGTCGTAAGGGTAACCCGTCCGGTATTTGTTCCAAACCGGTCTGTCTGAACGATGTTTCTGTCGCTGAATACAACATAACCATCTCCTTCGGCGACCATGCCGTAAAAGGTTGGTGCGACCGATGCAATTGGCATGATCTGGTACCAGGTTGACTGGGAAAAAAGCAGGATGGGAAAAAGTAGAAATAGGGCAGTCAGTGGGGTTGGGGTCTTTTTCATGAGGTTTTTTGTTCAAAAATAGGTGTTTAAATCTTTTTTGCAACATCTGCCAACCGGAAATGTGTTTTAACGTTGTATTTTTTTATTTTTAAATTCAAACCTTGCCATGCTCCGCCGCACCATCCGCAATGTTTCCTTTCTCCTGCTTGCCTGGTTCATCGCCGTTCAGGCCGGTTGTCTGAGTTTCCGTACTTCCGATGAGAAATGGGCGCAAAAACTTCAGGAAAAGGGGCAAAAGTTGCCGCCCCGTTTTACAGACGTGTATGATTCTCTCGCCCAACGCAACATCCATGCGGTGAGCATCGCGGCGGCCGACAGTTTGCCCGTGTGGGTTTTTGTTCACGGCTCGCCGGGCTCCTCAGATGCTTTTTTGCACCTGCTCGCCGATACTTCTTTAAGCCGGCAATACCAGATGATTACCGTCGACCGCCCCGGTTTCGGGTACAGCGGTTTCGGAAAAGTTGAAAAATCACTCGAAGCGCAGGCCAGGGCAGTGAAACTTGCCGTCGACAAACTCGCTCCCAAACAACCTGTGTTTTTGGCCGGCCATTCCTACGGCGGACCGGTCATCGTTCAATTTGCCATCGATTATCCCGAACAAACGGCAGGCCTCCTGCTGCTCGCCGCTTCCGTGGATCCCAAACTCGAACCCGATACCTGGTGGATGCCTGTGGTGGACAATCCGCCTGTCCGCTGGATTACGCCGAAAAGTATGTTCACCAGCAACCGGGAAATCATCGCCCTGAAAAAAGAACTTGAAAACATGATGCCTTTGTGGCAGCGCGTCACTTGTCCTATGGTGGTTCAGCAAGCCGTCAACGACGTGCTCGTGCCCGCCGGCAATGCCCATTTTGCCAAAAACATGCTCACCGAAAGCGCCCGGGTGCACATCGATTCTTTGCCCGACGGCAACCATTTTTTCCTTTGGACCAGGCCGGAGGTGGTGAAACAGGGAATGAAACGTCTTAACCCGGATTTTAGGGACTCGTCCCGTAGGGATCTGGATGGGGATTTTTGAGGATTGGAGGATTGGGATGGATGGGATGGGATTTTAAAGTCCGAAGTCCGAAGTAAAAAAAGCAATCGTTTACTTTTAAACATTAGATATTTTTCTTTACTTCGGACTTCGGACTTCGGACTTCGGACTTCGGACTTCGGACTTCGGACTTCGGACTTCGGACTTTAAAATCCCATCCCATCCATCCCAATCCTCCAATCCTCAAAAATCCCCATCCCCAAAATCCCTTAAATCCGGGTTAAGACAAATGACCGACAGAAATTTTTTAAAAACCCTCCGCACCCCCACACCCGCCGATCCTCTCCGCATCCTCGTAAGCGCCTGCCTTACCGGCGTTATGTGTGGTTACGACGGCACGGCCAACGGCGAATACCCTACCGTTTTAAAATTGCTGAACTACGATACGGTAAGGCTGGTGAAATTTTGTCCTGAAGAATATTCCTTCGGTTCACCACGCGAAATGTGCGACCTCCACGGTGGCACGGGCGACGATGTGCTCGACGGCAAAGCGCGCATGCTCTCAGACTCGGGCATCGACTGGACGGAAGGCATCGTGCGTGCAGCGGAAAAAATGGCAGCGTTGGCCCGGCGGGAGGACGTGGAACTTTGCGTAATGATGGACGTGAGTGGCGCCTGCGGAAGTCAGGTTATTTACGACGGCAACCGATTTTCGGAAAACAAGGCCTATCAAATTGGCGCAGGTGTGGCGGCGGCCAAACTGAGGCGTGAGGGTTTTCAGATCATCAGCCAACGCGATTATGCCTCGCTGGAAATTTTGTATCAAAAACTGGATCCAACACACAAAATCAATGAAAAAGCGATTGACCACCACGAAACCGAGTGGTACAAAAGCTATTTCAACCTAAGTTAATATCCGTTTGGCAACTCCGGCAACTCCATGGGAATGGCTGGAAAAGTGTAGCCTTGTCCGGTAAAATATTCCAGGGTAGCCGGCAAGGCATAACGCAGTTTGTCTACAGCCTTCAAACTGTCGTGGAACACCACAATGGAGCCAGGACCGGCGTTTTCACGTACGTTTTCAAAACATTGTTCCGGCGACAATTCCGGATCGAAGTCGCCGCTGAGCACTTCCCACATCACGATGCGGAAATATTTTTCCAGCAGAAGGCGCTGTCGGGGCATAAGCCGGCCGTAAGGTGGACGGAACAGGGGACTGCGCACGTATTGCTGGCAGCGGCGCACGTTGTTCAGGTAGTCCACATGATCGGTATGCCATCCGTTGAGGTGGTTGTAGGTATGGTTGCCCACCGAATGTCCTTCATCGAGCAGGCGCTGGTACAATTGGGGGTGGCGCATCACATTTTCACCCACACAAAAAAAAGTGGCCCGGGCGCCGTATTCGGCGAGCAAATCAAGAATCCAGGGTGTGACTTCCGGAATGGGACCATCGTCGAACGAAAGATACAACTGACGTTCCTCCGTGGCGATCTGCCAGGTGTAGAAGGGCATCAGAGCCCGGATAAGCTTGGGTGTTTTGACGAGATACATGCCGTAGGGGCGAAAATTTTCGTAAAAATGCGGCATCGTTGTCAAACCTGTATCCCTTTGGCAAACATGGTTGCCATACTTAGGACAAAAACCGCTACTTTTGCTAATCCTTAAACAAATACTACATGTCCGTACGCGTACGCTTCGCACCTTCTCCCACCGGCGCACTCCACATTGGAGGAGTGCGTACTGCTCTTTACAATTACCTGTTTGCAAAACAGCAGGGTGGCAAATTTATTTTGCGCATCGAGGATACCGACCAGAACCGCTACGTGCCGGGAGCTGAAGCATACATCATTGAGGCACTTCGCTGGGTGGGTTTGCTGCCCGACGAAGGTCAGGATTTCGGCGGCGATATGGGCCCGTACCGCCAAAGCGAACGCAAGGAAATTTACAAAAAATATGCCCTCGAACTGGTTCGCCAGGGCAAGGCTTATTACGCTTTCGACACGCCCGAAGAACTGGAAGCGCTGCGTGAAAAAGAACCCAATTTTACCTGCAACTTCCGGACCCGTATGGGCATGAGCAACAGTCTGAGCCTTCCGGCCGACCAGTTGCAAAAGTTGCTTGATGCCGGCGTGCCATCCGTTATCCGACTGAAAGTGGAATCAGGTCGCGATATTTTCATCAACGATATGATCCGCGGCGAAGTGGTTTTTTCCAGCGATGAGCTCGACGATAAAGTGTTGCTCAAAGCTGACGGCATGCCCACCTACCACCTGGCCAACATCGTGGACGACCACCTCATGCAAATCACCCACGTGATCCGCGGTGAAGAATGGCTTCCGAGCACAGCCCACCACGTGTTGTTGTACGAAGCTTTTGGCTGGGCCGATACGATGCCCCGATTTGCCCACCTGCCCCTTATTCTTAAACCGGAAGGCAACGGCAAACTCAGCAAACGCGACGGCGCCAAATTCGGCATGCCGGTATTCCCGCTGGCATGGGAAGGGGAAACAATTGAAGACAATTTTCCCGGTTTCCGCGAAACCGGCTTTTTGCCACAGGCCGTACTCAACTTCATGGCCCTGCTCGGATGGCATCCGGGCGGCGACCAGGAACTGTTTACCCTGGAGGAAATGATCGCAGCTTTTTCGGTGGAACACATCAGCAAAGGCGGCGCCCGTTTCGACTACGACAAAGCGAAATGGTTCAATCAGAAATACATACAGGCCATGTCCAACGAGGCATTGGTAGAACACATACGTCCGCTCGCCGAAGCCAAAGGTTACGCCGTGAGCGACCGTTTTTTGGCTACGGTTGCCGGACTGATGAAAGAGCGGGTTACTTTTTTACCCGATTTTGTAGAGCAGGGCTATTATTTGTTCGAGGCGGTAAAAGATTACGACAACGAGACGTTGCAAAAAAAATGGAAATCCGAACTGACGCCTGTTTTTGAAAAACTCATTGATCGTGTTCATTCGGTTGCTACCTTTGAAGCGGCTGAAATGGAAGGTATGGTGAAGGAATTTATACAGGAACAGGGGCTTAAACCCGGCGATGTGTTGCCTTTGCTGCGTATTGCGCTGGCAGGCACCATGAAAGGTCCGGCTGTTTTTGACATGGCTTCAGCACTGGGACGTGATGAAACGGTAAACCGTCTTCGCGTTGCCCTGCATCATTTTAACCAGACCGTTGCAACAGTTTGAACAAATCAACGTATGGATAAGAAGAAAAACTCCGAACACAACGAACCGCCGAAACCTTCGGAGGAAGACCTGAAAAAAATGAACATTCGGGTCAATGAATTCGGACAAATTATAAAAGATTACGACGTCGACGATATCAATGCCTTTTTGAACGAAAAAGTGCAGGATAAAAAAATGAGCGACGAAAAATAGGTATTCCCGCCATCGGCCAAGGCCGATTATCCCATAATCCTTCGGACTTTTTGCCGCAGGCAAAAAAACCTTTTTCCAAGGCCATTGTAAAATGGCTGATAATCACCTGGAAGTGAACATCTCCTGAACCATCGGGTGTGCAATGCATCCGAAGTATGAAACACGATTGTATGAACAACCGGTTACACCAGCATGTGCGGGCAGTACCTTATTGGGTAGTATTATTTTTTATCGCTTTCTCACCTTTGGTGGTGAAAGGACAATCAGGTTTTTTCAATTTTACACCTCCGGCAATTACCAATTTCGCTGTTGGGCCCAACTGTACGGGCACACTTCAGGGCAATTTGGTGAGTCCGACGGTAACATCCACCATGGGTTTTATCATCACGGACTCCATGTTTGACGCCGCCTCTTCAGGGTTTCAATTCATCGATCCCCTGGTAGAAGGAACGTACGTCGTTCATTGGTATGTTGCTGACAATATGGGGCACAGCCATGTTTTTCTTTTCCCGGTAACTTTTTCCGACCAATCTCCCCCCGTATTTGACCTTTTCGGCGTCGATCCAGTATTGACCTTCAATTCCATCGCCCAGGTGCCGCCGGTTCCCAACATCCCCGTGTTGGACAACTGCACGCCTTTTGCCATGCTCGATACCACGTTTGTTCAAACCACGCCTCCCGCCCTTTGTGCAGGTGGCGTGTTTACACGTACGTGGACAGCCACCGACGAAGCCGGCAACACAGCTGTTTTTACCCAAACCATTACGATTATTGAGGATGTCCTGCCGCCCCAGGTCCTCGTTTCGCCTGCGGACGGTAGTTCCCCCTGTGCCGACTTACCCACGGCTTACCCAGCCTGGCTCAATGCGCAAATGGCTGCTTTCGAAGCCTCCGATCCCTCCGGCATCGCTTCCTACACCAACGATTCTCCGTTGCCTTATCCGCCGGGTTGCGCGGGCAATACCGTGGTTGAGTTTACGGCTACCGACAATTGTGGATTAAAAACCACAAGAACGGCGACCTTTTTTACCAACGACACCCAACCTCCGGTCATTGCCGACGACGCCAACGATGTGGTTGCGTATTGCGCACCATCGGGACCGCCCATCGCCGCGCTTTCTGCCTGGATTCAAAACCACGCAACCACAGCAGCCAGCGATGCCTGCACACCCAGCAACAATTTGGTGTGGTCGATGCAAATCAACGGCAACCCTGTTGATTCTGCAGGCGTAGTGGCAGCATTCCAGGCATCGTTTGCCAACGGATGCGGACCAAACACCATCGGCGGTGTCGACTACAGCAAAGTTCGCGGTAAAGTCACCGTCAGTTTTTCCGTAGCCGACGCCTGCGGTTTGATTACCCCTGCCGGTACAGCCGATTTTGGCGCCATCGATACCATACGTCCCATCGTGACCGGTGTTACAACCACGGACCAGTGCGGAGAAAACAACGACAACCTGGCGTTGCTGACCTGGATCAACGCACATGGCAATGCAACGGTTACCGATGAGTGTTCGGGTTATACCTGGACGAATTTCTCCTGGATAACTTCGTTGGGTGGTACCGGCAACGGCCAGTTCGGCACCGGACCGTATCCCATTGTTCCGGCCAACAATTGCAATTGGCACGTCGACGTGACCTTTCGGGCTACCGACGATTGTGGCAACATCGGATCGGGGACCATTCGTTATGAAATACGCGACACCATCAAACCGGTGTTCAGCGGACTGGCGCCCGTGGCCCTGCATTATTGTCCGGCGCCACTTCCAGTGTTGCCCAACGCCCTGGTCACCGACAATTGCGACAATGCAGTATCCATAGGGTACACCCGCGACACACTTCAGGTGGTTTGTGACGGCTCGTACAATCTTCTGGTTGTTTGGACCGCTACCGACGATTGCGGCAACAGCCGGACAGCAACGCAAATCCTGCAGGTTCGGGATACAACAGCGCCGTTTTTTACCTTGTTCCCGCCAACCATCAACCTCACTTGCGACAATGCGGTGCCGCCGCCGCCACTTACCCTTGGCAACGGCATCAGCGCCAATGATGCTTGCGGAAGCATAACCAATCTGCTGTCCGACATCGTTTCCCAACAAGACCCCAATCCTGCGGTTTGTGGGCATTATACCTACAACTTCCTGCGTACCTATACGGCAGTTGATGCCTGCGGAAATACCAAAAGTGCTGTGCAGGTCATTGCCGTGCAAGACCTGGCGCCGCCGGTTTTTAGCGGTTTTACCAGTACCACGGCGGTGTGTGAAACCACGCCTACCTTTCCGCCGCCCACAGCCACGGATGTGTGCAGCGGACCGACACCGACACCCGTTTTGGTAAGTGATGTGATCACCGGTGGCCCTTGCGACGATTCCTACACCCAAACGCTTACTTATCAGGCAGCAGACGTGTGTGGCAACATCGGCACTTTTGTGCGGCAAATCTTTTTTGAAGATACCATCCGGCCCCAGCTAAGCGGTATACCCGGCGATGTGTTTGTGGACTGCGACGGTATTCCCGCACCTCCCGCGCCAGGCGTCATTACAGGTACCGACAACTGCGATGAATCGGTGAACATCGCCATGGTGCAAAGTGAAATCCGCAATCCGGATACCACCTTGTGCGAACACTGGGCCAATTACATGATCATACGTACCTGGACGGTAAGCGATAACTGTGGCAACACACGCACCTATACCCAGGCCATCAGCGTACAGGACAACACCGGCCCGTACCTCGAAATGCCGGACACCATCAGTTTGCCCAACGAAACCGGTTTGTGTGGTGCGAATGTTTTGATACCGCCGCCAGTGAGTTTGTACGATTTGTGCAGCTCCGTGCAGCGCAATGTTTTACTGGCCGATACGGTGGTGCTGGTAGCTTCAGGTGTGCCGGCAGACCTTGTCCCGGTGGATACTGTGGTTTTTCAATGGACAGTCCCGATTGGTCCGCCTTTGACTCCGGTCACGGGAACGCCGGTCTTTACGGTTTTTCTCGACAATGTCGACTCGGAAATTGCATCTGAGTCGTTTACCATTTTGGGTGAAGACGATGTGGTGTTGGGCGTTACCAACACCGTATCCGGACCATGTGGCATTGGCAGTACCCAGGTAAACATTCCATCCAACCTGCTAAATCAATGGCTCACCGACGGAGAACTGGTCCTTCGTCTTGCACCCAACAGTATGGGCGCCGATGCTGCCAATGCCATATGCACCGGAGGTCGGGCACGGGGTTCCCTGCAATACAACGTTGCCGACCAGCAGATTCCGATCACACTGATGTACAGTCTCGATGGTGCACCCCTGGCCTCGTTCCCACCTCCGGCATCGGTGTTTCTGGATGCCGGCGTTCACCAGGTGGGTTATGTGGCAACCGATTGTGCCGGCAACAGCACCACGGCTTCGGTTGTACTCAACATCGATGATATTGAACCCCCGGCCATTGCGGCTTTGCCCAACATGACGGCGTATGTAGGTACCGTTGGTTGTTCAGCGGCGGTTGGACTTCCTTTTCCCGACATTACCGACAACTGCGGTGTTTCGGGCGCCATCAACAAGGCGTCTGCCTCGGTTATGCTTAAGTTTGTTTCCAATCCGAACATCACCGATCCGGTTCCAACAAACACCTTGTTGTCGGTTACAGGATTGATTCCCAATGCCGTGGGTAACGGTGTTTTGCGTATTTTAAACGTGGGTGATAACGGTGAAACCGGCGAATTTTTCAGGATTTACGACGAAAATAACCAATTTTTGGGCGCCACAGACACCGGTTCGGTAGCCGGCCAATGTACGTCTGTTAATCAGACCATCATTGCCGTTGTCGCCGACGACATCAACCAGTGGGCTGCCGGAAATGGCGTGGCCAATTTTGAGGCCAGAGCGAACACGGACGTTTTGAACTTTACCAATTTTGTTTCCCCCTGTGGACCACTGACCAACCAGATGGACGGCACCAGCACGTTGCAGGCGGTTTTGGAATATTCCTATGCCGTTGTTACGTATGAGATTTTGCAAAACAACATGGTGATCCAGTCGGCACTGCTTACTGGCGCCCAAACCATGGTAAATCTGCCTCCCGGACAATACACGGTGCGCTACACCGTACCCGACGCAAACGGTACGGAAGGAACCACAAGTTTCAACCTTACCGTCAGAGATACCGTACCCCCGCAGGCCCAGTGTGTAAATGCCATCATCTTTACCAGTCCGACAGGCAGCAACTACACGCTTTTGCCCACAGAAATCAACAATGGCAGCAGCGACCAGTGCTCACCCACGGTCGATCTTCAGGTAACACCCAGCATTTTTACCTGCAACATGGCTGTAGGTCCGCAAAACCCATACATGGTGACCCTCACCGTCACGGATACATCGGGCAACAGCGCCACCTGTACAGCACTGGTACGTGTGGAAACACAAACCTTTCAACCAACAGCCTCACAAGGCGTATGCGAAGGCGGCTCGATCCAGCTGATGGCCAACCCACCGGCGCCGGTCAACCAGTTCACCTACAAATGGTCGGGCCCGGGCTCCTACATGTCAACACAGGCGAATCCGGTACTCAACAACGTAAACTTGTCGGCTGAAGGAACCTATACGGTTACCATCACAGGTATTTCAGGTTGTACGGCCATCGGCATGACACAGGTCGATCTGATAACCCTGCCCATGCCAAACATCAGCGCAAGCACCCTAACGCCTTGCGAGGGCAACAGTTTCCTGCTTTCCACACCGCCTTTTGTAGGTTCCGGAGTGTCGTACCAATGGTATTCTGGCTCGCCGGGCAGTGCTACATTGCTTGCCACAACCGCGTTGCCCCAATACACCGTACCTGCGCCACCCTTGGGCAACTACACGTATTATGTACAAATCCAGGGCAACGGTTGTTCTTCGGAACCTTCGTCTTTGCTGAATGTCGTGGTACAGGCCCGTCCTCCAGCTGTTGTTAACCAGCCTCTGATCAGTGTTTGTGCCGGTGAAAACGTTTCGTTTGGAACACCACTGACAGGTTACTCCTATTTATGGAATGGGCCCAACGGATACACCTCCACTCAGCAAAACCCGCCGGCCATCATCAATGCCGCTGAAATACACGAAGGGAACTACGTACTCATCGTAAGTCAAAACGGATGCAGTTCTTTGCCGGCAACATCCACGCTTACCGTAAATGACAAGCCGCCTACACCACTGATGGGCAGTGCCCCTGCCGTTTGTGAAGGCCAAACAGTACAACTCACTTCATCGCCGCCAACTTCGGGGCAATATTTCTGGATATCACCCGGGCTCGATACCACGTCCACCTTCATCAATGCCCTTCAATTGACCAATGTGACTGTGGCGGATTCCGGACTTTGGCGCGTTTACATTGTTCAGGCCGGTTGCCGTTCGGAAACATCTTTGCCGCTTCTGCTTGATGTGGACAAAACACCGGAAGTAACAGCGAGTTACAATGCGCCGCTTTGCCAGGGTCTCCTGCTGCAACTCACGGCCGCTTCCAACACATCCGGCTTGTTCTACAGCTGGAATGGTCCCAACGGATTTACCTCCCTTGAACAAAGTCCAACCACCAACGGCTCAACCGGGACCTATACGGTAATTGCACAAACAAGCATCGGTTGCAAGGACACCGCTACGGTAGATGTGCTTCTGGTTCCGCTTCCACTGGTTATCCCGGGCAACAATGCACAAAACTGCGCGAACGGCATGCAGGATGTCCAACTGACATCCACCGTAACCACTCCCTATACACCCTTGTCCTATGCATGGTCGGGTCCCAATGGCTACATGTCGGCGCTTGCCATGCCTGTGCTTCCGGATGTAACGGCACTTAACAACGGGGATTATATCCTGGTAGTTACCGATGCTTTCGGATGCATGTCGCTACCGGCAACCACAACCATCAATGTAGAGAATGCTCCGATACAACCGGTCATCACCAGCCCCGACCCCGTCATTTGTGTAGGTGAATCTACCATCCTTCAGGTGCCAACGGTGTACAACCAGAGTGTTACCTACACCTGGAATACACCTTTGGGCGGACAGATCGTTACCAGTGTCCCGATTTTGCCCATCAACAACGCTACGTTGCAACAGGCCGGCAATTACACAGTTGTGGTGGAAACGGAAAATTGTGGATCACTGCCTTCCTCAACATTTAGCGTACAGGTACTTGCGGCGCCCGCCCAGCCGGTCGCAATGGCATCCCCCGATTCCGTTTGTGTAGGTTCCAGCATGCAACTTTCAACACCTCTGGTACCAGGCGCAACGTACCAATGGTTGGGACCCTGCAGCTACGCTTCCACATTGCAAAACCCTTTGATAACACAAGCAGGGTCCTGCACAGCCGGCGCCTATTCGGTAGCCATTACGGTCAACGGGTGTGCATCACCGGAAAGCGAACCGGTGATCGTGCATGTCAAACCGGTGCCTCCAACGCCGGTACCTCTGCCCACGACCAACGTATGTCTCGACAGCGGCGACACGCTGTTGCTGCGCATCAGCAATACACCCACACTGCCACTTGCCCAATACACGTGGTACAATGCCTCCAACAATCAGGTGATGGGACCGCCCACCTACGCATTGTCTTATCCGGTAACCGACCTGTCCAACCTCCAGCCAGGCAACAACAGTTTTTATGTGGTGGCCAGTTTCAACGGGTGCAATTCGGCCAATTCGCCCACTGTTCAGGTTGCGTTTGATACAGTGCCCGACAACAACGCCTTTGCCGGTGTGGATTTTTCAGCCTGTGCGTCCCAAACCCTTACGCTTAACGCACAACTTCCCGGCGGAAACGTGACAGGCCGTTGGATTCAGGTAAACTTCCCAACGCCGGTTACTTTTGTAAATCCGGCCAATCCACAAACCACTGTTCAGGGTACGCAGGCCGGAAATACCTACCAGTTCGCCTGGATATTATCCAACGGCGCCTGTAAAAATTACAGCAACGATGTTGTTGAAGTTGAGGTGGTGGCTGCCGAAACCGCCCAGTCTGTACCATTTTTAGACACTTGTGCTGGCACTACGATTACCTTAATCGCTAACCAGGGACAAGCATCGCAGGGCATGTGGACACAACCCAACGGACAAGTGTTGCTTGGAGTTGTTATTGATGATTCTACCGACATCAATACCCTGGTGACCGGCCTGACCCCCGGAAATACGTATTTGTTTTACTGGACGCTACCCAACATCGGGTGCGGCACGTCAACCAGCACAACTACGGTACAATCCTATGCGCCCGCTACCAAAAAAGCAGGTTCTGACCAATCCATTTGCAGCACGGAAGATTGTGCCATTCTGGCGGCAGAACCCATATCGAGCAACGAAACCAGCGAGTGGTCGTCGGACAACCCACAACTGGTGTTCACCAACCCCAACAACGTCAACACTTCTGTGTGCGGATTGGAACCAGGCCCCAACACCATCATTTTTACCACCAACGACGGACGTTGTGGCGACCTCTCACGCGATACCCTCATCATTACTTTTGAACCTACCCCCGTCGCACGTCCCGATACGGTGTACGTACCCAATGCCGTGAAAAAAACCGTTGACGTGTTGCTTAACGACGACCTGCCGAATGCTTATTCGGTCACGGTGGTAGAGCAGCCTGTGCATGGCACCCTGGAAGACTTAAGCGACGGTGTGTTCAGTTATTTGCCCGACATCACTTTTGCAGGACAGGATCAGTTCCGTTATAAAATTTGCAACCTGAACTGCCCCGATGCCTGTTCTTTCGCCGTGGTTACTTTTTATGTCGATGAACCCGGAGATTGCGCGATACCTACCTTGTTTACCCCCAACAACGACGGCGTAAACGATATTTTTGTTGTGCCTTGTCTCGGAACCGATGGCAAACTAGACAATGAAGTGAGCATTTTTAACCAGTGGGGCGATGAGGTCTTTCACGCCCAACCTTACGGCAACAATTGGGATGGTAACTACAACGGCGAGGAATTGCCGGCAGGCACTTATTATTATGTGGTCAAATTCAACGCAGACGGCGGTATCAAAACCGGCTTTTTGGTACTTCAACGTTAATTTATGAACCAGCCCATGGCATACCTATACCGCATTGTATTCTTTTTGTTGCTTGGATCTGTCTCCCTCCAGGCCCAGCAGGAACCGATGTACACGCAATTTATGTTTGGTAAAATGCTGTACAATCCCGGTTATGCAGGCAGTTTCGAATCACCCACCTTGCTTGCCGTATACCGCAACCAGTGGATTGGTCTCGAAGGCGCTCCGAAAACCATCGCCCTGTCGTACAACCAGCCCCTGCTTAACAACAGGGTGGGCGTTGGAGGCAACCTCGTGCGCAACAGCGTCGGCATCAACAAAACGATCACCATCGACATCGCGTATGCCTACCGCATCGCCCTGCGCCGCGGCTACCTCGGCATAGGATTGCAGGCCAGCATGCGCCACATGTTTCAGGACTGGACCGACAGCCGCCTCGTAACCACACAACCCATCGGTATCGACGGAGCCGTGCCGGGTGAAGCCAAAAGCAAACTGTTGCCCAACTTCGGTTTCGGCATTTTTTACACCGGGCCCAAATGGTTTGCCGGATTGGCAGCGCCAAGGCTGGTGAGCAACAACATCGATTTCGCTGAACAAGGCGGCGTTCTTTCGCGCGAAGTGCAACACTTTAATGCCATGGCAGGTGTCTCTTTTGATCTGGGAGAAGAAATGGAGATTACACCTCAATTGTTGATGAAATATGCCATCGGAGCACCTTTTGACGTTGATGTAAACGTCATGGGTTCTTACCAACGCAAGTTTTACCTGGGTGCAACATACCGTACCGGCGGCGACAGCGGTGGTGCAGGTGAAAGTATTGACGCCCTTTTTGGCATTCAGGCTACCAAAAACCTCTTCTTTGCCCTTTCGTACGACATTGGACTTACCAAACTGCGCACATACAACAACGGCAGTATAGAGGCCACAGCACGTTGGTGGTTTACCCCACCGGAAGGTGAAGAAGTCATCAACCCAAACCGTCCCTGGTAAATTTTAACTTTTCATTAGATACCTCCGTATCGCATTTTTACTGTTTTTGACGTTTATGAATGGTCATCAACAAACGATTTCTATGCACCGTACCAGCTTAATCCTTCCCTTCCTCGTGTTTTTTGCCTGGACCAACGCTTTGTCGGCCCAACAATCCTCCAAAAGCAAATCCAAGGAACGTTTCCGGGAAAAGGACGATCCCAACAACATCATTAGGGTTCGCAACACCAAGGAATTGAACAGCCAGGGCACCGATTACAGTCCCGTTTTTTACGACAACGGCCTCGTTTTTGTCTCCAGTAGAAAAAAAAGCGGCCCTCAGGACAAAAAAAGCGGTGAAACGTACTCCGAACTGTACTTCTCACCTTTTGATCCAAACGGTGACCCGGCTTCCCCTCAAAAATTTTCCCTGGAAATTAATTCCAGTTTGCATGAAGGTCCGGTAACGTTCAGCCGCGACTTCAAAACCATGTATTTTACCCGCAACAACATGCACAAAGGCGTGCAAAAAGCGGATGAAAAAGGTGTGGTCAGGCTTAAAATTTATGAAGCCAAAGCAGGGGTAATCGATTGGGTGGATGTGCGCGAATTGCCTTTCAATTCCGACAGTTATTCCTGCCTGCATCCCAGTTTGAGCGCCGATGGCAAACATCTTTACTTTGCCTCCGACATGCCTGGTGGACAAGGTGGGTACGACATTTGGGTGTCGCAACGTTCCAAGGAAGGTTATTGGGGTCCGCCAACCAACCTGGGCGCCATCGTGAATACCCCTCAAAACGAAGTATTTCCACACATTCACATCTCCGGAACATTGTTTTTTTCGTCCAACGGCCATGATGGTTTGGGCAAACTTGACATCTTCCGTGTCGACCTGGATGAGGTGAACCGTGAAGTATTCAACCTGGGTGAAAAATTCAATTCAAACGAGGAGGACCTGGCCTTTGTGCTCGACGATGACGGCATTCGCGGCTTTTTTGCCAGCGACCGCGGCAATGGTTATGGGAAAGACGACATTTATTCCTTTTCCATCGAAAAAGGATTTGCCGGCGCCAAACCTGAATCGCAGGACCTGAAAATCAAAGTGGTCGATGCCAACACCGGTGAGTCGTTGCAGGGCGCAGGCATTCGCATTCTCCAGTTTTCTGAAGGAGGGTTTGTATCGGGCAACAACGATGTGTTTACCATCGACATGCAGCAAATGGACCTCGACCAGCCCAATACCCTGTCGATGCGTGTGGTACGTAAAGATGCCGACGACCTCGGGCGCCCCGACCAATACACCAACGTCCAGGGCGAAGCGACCAACGCATTTACCCAATACCGCCAATACATGATCGTGGTGACCCACGAAGGATACGAAGCTGGCGAACAGGCTTTTTCCTTTGAGCAAAACCCTCAAGCCAAAGACATCATCGTTAAATTGCATCCTGCCGGACGCTGCTATCGTGCCGGCGGTGTGGTTCTTACCGATAAAATGGGCACCCGCATCAACTTCGCCAATGTGCGCTTCACCCACAAAATGAGTGGAAAATCGCAGGTTGTTCGCAGCAATACCAACGGGGAATTTGACCTGTGCCTCACCGAAGAAGGTGATTACCTCGTGCAAATTGAACGAGAAGGGTTCCTGCCTGAAAATTATTCGCTGCCCGTACAGCAAGGCCAAAAAGCCTTCAATGAGGTGCGCATGCGCCCCACCGAAGTTGGTGTGCGTGAGGAAGAATTGCTCCCCCTGGCCAGTGGCATCAAAACCGGTTCGGTGATGGTGATGGACCGCATCAAATTTGAAGACGGCAAAGCAACGCTGAACCAAAGCGCCGTTCGTCACCTCGACGCCCTCTACGAACTGATGATGCGTTATCCGGAAATGGAAATTGAACTTACGGTACACACCGATGCCCGTGGTGATGCTGCCGACAACCAGACCCTTTCCTCCGAACGTGCCAAAAACTGCAAAACCTACCTCACCTACCGCGGTCTGGCTGAAAAACGCATCCAGGCGTCTGGCAAAGGTGAATCGGAAATCCGCAACCGATGTACCGAAGGCGTGGAGTGTTCTGAGGAAGAACACAAAAACAACCAGCGGATAGAGGTTAAAGTGAAAAGGATTGGGGCGTAACTGACCCCTTTCAGGGGTCTAAATGGATTGTTGGGATAGTGAAACGCCTGGCATATCCAGAATGGGAAACAGATGCCCTTTGCCAAACCCAGGCTGATGTGATCATCCCACCCATACAGTAACAATTCAGGGTGTTGGGTTTGTGTATGCCGGCTAG
>JADLBE010000274.1 GCA_020847915.1 Saprospiraceae bacterium | reverse complement strand
GACTTACGACTGTCGACTTACGACTGTCGACTTACGACTGTCGACTGTCGACTTACGACTGTCGACTTACGACTTTTTCCCCGTTGGTCTGATTTTTGCGGTAATGTTTTTTCCGATTAACGCATATTCCCGGCCCAAGGCATTTTATCGCTTTTTGGGCTTAAACCGATTAAGTTAAGCCGATGAAACCGTACCTGTTCCTGATCCTGGTATTGGCGACCAACATTTCCCTGCAAGCGCAAAGCATCGTCTGGATTTCGCCCTGTTCAGATCAAACCTTTTGTCTGAATCCGAACCAGTGTGCGGAAGGCATGGTAACCCTGACCGAAAAGGCGGTTACTTCCTGTGGCAATTCAACCATGAATTACCTTTACCGCATCGATTTGTACAACAACGGCGGCATTGAGATTCAAATGTCCGAGGATACGTTTAGCGCCAACCTGCCCAAAGGTGTTCACAAAATCTCGTGGCGCGCAAGCGATTTTTGCGGAAACGTAAGTTCCTGCACTTACCTGATTACCGTGCGCGATTGCACACCTCCCAACCTGCTTTGCCTGAACGGCCTCACTCAGGCGGTCGATCCGCCCGATTGTACCATCGCTTTCGACGTGGATTTGTTCATCCTCCAGCTCAGCGACAACTGTACACCCACCAACAACATCCAGGTTGGCATGCGACGAACAGGAGACACTTCGGAAGTTTTCCCAACAGCCCAAACCCTGGAATTTGGCAAATGCGACGTTGGTTTTAATCCGTTGCAGATATTGGTTAAAGACGGCGACGGCCTCGTCAATTCCTGCAATACCTATGTTATTGTGCAGCAAAACACAGGATGTTATTGCGATCCCGACGGCGACCTGGAACTCACAGGTTGTTCCCGAACAGCAAACAATACCGCGTTGCAAACCATCCGACTGGTTGCCAATCTGGTGTCTACCGGAGGTGTTTCGCCTCCTGTAATTAAAAATAAACTTCAGGCCTTCAGCGATTCCTGTTATGCACTCAGTTTCGACCAGTTGCCCTGGGGTGGTTCGTATTTAACCACCGTGCGGGCCGAACGCACCGACAATGCCGTGAACGGCGTGTCCACATTCGACCTGGTTACCATGAACAAACACATCCTCGACATTGAGCCCATGACCTCCATGTACCAGCTCCTTTCATCGGATGTAAACAACAGCAAAACGGTCACCACCTTTGATATTGCCGAAACCCGGAAAGTTATCCTGGGCGTGAGCGACACCTTTTCCCAGGTACCCGCCTGGCGCATGATCCGCCCACTGGCAAACCCAAGCCTGCTCAACCAGTTTAATGCCGTGGTGGATACCTACCAGCTGGTCATCAACAACCTCCAGCAGGACCTCACCACCTCCGGCTTCAACTTTGTAGGCATCAAAATGGGCGACGCCAACCTGTCGGCCGCTTTTGTCGGTGATCCCGACGACCGCTCCGACAAGGGTGCGCCGCTCGGTGTGTATTTTGACGAAAAAATGGATGGGGAGGTTACCCTACTGGGCGTACACCTGGCGCAAAACGTTTCCCTTGAAGGTTGGCAACTTGCCCTTCAACTCGATCCACGTGTCACCACGGTATACGACCTGACGGGTGTGCCTCCTGAAAACTGGTCTTATGATTCGGAGACCGGCATCCTGCGCGTACTCGATTTTTTTGCTGTCGCAAAAATGTTTGAAAAAGGCGACGCCTTGTTCAACCTGCGGCTTAAACAACCTTTGTCGGCCACGAAAGCAAGTTTGGCGCCGGAAGTACTTCAACCCGAAGCTTACGATGCCGAAGGCCTGCGCAGAACTTTGTTTGTTGAAACGGGGAACAACCTCCCGGCTGAAGATGGCGGCGTTGTTTTTTACCCTGCAAAACCCAATCCTTTCCATGCCCAAACGTCCGTAAATGTATGGTTGTCCGAACCGGCGTCTGTGCTTTTTGAAGTGTACGACGTGCATGGCAAACGCATTTGGAATGAATACAGGAAAGCAGGCACGGAAGGCCTTCAATCTTTTGACATCGATGCTGTTAACCTGCCGGGCTCAGGCGTGTATGTGTATCGTTTGGTTGTTGGAGAAAACAGGCTGTTCAGCGGTAAGGTTGTGCATTGGTGATGCTGTTTGGGTAGATTTGTCGAACAATAAGCGTTGTTGAACCAAATATTGGTTTGAAATGCGACCTTGTTTGCATCTTTTGATTTCTAATCGAAAACAATCTACCCTTGTATGCACCTTACCATCCGCAATTTATCCAAAACCTACCCCAACGGCGTCAGGGCACTGAATGACGTCAGCCTCGACATCCCCACCGGCATGTACGGCCTGCTCGGTCCCAACGGCGCAGGCAAAAGTACCCTCATGCGCACACTGGCGACCCTGCAGGATGCAGACAGTGGAACCGTCACGCTCGGCGACATCGACGTGTTGAAAGATAAGGACGCTGTTCGCCGCGTATTGGGCTACCTGCCTCAGGAGTTCGGCATTTACCCACGCATCAGTGCCCTCGACATGCTCGATCACCTCGCCGTGCTCAAGGGCATCAACAACAACAAGCAGCGCAAAGACATGGTGGACGCACTCCTGCAGCGCGTTAACCTCTGGGACCACCGAAAAAAAGCCGTCAGCAGCTACTCCGGTGGCATGCGCCAACGTTTCGGCATCGCACAGGCATTGCTCGGTGATCCGAAACTTATCATTGTGGATGAACCGACCGCCGGCCTCGACCCCGGAGAACGCAACCGCTTTTACAACCTGCTTTCCGAAATCGGAGAAAATGTGATCGTGATACTTTCTACCCACATTGTGGAAGACGTGCGTGAACTTTGCTCCAACATGGCCATCATCAACCTCGGACAGGTATTTTATGCAGGCACACCCGAAGATGCCCTGCAGGCATTGGGTGGAAAAATTTGGGAAAAAGCCATCACCAAAGCCGAAATCGACGACTACCAGCAACGCTACCGGATCATTTCCAGCAAATTGGTTGCAGGCAAACCCATCATCCATATTTTGAGTGATGATGCGCCCGGCGACGGGTTCCGTCCCGCCGAACCCGGTCTCGAAGACGTCTTTTTTTCCAAAATCACGGCCACTCCCTCGGAAGGCTGATTTGTCGCCCTAAAGTCCTTTTTACCTTATGTTCAGCACTTTTTTTGCCTTTGAAGTCAAAAACTGGCTCCGCGCGCCCATGCCGTGGATCTTCCTCTTTTTGTTCGGCCTTTTAACCTTCGGCGCCACGGTGTCCGATCAGGTACAAATTGGCGGTTCCTATGGCAACGTTTGGAAAAACGCCCCTTTTGTGACCCAAAACTGGTATGCCGTTTTTTCCATACTTTCCCTCTTGCTCGTAACTGCTTTTTTCAACAATGCCGCCCTGCGCGACATTGAAAACAACACGGCACAAATCGTTTTTTCCTCGCCGATCAGCAAGGCAGGATATTATTTTGGTCACTTTGCAGGAGCGCTCCTGATTGCGCTCATTCCCATGCTCGGCATTTCCCTGGGCATGTGGTCCGGTGTTGTTGCCAACGGTATGTTCGAATGGCTTGATGCCGAAAGGTTTGGTCCTTTCGAAACCATGAGCCACCTCAACGCTTACCTTGTGTTGGTGATTCCCAACATGATTTTTGTGGGCGGCATCCTGTACACAGTGGCCATGCTTACCCGCAGTACTTTGTTTTCCTTCATAGCGGCCATCGTGTTGCTGGTGGGTTACATCATTGCCGGAAACCTGATCCAAAATATTGAAAACGAGCAACTTGCATCACTTCTGGATCCGTTTGGCGGACGTGCATTCAGCATTGTAACGAAATACTGGACGGTGGACGACAAAAACCACCAGTCGGTCGGACTCCTGCACCCGGGTATCCTTGTCAACCGTCTGTTGTGGATGGGGGTTGGGCTTTTGGTTTTGACGCTTGGTTATTTCCGATTTGGGTTCAGCGAAAAACGCAGCGGTGGCAAAAAAGCAAAAACCGCTGAAACTGACGAAGCTTCCGGCATTCAGATTCTGGGAGAACGTTTGCGCGTAACGCCATCAAAAGGTTTGGGCGTCACGTTTTTACAACTTGGCAGCCAGTACCGCACCGACCTGATGGGTGTGGTGAAAAGTGTTCCTTTCATCCTGCTTGCACTCATCGGGCTGCTCAACACCATACCCAATTTTATTTACGCCACCGAGGCTTACGGCACCCACAATTTCCCGATCACGTACGACATGATCAACAACATTCGGGGCAGCTTTTACATTTTTGTGGTGGCCATCATGGCTTATTTCTCAGGCGCGTTGGTGTGGAAAGAACGCAATGCCAAAGTGCATGAAATTTACGATGCCCTTCCGACGCGCAACTGGACAGGTTACGTTGCAAAACTTGCGGCCATCCTCACCATCATTGCCCTGCTGCTTTCCGTAGCCATTGCCGCTGCGATGGCGGCACAGGCCATGCACGGCTTTTTCCGCTTCGAACCTGGCGTTTATGTGCGTGAATTGCTGGTCATCGACCTGCTTGGCTTCGTTTTTCTGTGCGCGTTGTTCATGCTCATACACGTGTTGTCGCCCAACATGTACCTCGGATTTTTTCTTTGTGTGATGGTCCTCATCGTGAACAGTTTTGTGTGGGGTGTTTTGCACGTCGAAAGCAACATGGTCGAATTTGCCGCCATGCCTTCCTATACTTTGTCTGATTTCTGGGGATACAAGCCTTACGTCGCAGCTTTGTCGTGGTTCAACGTTTATTGGCTGCTTTTCAGCACCATGCTTGCTGTTGCCGCCATTAGTTTTTGGCCCAGGGGTAAAGACAGCGCCTGGATCAGCCGTTTCAAATTGGCAGGACTCGAATGGAAACAATACCGGTGGGTCGGGTTGGGCGCCGTGGTAGCCTGGGCTTTTACTGCCGGGTTTGTATTTTACAACACCAAAATACTCAATACCTACCAGTCCGGGAAGGAGATGGAAAAACTGAGTGTCCGCTACGAACAGGATTACAAAAAATACCAGGGTATACCGCAACCCCGCATTTACAAAGTCAATTTCGACGTTCAAATTTTCCCTGAACAACGCTCGGTGGATGCGAAGGGCGACTATTGGGTGCGCAACACCCACACCAAACCCATTGATTCGCTTTGGGTATCGGCGCCGCGCAGCGTAAAATTTACGTTTGAAAACCAGCGCCTCAACCTGTTGATGAACGATTCGGCATTGTACACACGTTTGTACAGGATCGAGCCGGCGCTGCAACCCGGCGATTCAATGTTGCTGAAGTTTACGACGGTGTACCGTCCGAAAGGTTTTGAAAATGAACTTACGGTAACCCAGATTATGCAGAACGGTACGTTTTTCAACAATACCGACATCTCGCCCAATTTTGGTTACCAGGAAAGCGCGGAGTTGTCGGATAAAAACGACCGTAAAAAATACGGTCTGCCCGAAAAATCGCGCATGCCCGCCCTGAACCAGCAGGATACCGCATCACGCATGAACAACTACCTGACGGGTGATGCCGACTGGGTGACGGTGGAAACAACCATCAGCACCACGGCCGGACAACGCGCCATAGCGCCGGGGTCGCTCGTACGCGAGTGGACCGAAGGCGGCCGCAACCATTACCATTACAAACTCGATCACAAGGGGTGGAACTTTTTCTCCTTCATGTCGGCCGATTATCAGGTAGCACGCCGCCGTTGGAACGGAATCGATCTGGAGGTGTATTACCACCGCGACCACGAATGGAACGTGGAACGTATGCTCAAGGCCATGGAAAAATCGCTGGAGTACTACACCACCAATTTCGGTCCGTATTACCACAAACAATGCCGCATCATCGAATTTCCGCGTGTAGGCTCCTTTGCGCAGGCTTTTCCGGGCACCATGCCGTATTCGGAAGGTATAGGATTTATTGAAAACTTCAGGGCCGAAAAGGACGATATCGACATGGTGTATTACATCGTGGCCCACGAAATGGGTCACCAGTGGTGGGCCCACCAGGAATGTGGTGCAGCCATGCAGGGTGCGGAAATGACCACCGAAACCTTCTCGCAGTACAGCGCTTTGATGGTGATGGAAAAAGAATATGGTCGCGATCAGATGCGCAAGTTCCTCGAATACGAAATGGACCGCTACCTGCGCGGTCGCGGTCGCGAACGCCTGAAGGAAATGCCGCTGGCCAAATGTGAAAGTCAGGCTTACATCCATTACAACAAAGGCTCCGTGCAGATGTACGCACTGAAGGAACTCATCGGTGAGGATCGGGTAAATGCGGGTTTAAAAACGTTTTTGGAAAATTTCCGCTACAAAGACGCCCCCTACCCCACCAGCGCCGATGCCCTGGGCAGCATTTACGCCCAAACACCAGATTCGTTGAAGTACCTCATCAATGATTTGTTCTGGGACATCACACTTTTTGAAAATCGCACCAAAGAAGCTACGGTCAAAGAACTGCCCAACGGCAAATTTGAGGTGACCATAAACGTGAGCTGCCGCAAACTGAAAGCCGACGACCTGGGCAAAGAAACTGAAGTTGCCGTGAATGACTGGATCGAAATCGGCGCTTTCGCCAAAGCCCCGGACGACAAGAAGTATGGCAAAACGTTGTACCGGGAACGGGTAAAAATCAACAAATCCGACCAGTCCTTCACGTTTGTGGTGGATGAAAAGCCGGAAAAAGCGGGCCTGGATCCGTTCAGCCTGCTG
>JADLBE010000273.1 GCA_020847915.1 Saprospiraceae bacterium | reverse complement strand
GTTGCTTGCATCCGTGTCATCCGTGTGCCATCACACCGCGTAATGGCACACGGATGACACGGATGCAAGCAACACGGAAAAAAACGGATTTAAAAGTGTTTAAAAAAAATAGCCACAACTACAGGTTGAACCAGCATCAATCCATCCACCGCAATTTTCCGCCAGGAAACATCGACACCCGGACGAAACAACCGTTCCAGTAGCCAGGCCGTGAGTAACACGCCAAGCAACCGGCCCACAGTGAGCCCCACACCAAACCTGCCTGCATCCAGCAAAATGCCCAAAGCCGCCACCACCCAGCACAGGCGAATGACCCGAAAGGTGCCATGGGCTCCGAGTTGTGCAGCCAGGGTGGGCAAACCACCGGCATGGTCCTCGGCGCGGTCGTGCAGATCGTAGGCCAGGGCGAGGGCAAATACCAGAACAAGTCGTGTGATGCACAAACCAACTGTTTGGGTCCACAACTCCGGGTGTATGGGAAAAAGGGTTGTCGCTGCCGTCCACGCCAAAGCCACTGCCAGCGGTTTCAGCCAGGGCAAACGGCGCAATCCCCAGGCGCCCGTACCCGGTGTGCCGATGTACAACAGCCAAAGGGCAAAAGGCAACAAAGCAGCGAGCTGCTGAACAGGTTGAAGCAGGAAAAACGCTACGGCGGCAATGGGCCCATGTACCACCGCCCACCAACGCGACGGCAAGGTAAAATGGTACACAAAAACCGTTGCAGACCACAAAAAAGCCGACTCAGCAATGCCCCGTTGGCTGCCGAACATAAGCTGCGTTTGCCAGGCCATGGCCAAAGCGCAAAACGCAGTAAGGGTATGTTTCAGGATGGCCTTCATGCGTTTATGGTGGTTACCACAGTAGGCACATTAGATGACTAAGGCACATTAGAAAATACATCTAATGTGCCTTAGTCACCTAATATGCCTAATGTGGTTATTTTTTCTTAGGTGCTTTAGCACTTTTCGCCGCTGACTTCGCACTTTCGACTTCGGACTTCGGACTTTTCTCCGCCTTCGGACTTCGGACTTTCGACTTCGGACTTTCAAATATAGTGACTGCGAGCGGCGGAAGTTTGAACGTGATGGATTGTTCGAAGCCGTGTGATGGTTTTTTATCCGTTTTTACCACGCCGTTCACCGTACCGCTGCCACCGAAACGTTTGTCGTCGCTGCTGAGCACCTCCGTCCAGTCGCCTTCCACCGGAACACCCACCATGTAGCTGTCCAGTTTGTTCGTGTTGAAA
Source organism: Saprospiraceae bacterium (assembly GCA_020847915.1). Lineage (GTDB taxonomy): Bacteria > Bacteroidota > Bacteroidia > Chitinophagales > Saprospiraceae > M3007. The sequence goes on along the minus strand of JADLBE010000273.1, from coordinate 11,089 downwards.
TGGCAAATGACGAGGATCATGTTGTCGTTTTCGTCGCCTTTGCGCAGGTAAGCGAGCACACAGTTTTCGGTATCATCGCCGCTCACCCACTGGTAACCTTCGGTGGTGAATGCATTGCGCCACAGGGCCGGACGGCTGGTATAAATTTCGTTGAGGGCTTTGACGTAGTCCTGACAACCTTTGTGGTAAGCATATTGCAACAATTCCCAAGTTACGCCGCGGTCGTGGCTCCATTCGGTGGTTTGTCCAAACTCGCCGCCCATGAAGAGTATGTGCGTGCCGGGGTGTGTCCATTGGAAACCGAACAGGGAGCGCAGGTTGGCAAATTTTTGCCACTCATCGCCGGGCATTTTGTACAAAAGGGAAGACTTCAGGTGCACCACTTCGTCGTGGCTGAGCGGCAGCATGAAGTTTTCGGAAAAAGCGTACACCATGGAAAAGGTGATCTCGTTCTGGTGCCAGCGCCGAAACAGGGGCGGACGTTTGAAATAGCTGAGCGAATCGTGCATCCAGCCCATCATCCATTTTTGCCCGAATCCCAAACCGCCGTCGTAGGCTGGTTTGCTCACGCCCGGGAAAGCGGTGCTTTCTTCGGCGATGGTTTCCACGCCAGGATAGTGGCTGTACACGGCTTCGTTGAAATCGCGCAACAGGGAAATGGCTTCGAGGTTTTCGCGGCCACCGTGAATGTTTGGAATCCACTCACCTTCCTTGCGCGAGTAGTCGTGGTAAAGCATGGAGGCCACGGCATCCACACGCAATCCGTCGATGTGGTAATATTCAAGCCAAAACAAAGCGTTGCTGATGAGGAAGGAACGCACCTCGTTGCGACCGTAATCGAACACGTAACTGTTCCAGTCCGGGTGAAAACCGCGACGCATGTCGGCGTATTCGTACAGGTGGGTTCCGTCGAAGCGGTAGAGTCCGTGGATGTCGCCCGGGAAATGTGAAGGCACCCAGTCGAGGATAACGCCGATGTCGGCCTGGTGAAAGGCGTCGATGAGCATCATGAGCTCTTCGGGCGAACCGAAGCGGCCCGACGGTGCAAAAAAGCCGGTGACCTGATAGCCCCACGACGGGAAATACGGGTGCTCCATCACGGGCATAAATTCCACGTGGGTGAAGCCCATGGTTTTGACGTAGTCGACCAGCTCTTTGGCCAGTTCAACGTAATTGAGCGAACGGTTGGCGTCTTCCGGCAATTTTTTCCAGGAACCGAGGTGCACTTCGTACACCGACCAGGGCTTGGGTTTTCCGGCAATGGCCTTGCGGTTTTTCAGCCACTTGTCGTCTTTCCACTTGTACTCGGGCACACAAACGATGGATGCGGTTTTGGGAGGCGTTTCCCAGCGGCGTGCGTAGGGATCACCTTTGTCGAGCCCCAGTCCGTCGGAAGTAAGGATGTGGTATTTGTACACCGTACCGACGCCGAGACCGGGGATAAATCCCTCCCAGATACCGCTGTGGTCCCACCTTGGCAACAAGACGTGGGCTTTGTTTTTCCAATGGTTGAAATCACCGGTAACCGAAACACTTTGGGCATGGGGCGCCCAAACGGCGAAGTAAACCCCCTTTTCGCCATCAACTTCCATGGGATGGCTGCCCATCTTTTCATAGAGCCGGAAATGTTTTCCAGATTGAAGCAGGGAAATATCGTAATCGGTAAGCAAGGAAAAAGGCTTGACGCTTGGCATGGATTCCGCGTAAGTATTTTGTTTAGAAGAAAGGTCTTAACCGGTCGGGCTGGAAAGGTAAAATAAAGCCTTAGGAATTATGCCTTAGTGCGGTGGAAAAATTGCCTTGGCACAGTTTTTGGCTGTATTCATTGTGCGAATTTATCCTTCACCCAAACCGAGTTAATCATCCATGGACGCAAAACTTACCACCGGCGTTCTCCAGCAGTTTCCCATCCTGGCTTCGCTTTCACCAGCCGAGCAACAACAGTTGATGGACATGGCCGAAAGGCGTATTGCCGGAAAACACACTTTTATTTATTATGCCGACGAACCAAGCACTTACCTCTGCTTCCTCATACGCGGTACAATCAAAATAGGCATCTATTCTCCCGACGGACGCGAAATCATCAAAAGCATCCAACACCCTTATACCCTCTTCGGCGAACTTGGCCTCTCGGGCGAACAAATCCGATCCGAATTCGCCTGCGCCATGAACCAGGAGGTGGATTACCTCGCAGTTAAAATCGAGGATTTTAAAAAATTGATGCTGCAAAATCCGCGACTTGCGCAGTCCGTCATGATTTTCCTCGGAGAAAGGCTTCGCAAAGCCGAACGCCAATGGGAATCGCTCATTCTTAAGGACGTCCGTACCCGCATCGTCGAATTCCTCAAAGACTGCGCGGGTGAACGCGGTCGACAGGTGGGTTTCGAAACACTCGTCAAACACGGTCTCACACAACAGGACATCGCCAACCTCGTAGGCGCCAGCCGCCAAACCGTAACCGCCATACTCAACGAACTCCGCAAAAGCAACCTCATCCACTTCAACAGGAATACGATTTTGATCAGGGATATGGATAAGCTGAATTAGCAGTTAGCAGGCAGCGGTTAGCAGGCAGCAGGCAGCAGGCAGTAAAAAATGACGCGTGGAATCCGTTCCACGCGTCATTTTTTGCTGCCTGCTGCCTGCTAACTGCTGCCTGCTGCCTGCTGCCTGCTGCCCGCTAACTGCTAGTTCGTTTTTTTCCACTTGATCGAACAACCGATGGCTTTTGTTTCCGGTGTTGCGATGGTTTTGCCGGCGCTCATGGCGTCGATGGCGTTTTCAACGTATTTTGCCTGTACGGCTGCTGCGTCTTCGGAGTTGTCGTCGATGGCTCCGATGTAACGCACGGTTTTATCGGCGTCGAGCAGGTACACGTGCGGGGTGCGGGTGGCTCCGAAACGTTTGGCCACATCCTGTGTTTCGTCGTAGAGGTATACGAAGGGATACTTTTTCTCTTTGGCCAGTATTTGCATGTTTTCGTAGCTGTCGTCCGGCTTCACGTCTTTGTCGTTCGGATTGATGGCGACTACGGAGTAACCTTTGGAGGCGTACTTGTTGTGCAGGTCGATGATGCGTTGTTCGTAAGCTTTGGCGTACGGACAGGTGTTGCAGGTAAACACCACGATGTAACCTTTGGCTTTGGGAATGTCGGACAGGCTGACCATTTTGCCGTCCACGTTTTTCAGTTTGAAGTCTTCGGCTTTGTCGCCGACGTGGTAGCCGTGGCCGGGACCGTTGAGGGCCAAAGCGGCCGTCATGGCAATGGATGCAAGGAAATGAATCATAACAGGAAAAGTTTGGGTGAAAAAAGAGGTTTACAAAGCGGCTTTTACGGCCGCTTCCAGTTCTTCGTAACTTAATTTTTGTTCAAAAAAACGTTGGTACGACTTGTTGTTCGCAACAATCAGGGTGGCCGGTAACGAACCCGACCAATCGGGATGCACCAGGTTGATGTAATCGTTGGCCCGGGGTTCGTTGAGGAAAACCACACGGCTCTGGAGGCTGTGTTTAAGAACAAAAGACTTCACATCGGTCTCAAGGTTGCGTTTAAAATCGGTGCTGATGAGTACCACCTGCACGTTTTTATCCTTGTAATTTTTGTTCAATTTTTCAAATTCCGGCAACTCCGCCACGCAGGGTCCGCACCAGGTCGCCCAAAAATTGAGCACGTATACCGTGTCGCTGGTGTTGTTTTTCCAATACGATAGCTGGTCGATTTGGATCATGGGTACGTCCTGCGAACGAACATCGCAAAAACCAAAAAGCAAAACAGGAAGGATGGCAAGTTTTTTCATACGGTATGCAACATCGGAATTAAACGTTGGTTTAACGTTTGGCCGTGCAAATCATTCGACAGACGGGGGGAAATAAGCGGTCAGTGGCCAGTGGTCAGTGGCCAGTGGTCAGCAGTCAGTGGTCAGTGGTTAGTTGAGTCGACAGTCAACAGTCGACAGCCCACAGCCTAATTCGCAAGCAGACTGTCGACTGTTGACTGTCGACTCAACTGACCACTGACTGCTTATTTTACCAAACCATGACTGCCGTTCGCAACGTAAACGCTAATCTTGCGGTCAAATTTCAAAAACACAAGATGAACCGCATTGTAGTCCTGTTTGCAGCCGTTTTTACGGCCACCGCCCTGTTTGCACAACCTGCCGCAACACCGGCTCCCGAAAAACACCTCAGCAACATTCGCCAGCTGACCTTCGGTGGCGACAACGCCGAAGCTTATTGGAGCCCTAACAGCCAATGGCTCACATTTCAAAGCAACAACGCCGCCTGGGGATTGAAATGCGACCAGATTTTCGCCATGGAAGTGGAAAAAGCTGCCGGCAACCCCGCATACCGTCCGAACGACATCAGCCTGAACAAAGGACGAACCACCTGCTCCTACTTCATGCCCGATGGTAAAAACATCATCTTCGCCAGCACCATGGCTGCCGCTGATACCTGCCCGGCCCAGCCCGACTTACGCGCCGCCGGCAAATACCTGTGGCCCATTTACAATACTTTTGATATTTATGTGGCCGACCTCAACGGCAAAAACGTGCGCCAACTCACCAATGCACCCGGCTACGATGCCGAAGCCGTTTTGAGCCCAAAAGGTGATAAAATCCTCTTCACGTCCGACCGCTCGGGCGATCTCGAACTCTGGACCATGAACCTCGACGGTTCCGACCAGAAACAAATAACATTCGACCTTGGTTACGACGGCGGCGCGTTTTTCAGCCCCGACGGCACCCAAATCGTTTTCCGCGCCAGTCGCCCGCAAACCGAAACAGAACTGGAAGAATACCGCAGCTTGCTTAAAAAAGGCCTGGTTGCGCCAGGCAACATGGAAATTTACGTGGCCAACGCCGACGGCACCAACCTGCGCCAGGTCACCAAACTCGGCAAGGCGAACTGGGCGCCGTTTTTCCACCCTTCGGGCAAAAAAATCATCTTTTCCAGCAACCACCACTCGGCCAAAGGATACGATTTTCAGTTGTACATGATCAACATCGACGGAACCGGCCTCGAAGCCATTACCTCGCAAAGCATGTTCAACGCATTCCCCATGTTTTCGCCCGATGGCAAAAAAATCGCCTGGAGCTCCAACCGCAACAACAACGGCACAAGGGATACCAACGTGTTTGTGGCGGACTGGAAGGACTAAAATTGATCGGCTAGTCGCTAGTCGGTTGGTCGCTAGTCGGTTGGTCAAACATGAATCATTCCGAATTTTTTGGGCTGATTCATGTCTAACAGACAGTCTTTTCTCAAAAATTACGACTGTAAATCAGGCATTTAGAAATGAAAGCCCCAGCGGGGCGGCTATGTCTGTAGCAAATCAACCACACTTAATGATCGGAGCCCCAGCGGGGCGGATATGTGACGATTAGCACATATCCGCCCCGCTGGGGCTCCGATCTTATTTTTACCGTGTATGCTACAGACATAGCCGCCCCGCTGGGGCTGTCATCCCAAAATTGGATGATTATCACGTATTTTTTTAAGAAAAGAACACAAAATCGACCTGAGCCATTTCAAAAAATTCGGGATGACTCATATTTGTCCCACTGACCAGCACTAGCCACCCGGGACTAGCAGACTAAGGACTAGCAGACCAGCAGACTATTATTTCATCTTTACATCCAGCGCATCCCGCAACCCATTTCCCACAAGGTTGAACGCCAAAACGCTGAGTGCAATTACCAGTGCAGGCGCTACGGCCAATATGGGACGGCCGCTGAGGGCGTAGCCGTAGTTTTCATTAAGCAACGAGCCCCACGAGGGCGCTGGAGGCTGCACACCGAAGCCCAGGTAACTCAAACCCGATTCGAGCAAAATGGCTGTGGCGAAATTGCCGGCTGTGAGTACCAAAACCGGCCCCAAAAGGTTGGGCAAAATGTGCCGGAACACCACACGCCAGGAACCCAGTCCCATACTTTGCGCCGCCTCTACAAACGGCATGCTGCGCAGTTGCATCACTTGTCCGCGCACCACACGCGCCACTTCCACCCACATGGTGAGGCCTACGGCCAAAAAAATGATGCCGATGCCACGCCCAAGTGCCATTACAACAGCAAAAACAAGCAAAAGCGTGGGGATGGACCAAACCGTATTGATAAGCAGCATCACGAGATGGTCCACACGTCCTCCGAAATAAGCGCTTATCAACCCCAAAAACAAACCCAAACTCAACGACACAACCACCGCCAACGCACCTACCCCAAGCGATACACGAAACCCAAGCAACAGGCGGCTGAGCATGCAGCGGCCGTAACGGTCGGTACCCAGGGGGAAAGTTCGGAGTTCGGAGTTCGGAGTTCGGAGATTAGAGTTCGGAGTTCGGAGTTCGGAGTTCGGAGATTGGAGTTCGGAGATTGGAGTTCGGAGTTTGGAGTTCGGAGTTTGGAGGGGCGCCCCTTGCGGGTGCCCTGTCTCCCGGCGTTCCACATCAACATTTTCCCCTTGCGGGTGCCCTGTCTCCCGGCGTTCCGAAACATCGCTGTCCCCTTGCGGGTGCCCTGTCTCCCGGCGTTCCACATCAACATTTCCCCCTTGCGGGTGCCCTGTCTCCCGGCGTTCCCATGTAGCGTGGTAAAGGGAGGAGCCCGGTATTTTCTCCCATAAGTTGCTGCCATACCTCCGGAAGCGCAGAGAATCACCTTCGGTAAATACGTTGGTTTCGGCCAGGGGTATGATTTTGTAGGGAAGCTCAGCGCCGAAGAGCATTTTTTCAAAAAATCCGGCTACAGGCGTTTCCGTGTTTGAGCGCACCTGCAACACAGGCACCCGACTTCCGGGAGGCAGCAGCGCAAGTTCCGGCACTTGGTTGTTCGCGTTGGGGGTGCCATCGGGCGCGAGCAAGTAGGCGAACAGGGCAATGAACACGGCAAACCCCAAAAAAAGCAAACCTGCTACGGCCGCGGCATTTCGCCGAAAACGGCGCCACAAAGCATTGGTGACCAAAGGCGAACTCATGCGTCTGGGGAAGCCGGCTGACGCCAGAATCTGTTGACCAAAAAGGTTAGGGCCGTGGCCAATACAAACTCGGCGATGAGCAGTTTGGTAGTTCCGAGATGGTGCATGGAAATGGCCAAAACTACGAACACCACATTGAAGCCCAGCAGCAAATAGGTTGCCTGCATGTGACTCAAACCACGGTCGAGCAAGAGGTGGTGGATGTGGCTGCGGTCGGGGTAAAACGGCGAGCGACCCTGCCAGATGCGCCTTACAAAAACACGAAGCGTATCGTAAAGGGGCAGGATAAGTATACTCACGGCAATGGCCGGAGCGGCACTGAACGTGTAACGTCGGCTGTCGGCCGGCATCTCATAACTGAGCTCAATAAATTTGATGGCCAAAATGGCGCAAACCAAACCTACCAACATGGAACCCGTATCGCCCATAAAAATTTTGGCTGGCGTGACGTTGTATTTTAAAAAAGCAGCAAGGGCGCCGCAAAGTGAAAAGGCAACCACCGCCAATGCCGGGGAGTCGACGTAATAAAACCAGGCACCCCAGATAAAACTGGCCAGCAAACCGACGCCACCCGCCAGTCCGTTGATGCCGTCGATTAGGTTGAACGCATTGATGATGGCAACAATGATCAGGATCGAAAGGAAAAAAGAGGTTAACGGTGGCAAATCGGTGATTCCGAACACGCCGTGCAGGCTGTTGAGTTTGATTTGCGATTTGTACACCAGGATCAATGCGGCAAGCAACTGCCCGACCAGTTTTTTCGTAGGCGAAATGGGATGCAGATCGTCCTTAACACCGATAAGGAACACGATCACAAACGCAGCCAGAATGAACTGTAAAACACTGAAATTATCAAAAGGCGTCCACAAGATGATGGCGCAAATAACGCCTCCAAAGATGCCAAAGCCCCCCAAAGAAGGCGTTGGTTCCTCATGCGCACTCCGCCCGTTGGGCAGGTCGTACAACGATTTATGCCGGGCTATACCGATGATCGACGGTATGGCCAGGTAGGTTATGGTAAATGCTGTTACAAATCCAAGTATGATCGTGTGCATAAGTCGGGTCAAAATTAGGCATTTGCGTTACATTCGCCCGATAACCGCGTCTTTATTCTTGAACGCGGGTTCATACAAAACATTCCTGTTCCAGCGTTACATCACGTGAAACATCTGCTCCTTTTCGGTTTTTTACTTTTTCCGGCCGTTTTTTGGGCCCAATCGGCGCCAAAATTCCGTATTGACACCATGGCCTCCGGCGCCTGGGCGCGTATGGAAGTGGAAAATGGCGACACGGTTTTTGTCATGTCGCTCCGTGCTGTTCGCATTGCCGGAAGACGCGAATTCAAAAGCCGCGAAGAACAGGCCATGTATTTCAGGTACAAACGGGCTGCCTACAAGGTGTATCCTTTTGCCGTTCAGGCCATCGACCTCTACAACGAGATCCAACAGGAAACGGCCGATATGAAAAAAGGCAAACGCAAACGCCACATCCGCAAGGAACACAAGGAGCTGAAAGACGATTTTCAGAATCAAATGAAAAAGCTCACCAAAACGGAAGGCCGCGTTTTAATCAAAATGATCGAGCTCAACCTCGACAAACCGTTCTACGACGTTCTTGATGAAACCCGTGGCGGCTTCACAGCGTCCTATTGGCACAACCTGGGCAAAATGTGGGGCTACGACCTCAAACAAGGCTACCAACAAGGTCAGGACCAACTGCTGGATGAGGTGTTTCTGGATTATGATTTTACGGACAGCGCCTGGCGATACTGAAAATAAGTTTAAAGTTTGAAGTTTAAAGTTTAAAGTTGGTAACCCTTGGCATCGCTACAACAGGAACCCAAGGGCACTTTAAACTTTAAACTTTAAACTTATTTCCTCCCGAAATCTGCGGGAATTTCCCCCCATGCGTCCGTTTCCCACTTGATGATGGGGTTGGTGACTTTGTTTACTGCCAGCCATTTTTCAGCACGGTCGATGAGGTCGAAAATGGGTTCGTTGCGGCCGGTACGTTCGAGTTTGGTGCGGCACTTTTTTGCTTTGATCCAGATTTGCGCATTGCGGGAATCGGAATAAATGGGCAGGTTCGGTTTACCTTGTTTTTGCAGCATGGCCAGAGCATGCACGATGGCCAGAAACTCACCGATGTTGTTGGTGCCGTCGGGAAAAGGGCCCATGCGGAAAAGCTCCTGCCCAGTAGCCGTCACCACGCCCCGGTATTCCATGGGCCCCGGATTGCCACTGCAAGCCGCATCCACCGAAACACTTTCCCGGATGATGGACGCCCGCGAAGCCGCCGGTTTGGACGACGGTGCCGAAGCGCCCGCAGTTTTGTTCACATAGGACCAATAATTGCCTTTGAGCGCTTTTTCGGCTTCCGACCTGCTTTCAAAACTTTTGTATTTGGCCTGCGCATAGCCGTCTACCTGCCGCTTGGCGGCGTCCCAGGTATCGTAGATGCCGGGGGTGTGGCCTTCCCACACAACGTAATATTTTTTCTTGGTTGCCATATTGTGATGCAAAGGTGCGACGATGTGTACAAATTTGAGCGTCTACCTCACTAAAATACGCTCTAAAAGCCGACCTTTGCGACTAAGAGCGTTTTGCCGCAACGAATTGGCGCGGTTTTTTGTTTAACATTGTTGTCATTTAAAACTAATTACATGCTCCGCGCTGCATTGCTCGATATGAATAACGGCGAATTCAACCGTGGTATACCCATGTTGAAGACGATCATGGGGCGTTATGCCAACGTGATCAAATACGATATTTTCGACGTTCGCGCCAAAAATGAAATCCCCGACCTCTCCTACGATGTTTATGTGTTCTCCGGTGGTCCCGGCGATCCGCTCCTGAACGACGGCCCCTGGTTCGAATCCTTTTTCAACCTCATCGAACAACTTTGGCAGTGGAACCGTCGCGAAGACCACAAAAAACACGCTTTTTTTATTTGCCATTCCTTTCAAATGGCATGTCATCATTTTGGACTGGGCAAAATAACGCACCGGTACAAAATGTCGTTCGGTACTTACCCCGTACACAAAACCCACGCGGGTAAAGAGGAAGAGTTGTTCGAAGGCCTGCCCGACCCATTCTACATTGCCGATTTCCGCCGATACCAGGTGGTTGAACCCAACCAGGACCGGCTCAAAGCCATCGGCGCCGAAATTTTATGCCTGGAAAAACTGCGCCCGCACGTACACTACGAACGCGCCCTCATGGGCATGCGTTTCAGCCCTGAAATGATCGGTACCCAGTTCCACCCCGAAGCCGACCCGGAAGGCCTGCTCGCCTATTTTATGGAACCCGACCGCCGCCAATCCATCGTGGACGAACACGGCGAAGCCCGCTACGACCGAATGATCCGCGACCTGGCCAACCCACTCAAAATCCAGCGTACGTTCGATACCATCATTCCCAACTTTTTGGAAAATGCGGTGGAACAACTGGCTATGGCAGTTTGAAATAGCTGAAAGTTGAAAGCTGAAAGCTGAAAGTTGGGTAAACTCACTTTCAGCTTTCCACTTTCAGCTTTCAGCTTCTTAATACTTCGGACTTACGACTTCGGACTTCGGACTTTTTAGTACTTCCACATCGAACCCGAGTTCCTTGAGTTTTTCAGGACTGAGCTCTTCGAGGCTTTTGATTTCCAATACTTTCCCCTCTTTGTTTTTAAAAGTCACCACGAGTGATTCGCCACGATCGGCTTCTTTTTGTTCCTTCCGGGCTTTGTCCGACAAATCGTCGGCCTGTTCGATGGCATGGTTGAGCTGTATCAAGGCTGCTTTTTCGCGATCCTGTGCGGCCATGAGTTCCTGCTGCATGGCTTCCGACCGCTCGATGTTGTGCGTAAGGATACGTTTGAGTTCATCCACCTGTGCTTTGGCCGCTGCAAGTTCCTGTTCGCGGTTTTTGCGTTCTTCGTCGGCCTTAAGCGCATCGAGACGTGCCTTTTCGGCTTTTTCGCGGCGGGCAAGCTCTTCGTTGTTGATGAGTTGGTTGCAGTTGTGCAGGGAGAGCAGGCGTTCGAGGCTCACAATATCCACGGAAACCACGTAATCGACTTTGAAATGGTCGGAGCTGTTGTACACTTCGCCGCCCACGCTGAAACAGATGCCGTT
>JADLBE010000272.1 GCA_020847915.1 Saprospiraceae bacterium | reverse complement strand
GAAGGTTTTGACAACGAATACGGCGTGGTGGACAACATCGGCGACGACCTGCTCATCATCACCAACAACGACGCGCCCAAACAACGCCTCATCAAGGTGAATCCTACCCGTCCGGCCCAGGAAAACTGGATCACCGTCGTGCCCGAAGATACTTCCGATGTGCTTCAAAGTGCCGTATTGTGCGGCGGCAAAATTGTTTGCAGCTACCTGCACAACGCTTCCAGCGCTTTGCGCGTGTTCGATACCGACGGCAAACTTTTGAAAGAAGTGGCCTTGCCTGAAATCGGCACGGTAGGATCGGTAAGTGGTGAAAAAGACGAAAAACAGGCGTTTTTCTCCTTTACCTCCTTCCTGCGCCCGACCACGATTTATTCGCTGGACATGCAAACGCTTGATGTGAAGGTGTTCAAAGCGCCCAAAATGGCGTTTAATCCCGACGCTTACACCACCGAGCAAATCTGGTACACGAGCAAAGACGGCACGCAGGTGCCCATGTTCATCACACGCAAAAAAAACATCTCGTTCGACGGCAACAACCCCACGTTGCTTTACGGCTACGGTGGTTTCAACCAATCGATCACGCCGGCGTTTTCCGCCTCCCGTGCAGCCCTGCTCGAAAACAACGGCATCTACGCCGTGGCCAACATCCGCGGTGGCGGCGAGTTTGGTGAAGCCTGGCACAAAGCGGGTACCAAATGCACGAAACAAAACGTGTTCGACGATTTCATCGCCGCTGCCGAATACCTGATCGCCAAAAAATACACGGCTCCCGAACGTCTGGCCATCGAAGGTGGCTCCAACGGCGGTTTGCTCGTCGGCGCGTGTATGACCCAACGCCCGGAACTGTTCGGTGTTTGTTTCCCACGTGTGGGTGTGCTCGACATGTTGCGTTACCACAAATTCACGATCGGTTACGCATGGGCGGTGGATTACGGCCGCAGCGACGTGGCGGAGGAATTCCCCTGTCTGATGGCTTACTCGCCGTTGCACAACCTGAAAAAGACAACTTATCCTGCTACGCTCATCACCACGGCCGACCACGACGACCGTGTGGTACCGGCGCACTCGTTTAAATACGCTGCGGCGTTGCAGGAAGTGCAGCAAGGCCCAAGGCCAACGCTTATTCGTATCGAAACCAGCGCAGGTCACGGTGCAGGCAAACCCACGAGCAAGTTGCTTGAAGAAGCAGCTGATTTGTTGTCGTTTATGTTGTACAACATGAACATGCAGGTGATTTATTGAAGTATTATTTTTATACTTTTACCCCATGCTGCCACGCGTAATCCAATCACCCGTCTGTCGGTTTTTCGGCTTCCGGGACCTGCCTGCTGAGGAAGCGGAAAGGCGGAGCATGGCCGTGGTTATGGTGTTGATGGTGATGGCATTGGCGGTTTTGTACAACCTGGCCTACAATCTGGTGGGCCAGGGGCTGGATTTTGCGGCAACGTTTTTTTACGTGGCGCTCAGTTTGTCGAGCCTGGCTTTCCTGCGCATTACGGGCAATTATCCGTTTTTCCAGAACCTGCAATTTTCCCTGCTTCTGTTATTGCCATTGGCTTTGCAAATCGCACATGGTGGTTATACGGCCGGCAGCGGTTTGGTTTTGGCGGCGTTTCTGAGTCCACTGGCGGCCATGGTGTTTGCCAATTTGAAAAGCGCACGTTTGTTTTTCGTACTGTACGTATTGGTTCAAATCGGCGCGGGATTGTGGGAATACTTTTTCATCAAACAACAACCCCAGGTGGCGCCGGAGGTGAGCATTTTGTTTTTTTCCTCCAATTTTATTTTTACAACTGCGGTGGTGTATTTCCTGATGGACCGCTTCCTGCGCACCAAGGACCGGCTGCAGGGCATGCTTCAGGAAGAACACCGCAAAAGCATTGCTTTGTTGTACAACATCCTGCCCGAAGAAACAGCCAGGGAGCTCAAAAGGACAGGATCTGCGAAGGCGCGCAGGTACGAATCAGCCACCGTGATGTTCACCGATTTTGTGGGGTTCACCCGCTTCGCATCCGTGTTGAGTGCAGAAGAAATGGTGGAACAAATCGATTTTTATTTCAGGAAATTTGATGAGATAGCTGCCAGACACAACCTGGAAAAGATCAAAACGGTGGGTGACAGCTACATGTGCGCCGGCGGATTGCCCAAACCCAACGATACACACGCCCACGACGCCGTTGCAGCGGCAATGGAAATGCGCCAGTTCGTAGAGGAAATGAAAGACCAAAAGATCGAACAGATCGGATTCCCTTTCGACATGCGTATTGGCATTCATACTGGTCCGCTGGTGGCCGGCGTGGTGGGTAAGGACAAGATTGCTTACGACATCTGGGGCGAAACGGTGAACATTGCTTCGCGTATGGAACAATCGTGCGCAACGGGTAAAATCAACTTCTCTCAAGCAACGTACGACATCGTTAAAGGCACGTTTCCTGCCAGGCTCCGCGGGCGTTTTCCCATAAAAAACATGGGAGAAGTGGATATGTACGAATTGTGAGTGCTGAATTTATTTTACGCAGTTAAAATTTTCTTTACAACATGGATTCCCTCCAAAATAAAATAGCCGTCGTTCTCGGTGGCACGGGTGGTGTCGGTGAAGGCATCGTAAAATCATTGCTTTCCGCAGGCGCAACCGTGGTGGTACCCACCCGCAGCGAATACAAAATGCGCAAGCTGAAAAGTTACATCGGCGAGGATTTGGGGAAAAATCTGGTGGTGCGAGTTGGTTCGGTAAACACCGAGGAAAACGCCGGGGAGTTGGCAGCCTACCTGATGAAAACCTACAAACAGATCGACCTTGCCGTGGTATCGCTGGGCAGTTGGCAGGAGGGTTATCCATTGTACAGCTATCCTGTGCACGAATGGAGTCGCATCCTGCAGGACAATCTTACCACCCATTTTCTCGCCATCCGAACGCTGGTGCCGTTGATGAATCCGAAGGAAAGTTATTTTTTCCACATCAACCACTTCAGTGCCGAAGAAGGTTATCCACTTGCAGGTCCGATGGCCATGGCAGCCGCAGCGCAGAAATCACTCATCCAGACCCTGGCCAAGGAAGTTGACAAAATCAACATCAAGGTATTCGAACTCATTCTGGGACCGTTAAAAACCCGCGACCGCCTGAGCCAGGGTGCTGATCAGGAAGACTGGCATTACCCGGAAGACATCGGGAACATCATCCGCGGTATGACCCGACTGGGGCACCAGCAGGATGTGGTTCATTACCTTTTAAGAAGATAAAGATAGAATACATAGAATTTATTGCTATTGCTTGTTGAAAAACAAAGAGTTACATTTGTAACATTGTTTTTTCGTATTTCCCGAATTTGGTTTGTGTTGTAAAAAGTTATCCTTTGGATGTCCTCGACATCTGAGGGTTCTTTATATGTTATTAACCCTAAACATCACACCATGAAACCAATTGTAACCCTTGCGGTCTTTTCATTTTTTAGCTTTACCTGTTCACTTCGCGGACAAAATTTGTTTGTAGAAACCTTTACCAATGGTTTTGGAACCAACGGCTGGACCGCTGAGTCCGGATGGGTTACGGGTACATCGGCCACAATTTCAAGCGCCGATTTCAGTATACCGGCGCATACGGTTTTCGCCGGTATCAACGATGATGCGATGGGTGAGACTACGCAGTCATCCGGCGCCATTACTTCGCCAATGATTGATCTAACCGGGCAGGCAGGGGTCGTACTTAAGTTTGATGCTTATTTTATCAATGGCGATTGGGAGGGCAGCAACGAAACCGCAAAAGTGTTCATTCGTCCCGATACTTCGGCTACCTGGACACTGCTCAAGGACTTACCTGGAAATACCTCCTGGCACACCTATAAGATATTCATACCATCGCAGTTTGCAGGCAATAAAGTGTATGTTTCCTTCGCCTACGATGACGACGGTGCGTGGAACTATGGATTTTGTGTCGACAACGTATCGGTTGACATAGCCCTGGAATACGATGGCGCAGTGGAACATACCAACAAACTGGAGTACACCAGACTTACACCCAACCAGTCGCGACCCCTGGTTTTTGAAAACGAGTTAAACAACCTGGGTTTTCAGGCTCTGACCGATGTGTCGATGGTGTTTCGTGCCAGTGTAAACAATGTCATTATCGAAGAAACAACCCAGCTTTTTCCAGAAACGACGCCGGGAGAAACAACCCAAAACAACTTTAGCTACATGCCTGAAAACCTGGGATCCTATTCCTTCAGGCTAAATGCTTCACACAGTACACTGGGGAATAATTTTTATGTTAAAAATTATTTAAATGTATTTAGGCTGGATTCTACTGTTATGGCCAAGGACGACAATACCGCTGAAACACACATCGGCATGTCGTTCGGCAACCCGGTATGGTATGGTTATTACGGCAATGAATTTGATCTGATTGCAAACGATACGCTGATCGGCATTGACGTTAAGATGGCAGCCAACACAGCGGGTTCTTTCAATCTTAAAGTTGCAGAAAAAGATGAGGTAGGATTACCCACCATTGAGTTGTTTCATTCTGAAAACATACCGATTTCATCCGGATTTAACGGGTGGGTTCACTACACTTTGCCAGTTGGTATGCCGATTGATTCCGGAAATTATGTGTTTTGTGTTGGGCAGGATGCCATCCAGGGTGTTATGGGGCACGGTTTCGACAACAGTAAAACCAATCCATCGGCCTGGATCATTTCTCCCGTTGCCGGTGGAGGATATCCATGGAACAATTACACGGCCACAGGTACTTTGATGAT
>JADLBE010000271.1 GCA_020847915.1 Saprospiraceae bacterium | reverse complement strand
TTGCCGCGGTTGGAATTGGTGGTTTGGGCATGGATTGAAAAAGCGGTGAACAGGACAAATAAAGGAAGGCTGAGTCGGATGATGGTGTTCATGGTAGTTTTTGTGTTTGCAAACAAAGGTAACATTTGTAACCCTTGAAAGACGTGACAATCCAAAATTTGCCTCGGAGAAGGCGAAATTTTGGGATGTCTACATTTTCAAAGGTGCAAACTAAAGGGGCACCGCCGTAGAATACTTCAACTCCGTAAGCACAAACGAACTCTGCGCATTGCCCACGTTTTCGAGGCGCGCAAGTTTGTCCACAATGAAATGCTGGTATTCGGCCATGTCGGTCACCACCACTTTCAGCAGGTAATCAAAACCTCCGGCGATGTGCAATACTTCCACCACTTCAGGCAGAGCACAAACAGCATCCTGGAAACGTTGCAGCAGGGGCAGGGCGTGTTCCTTAAGCGACACCGAACACATCACGACGAGTGGTTTGCCAACCTTGGCCCTGTCGATGAGCGCCACATAACCTTTGATGATACCTGCGCGTTCGAGGCGCCTGATGCGTTCGTACACGGGGGTGGTGGTAAGGCCAAGTTGGGCGGCGATTTCCTTGTTTGTTAAAAAGGCGTCATGCTGCAAAAGACGCATGATGGCGGTGTCGGTGGTGTCGGGTTTGTAGACAAATTCCATATAAATCGGAGGCAGAAAAATTTTCTGAAATGACGTTGAAAAAGCTTAAATTTCAGATGTTGTTTCTGAGAAATCAAATTTTAAAGAAAAATTTTCTGTGTAACATTAAATTTTCAGAAAATAGATATGCTGTCCGGAACTTTGTAAAAACATGCAGCCATGAAAGATCGTCAATTTCACCCGGAGAGTCTTATGATGTCGCACGGCTACAATCCGGCCTGGTCGGAAGGCGCCATCAAATGTCCCATTTTCCAAACATCCACTTTTGTTTTTCCCACCGCCGAAGAAGGCAAAGCGCACTTTGAAGTGGCTTACGGACTACGCAACCGCCGTGAAAACGAACGTGAGGGACTGATCTACAGCCGCATCAACAATCCCGATCTTGAGATTTTGGAAAACAGGCTCGCTTTGTGGGACAAGGCCGACGATTGCGCCGTATTTGAAAGCGGCATGGGCGCCATCACAACCGTGCTGATGGAGTTTTTGCAGCCGGGCGACGTGCTTATGTACAGCACCCCGCTGTACGGCGGCACGGACCACTTCATCCGACATTTCCTGCCCAAATACGGCGTTGAAACCATCGAGTTTCATCCCGACCATACCGAAGAAGACATCGTCGCCATGTTGCACGCCACCGGTCACGAAAACCGGTTGGCCATGGTGTTTGTGGAAACGCCGGCCAATCCAACCAACGCCCTGTATGACCTCCAAATGTGCCGACGCGTTGCCGACCGTTTCACCACACCCGAACGCCGCGTATGGGTAGCCGTGGACAATACCTACATGGGCCCACTGTGGCAACACCCGCTCCAATGGGGCGCCGATTTTTCCATGTATTCCGCCACCAAATACATCGGCGGTCACAGCGATGTGATTGCAGGCGCCGTTTGCGGCAGCAGGGAAGTGATGAAAAGGGTAAAAACCCTGCGCACGTTTTTGGGAAATATGGCCGGTCCGTGGACGGGCTGGTTGCTTCTTCGCAGCCTCGAAACCCTGCATGTGCGTATGGAGCGCCAGGCGTCCAACGCAGCCCATGTGGCCGAATTTCTGCGCAACCATCCGGATGTTGAAAATGTACATTACCTCGGGTTCCTCGATCCGGTGAAGGACAAGCAGCAGTACGAAATTTTTAAACGCCAGTACACCTCGGCGGGCGCCATGCTTTCCTTTGAAGTGCAGGGCGGCGAGGAGGCCGCTTTCCGTGTACTTAACAAACTCAAACTGGTGAAACTGGCCGTGAGTCTCGGCAGTACCGAGTCGCTGGCCCAACACCCCGACACCATGACACACGCCGGCGTGGCCATCGAACACAAACGCGCGCTTGGCGTCACACCCGGCATGATCCGCCTTTCGGTAGGCGTGGAACACTACGACGATTTGATCTGGGATCTGACACAGGCGCTGGCCATGCCGGAGGAAGCCATGGTTGCTGGTACGGCAGCGGCGCATGTGCCGATGATGTCTGTCTGAATCAGGATTTCCGGGATGTAAAGATTTACAGGATTTTTATTTTCAGGATGGCAAACTTGGAATCGAATCCTGAAATTAAAATCCTGTAAATCTTATAATCCCGGAAATCCTGATCATTGTTTGATTTCCTCGTAAGCTACATCATCGGTTGTTTTGCCGCTGGTGTTGCGGCTTGGTGGCGCGGCACAGCCCGCGGCGCCACAGCAACCCACGTTGAAGATGGCCTGGGTGGCAATAAGTACACCCGGTATCTACATCAGCCATTGGCCGGTATTGTACACTTCTGAAAATGCCCACACGGCCATGCCGGCCTGCAGGAAACGCATGAGGGACCAATTTTTCATGGGAATAAGTTGCAAGTTACAAGTTACAAGTGGCAAGAGGTTTTGATTTACGAGATACGAAATTTGATTTTTGAAACTTGAATTTAAGGGCACGCACTCCGCCTTTTTGTCTGAATCAGGATTCTCAGGATTATAGGATTTACAGGATTTTGCGCTCAGGTAAGGATTGAATGGTTCACTTTTCGAGTGCAAAATCCTGTAAATCCTATAATCCTGAGAATCCTGATTCAGACAAAAAGGCGGAGTGCGTGCCCTTAATTTCAAATTTCAAAAATCAAATCTCGTATTTCGTCAATCAATTCCCCTCTAGTGCGGTAATTTATCCCGAAAGTACCCATACACCCAGGTGCCACCAATGGCACTAAAAAGGGTAACAAAAATCACGAAGGCTCCCGTGCCGATTTGGGCGAAAAGGGGGCCCGGACAAGCGCCGGTCATGGCCCAGCCCAAACCAAAAATGGTGCCGCCGATAATCTGGCCTTTGTTGAACTTTTTCGGGTGAAACTCGATGGGTTCACCGTGGATGGTTTTGACCTTGTATTTTTTGATGAGCCAGATGGAAATGGCACTGAGCACCACACCGGTGCCGATGATGCCATACATGTGGAACGACTGCAAACGGAACATTTCCTGAATGCGGAACCACGATATGACCTCGGCTTTGACGAAGGCGATGCCAAAAAGCAGGCCTACAACGGTGTATTTAAAATTGTACCACCAGGGGTGCTGGAGGTGCGATTCGTTCACGCACATCGTGTCGAGTGAACGCGCCGCCAAATCGGCATCAAGTACCGCAATGGTATCGGAAACAGGCGGCGTTTGGAAATTATGTTTGTTGGACATGTTTTTTTCGAAGCAGTGGGTAAAGAAAAGAAAGGAAAAGGATGGTCAGCATGTGGTTACAAAACCATGATGAACGGCAGGATCAGGTTGGCCATGATGAAGCCACCTACCATAAAAAAGATGGTTGCAACTACGGACGGCCATTGCATGTCGGCAATGCCCATAATGGCGTGGCCACTGGTGCAGCCGCCGGCATAGCGGGATCCAAAACCCACGAGGAAACCACCAAAAACAAGCATGATGAATCCACGCAGCGAAAAGAGGCTGTCCCAGGAAAACAGATCTTTGGGTACCATGCTGCTGTAGTCGGTGATGCCGTAGCCCTGGAGTTCAGCGGCCAGTTGGGGCGCCACCTGTACGGGTTCGGGGTTGGCAAGCAGGGTGGACGCGATGATGGCGCCGCCGATGATGCCGCCGACAAAAAAGAAGTTCCAAATCTCTTTTTTCCAGTCGTACTTAAAAAACTTCACGTCGGCGGGAAAACAAGCCGCACAGGCGTGGCGAAGGTTGGCCGAAAGGCCGAAGTGTTTGTTGCCTAAAATTAAAAGAGCCGGTACGGTAATGCCTATTACGATGCCGGCAGCCCACCAGGGCCAGGGTTGAGATAGTAGTTCCATCAATTGCAGTTGTTATTTTAACTGCAAAGTTCGCGAGGTGGAAGGC
>JADLBE010000270.1 GCA_020847915.1 Saprospiraceae bacterium | reverse complement strand
GGCAAAAGCAACAGCATAAATCCAAAGGTCATCACACCAAAAATCATGAAAGCCAGTTTGGTGCGTTTTAAAAAGAAACCCAGGGCAAACACCATCGCCATCGGAACAAGTACGATGAGGATGTTTTCCACCATGTTGGTGAGGTACGTCGGGTTTTCCAATGGGTGCGACGAGTTGGTGCCAAAAAAACCACCGCCGTTGGTGCCGGCCTGTTTGATGGCCACCATGGCCGCCACCGGTCCGCGCGAAACCTCCACCGTATCGCCCTGAAGCGTAACCACTTGTTCGCGACCCTCAAAAGTCATGGGCATGCCGTTGAACAGAAAAACCATGGCGGCAACAAACGATATTGGCAACAATACCCGCGTGCAGCTTTTCAGGAAAAAATCGTAAAAATTGCCAAGGTTTTCACCCTGTTTGGTACGCATGGCCGTAAAAACAACCGCGGCAGCAGCCATTCCTGTTCCGGCAGTTACAAACTGCAAAAACATCAACCCACCCAGTTGGGAGAGGTACGACAAATGCACTTCACCGGAGTAGTGTTGAAGGTTGCAGTTTACAAGAAAGGAAACGGCGGTGTTGAATGCCAGGTCGGGCGAGAGGCCAGGCATGCCGTCCGGATTGAGTGGCAACCAGCCCTGGTTCATAAGTATGAACATACACAGGAAAAACCACACCAGGTTGATGCCCAACAAAGCGATCATGTGTTGTTTCCAGTTCATGCCTTCAGCAGAATTGATGCCGCTGAGTCGGAAAAAAAGGCGTTCGACCGGACCAAAAATGCGGTCTGACCATACGGATTCGCCCGCGTAAACCCGGGCGATGTAGCGCCCCAGGGGAAGTGCGACAAGTACGGCGAAAATGAACATGGCCACCAGGCCGGTTATCTCGGTTGACATTTTTTAAAATTTATCAGGATTGAAAAGGGCGTAGCACAGGTACCCGAATACGAGTACCGCTACCAGGGCTAAAAGCATCATGGCGGTTCAACATTTTTCGAAAAAAGAAACGGATCGGTAAAAGAGCCCGAACAAGGCGAGGGCGAGTAAAAGCAGTAATAAAGTGGTCATGGTGTGTAAACGGTTTGACTTCCCGTTGCCAACCCCGTACCAAGGATCATCTGGCGTCTAATAGTTTTTACAAAATACTTATTTTCAACACTTTAAAATAAAAAATGGGCCTGTGCCAAAATCGGTACAGGCCCAAAACCACGTCAGAACGGGAAGGTGTTTTCCCAAAATGGGAAGGTTCGTTTGTTAAATCTTGTATTCGTCCAGTTTGCGGTAAAGCGTACTCAGCCCGATGCCCAGCAGACGGGCTGTTTCGGTTTTGTTGCCGCCTGTGTGTTGCAATACCTTAAGGATGTGCTTTTTTTCCACCACCGCAAGGTCGTAGGCATCGTCCGGATGTTCGGGGTCGTGAAAGCTCATGGGCAAGGTATCCAAAGCAAGAAACCTGCCCTCCGACAGGATAACACTGCGTTCGATCACGTTTTTTAGTTCGCGGATGTTGCCGGGCCAGGCATGTTGTTCGAGCCGGTGTTGGAAATTGTCCGGAATTTCGGGCGTCACCCTGTTGGTTTGAATGGCGTAATGTTTTGCAAAAAAATGCGCCAGCGGTGCAATGTCCAAAACACGCTCACGCAGGGGCGGCAACACCAATTGAAAAACATTGATGCGGTAAAAAAGGTCGGCACGGAAACGGCCTGCTTCGGCTTCGGCTTCGAGGTCGCGGTTGGTGGCTGCGAGCAACCGGAAATCGACACGGGTAGGTTTGGTGTCGCCTATTTTTACAAACTCACCGCTTTCGAGCACGCGCAGCAGTTTGGCCTGCAGATCGATGGGCATTTCGCCAATTTCATCGAGGAAAAGTGTGCCGCCATGCGCTTCTTCAAGCAAACCTTTTTGGTCTTTGTGGGCGCCGGTAAACGAACCCTGCCGGTGACCAAACAGTTCGCTTTCCAGCAAATCGCGGCCGAATGCGCTGCAATTGAGGGCGACGAAATTTTTGCCGGCACGGCGGCTGGCCTGGTGTATGGCCTGTGCAAACACTTCTTTTCCGGTACCGGTTTCTCCGCCGAGCAACACGGGCGCGTCGGTTGGCGCCACTTTTTGTGCCAAATCGACGGCTTTTTTCAACGCCTGCGACGAACCGATGATGCGGCTGAACGAGTATTTTTCACCCACCTGTTTTTCCAGGCTTTCCACACGCCTGCGCAGCTCCACACGTTCCATGGCCCTGTTCAGGAGGGGCAGGATGCGTTCGTTGTCGTCGCCTTTCACCAGGTAATCGAAAGCGCCGAGTTGCATGGCACGAACGCCGTCGGGGATGTTTCCAAATGCCGTGAGCAGGATGACTTCGGCTCCGGGAGCATGTTGTTTCAGGGTAGGAACAAAGGACACCCCGTCCACATCGGGCAATTTTACATCGCACAACACAACATCCACACGGCTTTGTTCCAGACGTTTGAGCGCAGTTTTACCATCGGGTGCTTCCAGGACAGTGAATCCCTCTCCACGCAAAATGCGGGCAAGCAAATGCCTGAGTTTTTCCTCGTCGTCGATGATTAAGAGTGTCGGCATGGTCCATTGGTAAAAAAAATCAAAGGTACATTTTCGGCAGGAACTGCGATTTGCCTTCGTAAATTCCAACAATTTATCGGCTCAGACTGCCCCTAGGCAATCAATTAATGGGACGAATTATTAAGCAGCCCATTTTTATTTCGTTTTTTAAAAATCAAAATTTAAAGAATTAAATTCTTTAAAAAAATAAAATACTAACTTTTTATACCAAGTATTGATCTAAATTAAAAACTTAAATAACTTTGTCCTGTTGCGATGATGCATTTTTGTCATCGCCCGCCCATACCAAATCCTCTTCCGTTAAACAGGAAGAACCCGCCACAGGTAGTACAAGCCAAATTTCCTTTCATTTTTTTGTTGTAAACCCTACTTGTATTGCCCATGGAAAGGAAATGGATTTTACCTTTTGTTTTGCTTGCTGTTTTGGCTGTCGCCGCGTTATGGGCGCCTGCCTCGCCCGACAGTGAGGCCGACCTCACCGCACTCAACAGCGCCGACATGGCCTGGATGTTGATGGCTGCCGGTTTGGTTTTGCTCATGACGCCCGGACTCTCTTTTTTTTACGGCGGCATGGTCAGTTTCCGCAACGTGGTGTCCACCATGCTTCAGGGTTTTATCTCGCTGGGCGTGGTGAGTGTGTTGTGGGTCGTTGTTGGTTTCAGCCTGGCTTTTGGCGACAGCATGGGCGGTTTTATTGGCAATCCGGGCACTTTTTTCCTGTTTAAAGGTGTCGGACTTGGTCCCAACACAGCCCTGGCGCCCACCATTCCACTGCTGCTTTTTGCCCTTTTTCAACTCAAATTCGCTATCATTACACCGGCGCTCATCACCGGCAGCTTTGCCGAACGTATCCGTTTTTCGGGTTACCTGCTGTTCATCGTTTTATTCACCCTTTTCATTTACACACCGCTGGCACACTGGACGTGGCACCCGCAGGGTTTTCTGCGCGTAATGGGTGTGCTCGATTTTGCCGGAGGCACCGTGGTGCACATGTCGGCAGGATTTGCCGCACTGGCGGGCGCCGTATTTCTGGGTCCAAGAAACAACCACGGTCATACGCCCCATGCTCCCGCCAACATTCCTTATGTGGTGTTGGGTACCGGATTGTTGTGGTTCGGGTGGTTCGGTTTTAATGCTGGATCGGCACTGGCCGCCAACGCAACGGCTACACTTGCACTGGCCACCACCAATTTCGCTTCGGCGGCCGCCATGTTGAGCTGGGTGTTTTACGATGCCCTTCGCGGACGGCGCATCACCGCCCTCGGAGCCTGCATCGGCGCTGTGGTCGGTTTGGTCGCCATCACCCCGGCGGCAGGTTTTGTAACCGTCGGACAAAGTCTTTTCATCGGATTTGCTTCGGCCATCATCAGCAACGAATCGGTACGCCTGTTCAACAAACGCGGCGCCATCGACGATACGCTCGACGTGTTTCCCTGCCATGGCGTGGGCGGTATCGCAGGTATGTTGTTTACGGGCATATTTGCCCAGGGCG
The DNA here is from genome assembly GCA_020847915.1 of Saprospiraceae bacterium. Lineage (GTDB taxonomy): Bacteria > Bacteroidota > Bacteroidia > Chitinophagales > Saprospiraceae > M3007. The sequence continues at coordinate 4,143 of JADLBE010000270.1, read as the reverse complement.
TAGGTTTGTTTTACGGACAAACGGCTACCTTTTTCAACCACCTTTTGGCATTGGTCATCGTGGGTCTGTTCACTTTTGGCGGGTCTTACCTTTTGCTGATGATCACCAACCTCATCAGTCCGCTGCGTGTGGGCGCCGATGAAGAACTGGTGGGGCTCGACATTTCACAACACGGCGAACGTATGTCGTCGCTCGAAGACCGCATCGACGCCTACGTCACCAAACGACAGGGCCGCAACGGCGCTTCCAAACAACCGCAGGAAGAACGTTACGACGTGATCGAATCCTGATTTGCTCTTAACATGCTGCAAACACCATGATGCACCAAGCGAACAACGCAGGGGGGCAGGGTCTTTATGTCCCCCAATTCGAATCCGATGCCTGTGGCGTCGGATTTGTGGCCAACCTGCACGGTCGGGCCGGACATGCCCTCGTGTCCGACGCCCTCACCATGCTTGCCAACATGGAACACCGCGGCGCCTGCGGATGTGAAACCAACAGCGGCGACGGCGCGGGTATCCTGCTCCAGATGCCGCATGCTTTTTTAAAATTAAAAACCTCTGAACACGGGATCAACCTGCCGGAGCCGAACAGTTACGGCGCCGGTATGGTTTTTTTTCCGCAGGAACCTGTTTTGCGCGAAGCCTGCAGGCAATCGCTCAACGATTACGCCCGCGAACAGGGCTTTACGCCCCTCGGCTACCGGCCTGTACCCACCGACAACAGCAGCCTGGGCAATGCCGCGCGAAGTACCGAACCGGTCATCGAACAGTGGTTTCTGGCGCCATCTGATACTGCGGGAACGCCCAAAGACCTGGAACGCCGGCTGTTCGTTTTGCGCCAGCATGCCACGCACAACATTCACAGGGCCTTTCCGCAGGTACGCGAAAGTTTTTACATCGCTTCTTTGTCGTGTTGCACCATCGTTTACAAAGGACAGCTCACGGCGCCCCAGTTGCGCGGTTATTATCCCGATTTACAGGATACGCTTTTTGAAGCCGCCATTGCTGTGGTGCATGCGCGTTTTTCCACCAATACTTCGCCACAATGGCGGCTCGCCCAACCCATGCGTTACCTGGCGCACAACGGCGAAATCAACACCATCCAGGGCAACATACGCCATTGGGAAGCCCGGGAAGGCAGTCTGAACAGTGACTTGTTCAGCAGAGAGGATCTTGAAAAGCTGCGTCCGGTGTGTATGAGTAACCAGTCCGACAGCGCGGTGTTCGACAATGTTTTTGAATTCATGCACCTGTGTGGACGTTCGTTGCCCCATGCCCTGATGATGATGGTGCCTGAAGCCTGGCAGTACGACAAAAGCATGGACGCAGCCAAAACGGCATTTTACCAATACCACGCCTTGTTGATGGAACCGTGGGACGGCCCGGCAGCTTTTTGTTTTACCGACGGCACTGTTGTTGGCGCCATGCTCGACCGCAACGGCCTCAGGCCTGCCCGGTTTTGTTTGCTCGACGACGGCACCTTGATCCTGTCGTCTGAAGCGGGCGCATTGCCTGTTGACCCCGCCCGTGTATTGCAAAAAGGAAGTTTAAAAGCGGGTAAAATTTTGCTGGCGGATCTTAGCCAACGCCGCATCATTGCCGATCAGGAAGTGAAACGCAGCATTTGCCGCCATTTCCCGTACAAAGAATGGTTGCAAAACCATACCTGGCGCCTGGAGGAATTGCCAGAAATGCCCGTCGCGCCGCCGTATGTTGGTAAAGATTTGCTTCGCAAACAAAAAACGTTCGGTTATACCCGTGAAGATCTTTCGCTCATCCTGCATGCCATGGCTGAAAATGCCGAGGAACCTGTGGGAAGCATGGGCGCCGACATTCCCCTCGCGGTGCTTTCCGAACAACCCCAGCACCTGAGCCATTATTTCAAACAACTTTTCGCACAGGTCACCAATCCGCCCATCGATCCCATCCGGGAAAAAAGCGTGATGTCGCTTTACAGTCCGCTGTGCACCACCGCCAACCTGATGGGTGCGGAATCGGGCAGTTTGTACGCGATACACCTCGACAGTCCGGTGCTCGACAATGCACAAATGGCAAAACTAGCCGGTCTCAAACAACCCCATTTCAGACCTGCAACGTTGGAACTTGTTTTTCCTTCCGATGGTCAGCAGGGGCGACTTGCTGCTGCCATCGACCGCCTGTGTGCAGGCGCAGAGGATGCCGTGCGCAAAAACCACAACCTCCTGATTTTAACCGACCGGTCTGCCGGTGGCGCCTGGGCGGCCATGCCATCGTTGCTGGCTACCGGCGCTGTACACCAGCACCTCAGCCGTATCGGTTTGCGCGGCAGTTGTTCGTTAATTACCGAATGTGGCGATGCACGCGAAGTTCACCATCTGGCGATGTTGCTGGGTTACGGCGCCAACGCTGTAAATCCATACCTGGCTTTCGACAGCATTACGGCAAACCACGGGAACACCAATGCTGCGACACATTTCAAAAAGGCCTGCGACAAGGGACTTTTGAAAATCATGTCGAAGATGGGCATTTCAACCTTGCAATCTTACCGTTGCACCCAGGCGTTTGAAGCGCTGGGGTTGGGTCCGGAAGTCATCAAACGTTGTTTTACGGGCACCGTTTCACGTCTCGGCGGCATTGACTTCAACGACGTGGCCGACGATGTTTTGAGCTGGCACAAGGCGGCGCACGAAGACATCAGGCGTGGTTCCGACATGCTCGATCACGGCGGCATTTACCAATGGCAACGCGACGGCGAAGCCCACTTGTTTACCCCGCAAAGCATTCATTTGTTGCAACATGCCGTGCGCACCGGCAGTTGGGAAACGTACGTAAAATACACCAAAGCCATCGGAAACATCACCGGTCCGGCACTCACCCTGCGCAGTTTGCTGACCTTCCGCACCGGCACACCCGTACTGCTCGATGAGGTGGAAAGCGCGGAAAACATCATGCGCCGTTTTTCCACCGGCGCCATGTCGTTCGGTTCCTTGTCGCACGAAGCTCACAGCACCCTGGCCATCGCCATGAACCGCATCGGCGCCAAAAGCAACAGCGGTGAAGGCGGCGAAGATGAGGCAAGAAGTTATCCATTGCCCAATGGCGACTATGCACGAAGCGCAGTGCGTCAGGTGGCTTCCGGTCGGTTCGGCGTTACCAGCGCCTACCTCGCCGACGCCGAAGAATTGCAAATCAAAATGGCGCAGGGCGCAAAACCTGGTGAAGGCGGGCAGTTGCCGGGCCACAAAGTGGATGAATGGATCGCCCGGGTACGGCATGCCACGCCGGGTGTGACGCTTATTTCGCCACCGCCCCACCACGACATTTATTCCATCGAAGACCTCGCGCAGCTTATTTACGACCTCAAAGGCGCCAATCCGGCCGCGCGCATCAGTGTAAAACTCGTTTCCAAAACAGGCGTGGGCATCATCGCTTCCGGCGTGGCTAAAGCCCGTGCCGACGCGATTATGATATCCGGGCACGACGGCGGCACAGGAGCTTCACCACTCAGCAGCATCCGCCATGCGGGTTTGCCGTGGGAACTCGGTCTCGCTGAAACACACCAAACCCTCGTGCGCAACGGATTGCGCAGGCGTGTGGTTTTGCAAACCGACGGACAGTTGCGGACAGGGCGCGACATAGCCATTGCCACCCTGCTTGGGGCCGATGAGTGGAGCATTGCAACAGCAGCCCTGGTGGCCGAAGGATGCATCATGATGCGCAAATGCCATTTGAATACCTGTCCGGTAGGCATCGCTACCCAGGATCCCGAACTGCGCAACAACTTCACGGGCAAAGCCGACCACATCGTGCAGTTTTTCAGGTTTCTGGCCGAAGACATGCGGCGCATCATGGCCGAACTCGGTTTCCGCACGGTTGCTGAGATGACCGGACAGGTTGAGATGTTGCGTGTACGAAGCGACTTACCTGCCGGCAAAGTCCGTAAAATAGACCTCAGCGCTTTGTTGTTTAAAGAAACCGAGCCGGTTTATGCCGACGAAGGTCATGCCGGCGACCTGTCTTCTCAACATTTGTTGTCGGGAAGGCTCGATCAAACCATCATGCCTTTTGCCGCTTTGGCACTGCGCGAAGCGGCGCCGTACCATTCGGTTTTTAACATCAAAAACACCGACCGGGCCACGGGAACACAACTTTCGTATGAAAT
>JADLBE010000269.1 GCA_020847915.1 Saprospiraceae bacterium | reverse complement strand
TGGGGTTGTTCCACCGTTTCGGGAAAGGATAAGGCAAGGGCGCGGAATTCGGAGAGGGTCATGGGAATGCGGAATGTGGAATGTGGAATGAGGCGTGCGGGAGGTAAAGTTCGGTGTTCATGAGGTAAAATCAGGTGTCTCGCTTCCGAACCGTTAGCGGTATACCTTCAGATGTTATCAGTTGTCTCCCTACGGTCGACATGACAAGGCGCTGATATTCAGAGCATTAATCGGGTTTCTCGCTGCGCTCGAAATGCGTCCCAACATTACCAATGTATGGTGAGAAGTGAGCGCCATTTCGAGCGCAGCGAGAAATCCGAATAATTCCTTGATAAACAGCGCCTTGTCATGTCGAGCGCAGCGAGACAACTGATGAAGATTTATGGTGTGCCGCCCGCACCTCCCCCCTCTCCAACAACCCTGTGTCATGTCGACCGAAGGGAGACAACTGAATTTTATCAAACGAACTGCGACCTCTAAACTCCTCTTACAACCATCAACGAGTAACCTCAGTTCCCTTCTCAGGCATAAAATACCTGTCAAACCACCACATCGCCAGCCAATACACAGGCGTTATGAAAGGATACAATCCAAAAACCAAAAACGTGTACCCATGCCTCCTACCTGCGCTGGAACCGATCGCCGCATCGATGAGATCGTAGGTGTACATGTAAAAAATCAAAGTAAAAAATGGCACGAGTAGACTGCCCACCAAAACCACCCAGGAAAACCTCCGGTCGTTTTGTCTTTTTCGAAAACGGTAAACCATCCACACATGAAGTGTGGTAATCAGAACGAAAAGTAAAACCGCCATGTATTCGGGTGAAATGGCAATCATCGCCTTCGCCAAGGATGAAATTTCCGGCTTGTACTCAAAAATCATCACATCCACGGGCAGGGAATCAAATTCCCAGGTTATCGTTGATGCGAGATTGCCAGGTAATGGTGCGCCCAGATTGGATGTTACGGCCACCGGAGCAGGTGGAATTTCGAAGGAAACGGTCAATGCACCGAACGATTTCCAATATTTCGCGGGCGACAAGGCGTACCGGAAGCTGTATTCCTTTACCCAGCCGCCCCGATCAACCCAGGCGTTGGCGGTGTATTCGATGTGTACGGTGTGCTCACCTTCGGGCAAGTCGATTTCGAAAAATTTCAGTTCGGTTACCTCGAAGGAAAAACCGGTTGATGGCGATTCCGCTAGGTATAGCATGTCGTTGCCTTGCGGCATTTCAAACAATTTGCGGAAATCGGACAGTTGGGATGTTTCCAGGTTTGGGTACACATCCGAAACGTTTTGAAGATTGACCGGTTTGCCGTCGAGCACAACGGTAAATCCGTCCTTGTACTCCGGCGCATAAAACAACAGCGGAATTTGTTTCCCGCTTTGGCGTGCGTTCAGGTGGTATTCGACGTAAAACCGGGCTGTTTCGAAACGCGCATCCGGCACGATACGGATGTTTTCCTTAAGTATTTCGACGTGTGTGCTGATGAACGGCGAAGCGCCCAACGTGCCTTCGTTGATGGGGGAAGCCATGTTGGCCCGGGCCGTAAAGGCAAAAAGACACAGGCTAAAAACAAACAGCAAAAACGTTTTCATGGACGAGTGAATTGGATGTGCAACTTACACCACTTTTAGGAAAACGTGCAAGGCTGAGCTATTTCTTCACAACTCAATGCTCAGGGTCGACGCGTACTCGCCTGTCCCGCCAGCCATTACGCTGGTAATTTTTCCAAAATCGAGTGTCACGTCTGTTTGGATCAAACTTGGCGATGGTTCGGCCATAAAATGCCCTTGCTCAATCAAAAAACGTTGTTGCGGGAATTTCAAGACATCGTGCAGGTAGCAGCCTAGTTGCCCGGCGGCCATGCCTGTTGCCGACTCTTCCGGAATGCCGTAACGCGGTGCGAACATGCGGGTGGTAACATCGCGGCCCGGCAACATCGAGCCCTGGGTAAAAACATAAAGTCCGATCAGGTCGTGCCGTTCGCTCAAGGCTTCCATAACCCCCATGTCGGGCCTGATGCGTTGCAACACTTCCGGATGTACAACAGGCACAATGGCAAACGCATTGCCGGTGTCCACCCTGGTAACAGGCGCTTCGGACAGCAGGTCGCCGGAAGCCAGTCCCAACGCCTGCAGCACCGTTAGCCGCTCATGGTCGAGGTTGGTGTATCGTGGAGCGAGCTGTTCCATAAACACCCGATCACCAGTCAAAAAAATGGAACGCAACCCATCGATGGTTTCCTTGGTTGCCTGTTTTTTGGTGATGCGCCCAATCTGGTTGAGGTAGGCAAAAGTTGCAACGGTTGCATGGCCGCAATGCGCAATTTGTCGGTTGGGGGTGAAAAACTCCAGTTTGATGTCTGCCACTTTCGAAGTTGAAACAAATGCGGTTTCCGACAAGCCTACCTGTGCGGCGATGTATTGCTTTTGTTCGTTGGTTAAATGGTCGGCGTCTAAAACGACACCGGCCGGATTGCCCCCCATCCCCGCATCGGCGAATGCGCGGATGATGTGAACCTCTTTGGTTTGTTCCTTGTGCATGTTTTTTAAATTTGTCATCATGGTTAGACCATGGTAAACGCACGCAAGTTGCAACAAACCAGGGTGAAGCAACCCGGCCGGTTTTTACCGCGCGGCCGTCATCAGTTTGCTGTCGCGAAACACACCTTCGGCATTGTTCACTTCCACGAGGTAGGCATAGTTGCCCGTGGGCAAGCCAAGTTTGGCCAGGTCGACCGGAATGCGGTGCTCCCCTTCGCCCAAACGCCGGTCCAACACCGTGGCCGCTTTTTTGCCGTCCAGACTGTAAAGTTCAACCCGTACATCGGCGCTGCTGTGCAACGTCAAGGGTACGAACGTTTCGTTTTTGAACGGATTGGGGGCGTTTTGGCCCAAAAGGAAATGTTTTGCATTTTGTTTTTCCACATGGCCCACACCCACGGTGCCGGCGCCTTGTACAGACACCTCAAGGAAGGAATCGTAACCGCCGGTAACGGCATTGGGCGTCAGGGTGGCCAGTTGGTATTGGTAGCCGTCGGCAAAAATGCTGTCCTGGTTGAAATTGAGCGGATCGGCGCCTTTGGTGTACAGGGCCGGATATTCGGCGTAAATGACGTTTTTAGGCGCAATATCGTAGGTAAGTTGCGAAATGGCGGCGTATTGCGAGCTCACATACACCTGAAAATGGATGTGGCAAATACGCCCGTTGTACCATCCGGGAAAAATGGTGATGAATTCCACTTCGCCGTTGGCATCGGTGATTTGGTAGCCGCGCAGGTAGGTAAGTCCCGTTTGGTTGCCGTAGCCCGAATAATTGCCGTCTTTGTCGCAGTGCCAGATGTTGACACGTACGTTGGCCATGGGCAAACAATTTTCCAACCCGATGATGCGCAGTTTTTGGTTAAAAACAACACCCGTGCGGTCTTCACGCACGTCTTGCCGGAAATAAAAGGGATTGGTTGTCAGGTCGAGCGGAAATGGCCCGGCCGTTTCCGAAGGGATAAGCACACAGGTGGGCGGTGAAGCCACGTGGGCAGCGGCTTTCAGGGTACTTTCCAGGGGAAGGACCGAGGCGGCGCCCGTGAGTCCGAGTGTTTTGAGAAATGTTTTGCGTTCCACAGGCGGGTAGTTTTAGGTGAAAGGGTGTCTGCGTTGTGGTTTTACGCGGAAAGGGCAGTTTAATTTAAGAGCATGTTTGCTCTAAATGTGGTGGCGCATTCAAAGGTACTTTCTTCAATCAAGGGTTGCATGGCAAATCTACCTTCTGTCAATAACCATCAATTAATGGTCGTTTTGTTGTCAAATATTCCTTTTCAATTTTTTCCATTTGGGTAAAGTGTCGTTGTCCGTGTTGCCCCAAAAAATAAACATACTCGTACACGTCCATTTTCCCGAGGTTATTCACGGTCATGGTCGTTTTGTACAGAACACCTTCCCCGTTTTTGAGTTGGTCAAGGCAGTTGTAACAATGAAGAACCTGATCCTTGAGTTGCTGTCTGACTTCATCCTGCGTTTTTTCACCACGAGGCTCCATGTGTTCCGGTCGAATCCACGGAAACGACTGGTGGAGTCCGACTTCGG
>JADLBE010000268.1 GCA_020847915.1 Saprospiraceae bacterium | reverse complement strand
TAAGAGATAAGTGTCTAAATCATTTTCTACATCAACCAAATCGTCATTTGTAATGTAAATTGGACAATACATATAAAAATTAGTATTGAAACCATTCGACGTAAAGCCCTCATTAACACCGTCTATATATGAATTCAATGTAGAAGCTGAAACGACTGCTGGAGTTTCGTTGCTCGCAAGCCATACAAAAAACCTAATTGGAATCGAAAAGGGATTCCGAATTTCACTTGCACAAGGATCGCTATTACGCTCTTCAACTCTGTCTGTCCCTTGAAAAAGGTATTTATGCTGTTCTAAATATTCATAAAGAATGGCATTGTCCCCATACCAAGGGACGAGAGTGGTATCAATATTTGTATATCCTGGCTGAGTACCGCAATATTCCAAGGGTTCTTGGCTGAAAGTTGGTACAGTAATAAATAAAAATAAGAAAACTGTAAAATAGTACTTCATAATTTGTAAAAATTTAAAGTGTTAGTAATCACTGAATTTGAGTAATACAAACTATCATTGAATGAAACAAGGAATTGATTGAGGATTGGGTACTCGCAATCTGGCAACCTTTGAAGAATTATAACAACGTTAATTGTATCTATATCTTCGTATGGAAATGAAGGAACTGGATCTAAAATTAAATTGTACTCGGTTGCAATTGTATCATTACCATGCTGCCCTGATTCTAAATTAAAAAATATCATTCCATCCCCTTGTATATCAAATCCCGTAGTCACACCTGTAGTATTTAAAAATTTAACGTCCTCTATTCCATACTTTTTCCCAAAGTCCCCAATTATTGATAATCCGTTTGAATCTACCAATCTAAAGGAAAGACGCACATCCTCAATCTGAATGCCTCCGGTGCAATAATTTTTTTTATCGCATCCAATATTGATAGTTAGAGCAAGTAATAAACAAAATAAAAATCGAATTTCCATTTTTTTATTTTTGAAGCAAGAAAGTTTGGCTTGCCGAGTAGTCAAGTGAAATTTTATGTAATTATTGAACATATGTGAGTTAATTGGATAAATTTATTAAACGAATCATTTTGGATTAACCTATTTTTAATAATAGTATTAAAACCCTACTAAATTAGCTGGATTCCCACAACTTTGATTCCGGCAAAGAATGCTTACTTTCAGTATTACAGTCTACGACTGCCAATGCAAGGTACAATTAAAATTTTAAATCTCCAAATGATTGCTTTCCATCGCTTTCATTAATCTAGTTGTCAGCAAGGAAAGGAACTATGTGGTGATATATGTTAAAAACTGAATTGGAAGGAATAAAAATCCCTTTTTTTTTCATTAAAATTGATAAGGATTGGGCACATTTAAATTTGTAGTCCACAGCTTTTGTGCTTCTGTTGCCGATTCGTTTATAAGGCATATCCTCGAGTTTAAAAGGACCGAAAAGGCCGAAGTGCTTGGACATGACGAGCGATTTTTTCTACCCGCCAATTTTCACCCTCTGCTTTCCGTCAACCATTCCCCGACATTCGTCCGATTATTTCTACCATTGATCGTCGCGGTGCATCCCTCGTGTAACGTGTTTGTCTATTGCCTCGTCTTGTACACCATCCAGTGTATGGGTTCCCACGCTTCGCTGGGAAAACAACATTCCGGGCAACAACAAAAACGATTGGCTATGAAATCCTCTCTCCTCCTGTCTTTGCTTCTTTTTTTCTTTTTTGGCGCAATCCTGAACGCGCAGTCCATTCAGGGTAAATTATTGCTTCCCGACGGCAAAGTTGCTGAATTTGCAACCGTAACCCTGCACCAAACAAACGATTCAACCGTGGTAAAAGGCACCATCACAGGAACCGACGGCGCCTACGAACTTACCGGTATTTCCGCAGGAAATTATTTTCTCCGCGCAGGTATGATCGGACTCGGCGATGTGCAAACGCCAACGTTTGTGTACGACGGCAATGCAAAAACCATAGAAACCCTGACCCTGAGCGAAGCTTCACAGGAAATCAAAGAGGTTACCGTAACCGCCCGCAAACCCACCATCGAAGTCAAGGCCGATAAAACCGTACTCAACGTGGAAGGTACCGTTAACTCCACTGGACTCAGCGCGCTCGAATTGCTGCGCAAAGCACCCGGTGTGACGATAGACAACAACGACAACGTAAACATCAAAGGAAAAAACGGGGTAAACGTGATGATCGACGGTCGGGAAGTACAACTCGACGGCAAGGATCTGGCTGCCATGCTCAAAGGTCTGCAAGCTTCCGACATTGCCAACATCGAAATCATCAGCAACCCGTCCGCCAAATACGACGCCGCAGGCAACGCCGGCATCATCAACATCAAACTGCGCAAAAACAAGGCATTGGGCACCAACGGCAACGTGGGCGCCGAGTTTATTCAGGGCATCACACCCAAGGCGGGTATGAACGCAAGCATCAACCACCGCGACGAAAAAGTGGCGCTTTTTGCCACCTACAACAACCATTATGGCCGCTGGCACAACTCACAGGATTTTTACCGCGAACAAAACGGACTGACGTTCGACCAGGAATCCGATTCCTATTACATGAGCCGCTGGAACAGCGCGCGTACGGGTGCCGACTGGTTCATCAACGACAAACACACCGTAGGCGTCATCCTTAACGGCAGCACCAACCCTTCTTCGTGGGTGTCGGATAGCCGCACAAACATCGGAAAAGTTGAAAATCCGGGCGGTATAGATTCCATCCTCATCGCTGAAAACACCATCAACGACAAAAGGCTCGACCTCAACGTCAACCTCAACTACCGTTACAGCGACACCACCGGACGCAGTTTCAACATCGATTTCGACCGCGGCGCTTACCGTCTGGAAGGCAACAGTTTTCAACCCAATACGTACGTGGCCCCGGACGGTACCACGGTGCTCAACGAACGCGATTTCCGAACCATTACACCAACAGACATCGACATCATTACCGGCAAAACCGATTACGAACAAAACCTTTTCAAAGGCACTTTCAGCGCCGGTCTTAAAATTGCCAACGTTCGCACCGACAATACCTTTTCTTTTTACAACATAGACGACGAAGGCGTCGAAACACTCGACACCGCGGTAAGCAACCAGTTTAAATACACCGAAACCACCAGTGCCGGTTATGTAAACTACCAGCGCCAGTTCGGCAAACTGCACGTGCAGGGTGGTTTGCGTGTGGAAAACACCGATTACACCGGCAACCTGATTGCTTATTCGCCACAGGACGGTGAAAAAGTGGAAAACAACTACACCGAACTTTTCCCCAGCGCAGCGCTGACGTACAAATTCAACGACACCTATGGCCTGAACGCTACCTACAGCCGGCGCATAGACCGTCCGAGCTACCAGGACCTGAATCCTTTCGAGTTCAGGCTTGATGAGCTGACCTACCAAAAAGGTAATCCCATGCTGCGGCCACAATTTACCAACAGCTTCGAACTGAGTCCGACCTACAAAGGCCAACCCGCCATCAGTTTGGGTTACAGCCACACCAAGGACCTGTTTACCCAAGTGCTCGACACCACGGGTACGAGTTCCACATTTATGACCCAGGAAAACATAGCCGACCAACGCAACTATACAGCCACGATCAACATCCCCACCCCGTTTGCCAAATGGTGGGAAGGATTTGTAAGTTTAACAGGCGTACACAGCGACTTTTCGGCCGAGTTCCGCGAAGGATTCAGCTTCAGTCAGTCTTTCAATGCATTCAACCTGTATGCTGAACAAACCGTACGGCTGCCCAAAGGCTGGTCGCTTCAGCTCTCCGGCTGGTACAACAGCAAAGCATTTTGGGGCACCCTTGCCAGCGACCCGCAAGGCGTGATGGACTTCGGGGTTCAGAAAAAAGTATTCGGCGACAAAGGGGAAGTACGTGTACGATTCGGCGACATCCTCAATACCGCCGGTTGGGGCGGAGAAAACGTGTTCACGCCTGGCCTGGTTATGAAAGCCAAAGGAACCTGGGAAGCCCGCACCGTTACCGTGAATTTCAGCTACCGTTTCGGCAGTACGGAGGTTAAAGGTGCCCGACAGCGCAAAACCGGTCTGGAAGAAGAAGGAGCACGGGTGAAGAGCCGTGGTTAAGGATGGCTTGTGGAATTTTATTGACGAGATACGACGTACGAAATTTGAAATTTGATTTTGGGGCACCCACTTCGCCAATTTGTCTGAATCAGGATTTACAGGATTTTAGGATTTACATGATTTTGACCCAGGGAAAAGGAACTATTGTACCTTTTTTAGAGCGCTAAATCATGTAAATCCTAAAATCCTGTAAATCCTGATTCAGACAAATTGGCGGAGTGAGTGCCGCAAATCACATTTCAAATTTCGTACGTCGTATCCCGTCAATAAAACTGCCTGCTGCCTGCTGCCCGCTGATTCAAAACTTTAACACTTGTTGCTGCATCCAAACTGTAACGCGACGGTCTTTTTTCAAGTCTATCCTTAAACGTTCATCGTTCCCAAACGGTGTTTCATCGTTCGCAAAGAGTTGTTCATCCTAAGGTAATTGTTAAAGTCATGTTCTGTGTATTGCATAATACCTAAAAATACCACACCTTTGCACGGCATCTGAACGTAAGCACTTCGGAAAACAAAGACCTGTCCTGCTATGAAAACAATCCTCCTCCTGTGTGTAGCCCTGTTGGGCTTCTTTTCTCCTGTCCTTGCTGCTAACCTGCACGGCACCGTACAACAAGCCGACGGTAAACCCGTGGAGTTTGCCACGGTGATGCTGTACCAAAGTTCCGACAGTTCACTCGTTAAAGGCGCCATAACCGACGCCAGTGGCCAATACCATTTTGAAAACATTCAAAGCGGTTCCTATTACATCATGGCCGGTATGGTGGGTATGGGCAACGGTTCTCTGCCATCCTTGTTGGTAAACGGTGAAGCCGAACTCGAGGTTCCCGTCCTTACGCTCCAGGAAAACAGCCAAACCCTCGGCACCGTTGATGTGGTTGCCCGCAAACCCGTCATCGAAGTAAAGGCCGATAAAACGGTCATGAACGTTGAAGACAACATCAACTCGCAGGGCCAAAATGCCCTCGAACTGCTGAAAAAAGCACCGGGTGTAACCATCGACAACAACGACAACATAGGGATGCGTGGCAAAAACGAAGTGCGCGTCCAGGTCGACGGACGCGAAGTACGTATGGATTCGCGCGACCTTGCCAACCTGCTCAAAAGCATGCGCGCCGAAGAAATCGCCAGCATCGAGCTCATTACCAACCCTTCGGCCAAATACGACGCTTCGGGCAACGGCGGCATCATCAACATCAAAACCAAAAAGAACAAAACAGTGGGCACCAACGGCTCCGTTGGTGGCGAAGCTATTTTTGGTGAAACGTTGAAAGGTGGCGGAAACTTCGCTTTGAACCACCGCAACGAAAAATTCAACGTGTTCGGCAACTACAACAACCACTTCGGAAGTTGGCACAACACCATCGATTTGTACCGCGAACAATCGGGCAAAATTTACGATCAGAAATCCAAATCCGAAGACAACAACAACAACCATTCGGGCAAGCTGGGCGCCGATTTTTTCCTGAACAGCAAAAACACCCTCGGCTTCATTGTTGATGCACGCATTGCAAAGGGGCCCTGGGAAAACGAATCGCGCACCGAAATTTATTCGATGGATGCACCCGACGAACTGGATTCGGTGCTCGTTGCTTCAAACCGCCAGCCACAGGACCGCCGCAACTTCAATTTTAACCTCAATTACCGGTACGCCGACACAACTGGTCGCGAACTCAGCATTGACCTCAACCGGGGTGGTTACCGTTTTCTTGGTGAAGCTTACCAGCCAAACTACTATATGGACCCCACGGAAGAAGTCGTCCTCTCGGAAAACATTTACCGTATCAACTCCCCCACCGACATCGACATGTCCATTGGCATGATCGATTACGAACAAAAACTCAGGAAAGGAAAAATCGCCACAGGGTACAAATACACCCAGGTATTGACCGACAACCTGTTCGAATTTTACAACGTGGAAGACGGTGCTGACGTTTACGACACCACGCGCAGCAACAAATTTGTGTACGATGAGCGCGTAAACGCAGCTTACGTAAACTACAACCTTCAGGTGAAAAAATGGGGTTTTCAGGCCGGTTTGCGCGCCGAATACACCGACTGGAACGGCGACCTCACCAGCGATGTACCCGACGGCGACCAGATGAACAGCGATGAATACCTGAGTTTTTTCCCAAGTGCTGCAGTCACGTACAACCTGAATGAAAAAAACACCTTCAACCTTACGTACAGCCGCCGCATCGACCGTCCGAACTACCGCGACCTGAATCCGTTTGAAGAAAGGCTCGACGAGCTGGCGTACAAAAAAGGCAACCCTTTCCTCCGTCCGCAGTTTACGAACAGCATCGAGCTCACCCACACGTTTATGGGCATGATGAACACCACGCTTGGGGTGAGCCGCACCAACGACATGTTCACAGAAATCATCGATACCACGGAGGGCAACCGTACCTACCTGACCCAGGAAAACATCGCGCTCCAAAACAACATTTCGCTCACCATCGGTGCTCCCATTCCCATTGCCAAATGGTGGGAAGGTTACGTGAGTGTGACGGGTTACATGAACGCTTTTGAGGCTGAATTCCGTCCGGGTTTTTCGGTGGATGAACAATTCACTTCCATGAACGCCTACATGGAAAACACCCTGCGCCTGCCCAAAGGTTGGTCGTTCCAGATATCCGGTTGGTACAATGCGCCTGCCATCTGGGGCGCCGTGTTCCGCAGCAAAGCCCAGGGCGCCATGGACCTCGGTGTGAAAAAACAACTTTTCGACGGTAAAGCCACCGCCAGCGTTTCGTTCGGCGACGTGCTTGGCACCGCCGGCTGGAAAAGTGTAAACGACTTTACGCCCGGCCTGTACATGCGCGGCCAGGGCACCTGGGAAAGCCAAACCATCCGTTGCAACTTCAACTACCGTTTCGGCAACACCAATGTAAAAGGTGCAAGGCAGCGCAAAACGGGTTTGGAAGATGTTAGCAAAAGGTTGGGGTCTTAGCTCCCACGCTTCGCTGGGATGACAAAGGGGATTGGAAAACCCATACATCATTCCATCGGCTTCGACCGGACGGTACCCAAACGTTCAGTCAAAGTTTGATTTGGTTTTTTTTCGAAGAAAGCCCCCGGCGATGCAAATCGCCGGGGTTTTTTGATCAGGATTTAAGGATTGTGGGATTTACAGGATTATGATTTCGGGAAACGTGTTGTTGATCGTTTCTCTATCGAAAAATCCTGAAAATCCTTAAATCCTTAAATCCTGATCTACCTTTGTATGATGAACAACGACTTCGAACTTCATCCAACCGACCTCGGGCAACATTCCGAAGCTGAACTGCTCGAAATCATGGCGGCGCGCGTCGCCGAAATGCTGGAAACACAACCCGAATACCTCATGAGCCTGTTGTACAGGCTCGATGTCCTGGAGTCAAAAACACTGCCGGTCATGCATCCCGGTGCGCCCGAGCCCGTCAACTACGGTCTTGCCCGTCTGATTCTTGAACGTCAACTTCAACGTCTAAAAACCAAACAAACCATCAAAACCGAACCACTCGAAGGTTTGGACGGCTGGGAATGGTGAATTTTTAATTTAGAAAGAATATAATTTTGTAAACAAGCGCCTATTTTTGCTTGTTTGAAATATTCATTGGCAAATAAGGTCATTTTGAAATAACTTTGCACCCAGTTTTTCCTAAGAGCGCTCTAAATCAAGATACAACCATGCAAGAAAACGGCACTGCCAGCAGCCATACTTCCCGCACCGCCCGCGAGGACCGCTACCAACACCACGACTACTACCTCGTTGACGATTTGCTGCAACCCGAACACCTGCTCGCCCGCGATGCCGTGCGGGAATGGGTAAAAGCCGAAGTGAGCCCCATCATTGAAGATTACGCCAACCGCGCCGCCTGCCCCACGCACCTGTTCAAAGGTCTCGGCGAAATCGGCGCTTTTGGCCCTTCACTTCCCGCCGAATACGGCTGCGGAGGTATGGACGAGATCGCATACGGCCTGATCATGCAGGAACTCGAACGCGGTGACTCGGGTATCCGCTCCATGGCCTCGGTTCAGGGATCCCTGGTGATGTACCCCATCTATAAGTTCGGCACCGAGGAACAAAAGAAACACTACCTGCCCAAACTTGCCAAAGGTGAACTGATCGGCTGCTTCGGACTTACCGAACCCGACCACGGATCCAACCCCGCCGGGATGGTAACCAACGTGAAGGACGACGGCGACAGCTACATCCTCAACGGCGCCAAAATGTGGATCACCAACTC
>JADLBE010000267.1 GCA_020847915.1 Saprospiraceae bacterium | reverse complement strand
GGCACCATGCTGGTGGCTGTAATTGGCCTTAGTGGCGCTTTGCTGGCCTGGGTCATCGACCAACTTTTCGACTGGCGCACCTGTTATTTCGTGGGCGGCGGATTGGGCATCGCACTTTTGCTTTTGCGCATCAGTGTTTCCGAATCGGGCATGTTTCACCGGGCAAAAGCGGAGGAAGGCGTCAAACGAGGGCATTTTTTGGCCTTGTTTACCAACCGGGACCGTTTTGTACGTTTCCTGCGCTGTATTTTTATCGGCACACCCACGTGGTTTGTGGTCGGTGTACTCGTTACCCTCGCGCCGGAGTTCGGTATTGCCAAAGGACTCACCGGCATCACAGGAGGCAATGCCATCGCCATTTGTTACACCGGACTCATTTTGGGCGACATCGCCTCCGGGCTGCTGAGCCAGTTTTTGCGCAGCAGGGTCAGGGTCATGGCCATTTTCCTCACCCTCGACGTGTTGGCCATCGCCTGGTACCTGAACGGCAACTTTGCCACGCCGGCGATGTTTTATTTGTCACACTTCGCTTTGGGATTTTCGGTGGGGTTTTGGGTCATATTTGTCACCATCGGCGCCGAACAGTTTGGCACCAACATGCGTGCCACGGTGGCCACGGCGGTACCCAATTTTGCACGCGGCATGCTGGTACCCATCGGAGCAAGTTTTAAGTGGCTCAAAGACCCGGCCGTGGCCGGCGGCGTCATTCCCGCCGCCTGGATCATCGGTTCGGTTTGTTTGCTCATTGCTTTTACGGCCCTTTGGGGCATGCGCGATACGTTTGACCAGGATTTGGATTATACGGAAACGATTTGAATTTCCCGAACAAGCTTCTGGAGCTTGTTCGGGAAGTTTTAAAATCAATCCTTAAATTCAAGTTTAAACAATCGGGAATTGTTTTGATAGGAACCGGCAAGGATAAACGTTCCAGGCGCTATCGAAAGGAAATCGTTGGTGTCCAGATACACATCCAAATCCTTGAAGTTGAAGAGGGTGTTAAATTTTTTGGTTCCCGAATAATCAATCGAGCACATCACAGCGGAAGGATTGATGCTTGACATAGGAATCCCTCTTGATCCTGGAGTCACGACAGCAGAAATATCTTTGGATTCCTGAATTTGCTTCCCAATGTTTTTGGTGTTGTCGTTGTAAATCATGAAGGCGCCTTCATCGTGTGCAATAAGCAGATGAGAAATGCCTGCCAAACTGGAACTGGCAATTTTGGTAGGAACAATCACTTCCTTGTCAACCTTTCCCTTTGCATCAAAGTGGATCAGGACTTTGCTCATCGTAGTGTAAGTGCTTCCACTAACCCATCGGCCCTGGTAAAAAACGGCCTTGGATTGTTCCACATCCATGTATATCTCCCCTTTGTTGTTCATCCAGGTACTACGTATGGAAGCGTCTTCCATACCCTTTCCAGATTTGAGCATTTTTTCATCTTCATCCAAATCCATGAACCGTTTGGTCGTTGATTTGAACGAATTGGTTACCGGAGCGGAAGCCGACCAGTTATTCCGGTCAATGTCTATCCAAAACGAACCGATGGCAGACATGGGTTGTTGAAGCTTGTAATCGGAATAGGATTTGGCGTTGTTGTAAAGACCAACACCTTTTAAATTGCCAGAAGCATCAGAAACCAACCGCATCGCGTAAATAAATTTGCCAGGCAGATCAATGGGCATTTTTTTGACTTCACCCTTATCGCCGGTAATAACATAAAGCACTTTCACCACATCGACTTCACCCCGTTTGATGTCCTTGTCTTCAGCTGTGATTAAAACACAAAGGTCGCCCTGTTCGGTCAGCTCATATTCGCCGGGGAACATATCCTTTTTAGCAAAAGGAAAAACAATTTTATCCTCCCGGACTTTTTCAAACTTGTTGTTGTAAATCACATAGGAAATTTCGGCATCGGCTTTCTGTTTCATACCAGGATTACCGATGATGGCCATGTACATACTGTCCGGACTGGACACAACATTAAACCACGCTTCAGTCTGTTTTGTAAATACTGAGGCTATTTTTTCGGCTTTCCCGAGCTTGCCTTTTTCTCCAATGGTTTGCCGGTACAAATCATAGGAATCCTTTCCTTTGGCATATTGGGTCGTAAACAGGTAAGGTTTCCGCCCTACAGTATACACACCTACGTACTCCAGTTCCTTACCGCCCACCTCGCTCATTTCAATGGAGCCAGAATATATTTGTTTGAGTTGTTGGTTGTACTTTTCAAAGTAGGTATTGTACTTGATACCCGTAACCACGTTGCTGGTGGCCTTCATTTCTCTTTTGATGAGGCAAATGTTTCCAGCCTCATCACAAAACATGTCAGCAAGCTCAGATCTGCCTGAAGTGTTTTTATACTCGGAGCTTTTGGTGAATTCGTAAGGACTGCCAGATTGGGAAAAAATTGGAAAGGCCATCAGCAGACAGCAAAGAAGCATGGAAAATCGCATAAATGACAAGGCTTTGGTAAGATTAAGAATCTCAATACCCTATTAATAATGTAAGTTTCGAAACTTATTTCAGGTATTGAATGAATTGTAAAAGTAGGACACACATAATCACTTTTAAAACTTTGTCAAATATTTAACACAACATCCGTTCGCCTATTTTTGAAAAAATCCGGTGCAGTTTGTCGGCAAGGCCTACATTTTTCCGACGAATAGTTTGTAAACGCTACCTTTGCACTTGCCTGACCGAATTTTGTTTTAAAACAGGACGCTGCCGGCCTTCAGGTGGCAAAAAGCAACGTCCGATACCATCCTTGATCAAGCAAATTCCACTATGAACTTCGATCTCATCGTCATCGGTAGCGGCCCCGGCGGATACGTCGCCGCCATCCGCGCCTCGCAACTCGGCCTCAACACGGCCATCATCGAACGCGAAAGCCTGGGCGGCATCTGCCTCAACTGGGGTTGTATACCCACCAAAGCCCTGCTCAAAAGCGCACAGGTGTTTGATTACCTCAACCACGCCGCCGACTACGGCATCCAGGTTTCCGACGTCAAAGCCGATTTCGGCGCCATGATCAAACGCAGCCGCGGTGTGGCCGACGGGATGAGCAAAGGCGTGCAGTTTTTGATGAAAAAAAATAAAATCACGGTCATCAACGGTACAGGCAAACTGGTTGCCGGTCCAAAAGTAGCCGTCACCGACGCCGAAGGCAAAGTGACCGAATACACTGCCAAAAACATCATCGTAGCCACCGGCGGTCGCGCCAAAGAATTGCCCAACCTGCCCATCGACGGCAAAAAGATCATCGAATACCGCAAGGCCATGAGCCTCGAAACCCAGCCCAAACGGTTGGTTGTGGTGGGTGCAGGCGCCATCGGCGTCGAGTTCGGTTACTTCTACCACACCATCGGCACCGAAGTGAGTATCGTGGAGTTTATGGAACAAGGCCTCGTGCCCCGCGAAGATCCCGACATTTCCAAGGAGCTCGGCAAACTATTCAGCCGCAAAGGCATGAAAGTATACGGCAACTGGGCTGTGGAAACCGTGGATACCAGCGGTAAAGAAATCAAGGTGAACATGAAAAACCGCAAGGACGGCAAAACTGAAACCATCCTTTGCGACGTGGTGCTCAGCGCCGCCGGCGTAACGCCCAACATCGAAAACATCGGACTGGAAACCCTCGGCGTAACCACCGAACGCGGCTACATCAAAGTGAACGAGTGGTACCAAACCAACGTGCCCGGCATTTACGCCATCGGCGATGTGCTCAATACCCAGGCCCTCGCCCACGTGGCCAGCGCCGAAGCCATCACCTGCGTGGAAAAAATCGCCGGTCACCACCCCGAACCCATCGACTACAACAACATCCCCGGCTGCACGTATTGCGCACCCGAAATCGCCTCGGTGGGTTACACCGAACAGGGCGCCAAAGACGCAGGTTACGAGGTTTTGGTGGGCAAATTCCCCTTCACCGCTTCCGGCAAAGCCAAAGCAGGCGGTGTTCCCGAAGGTTTTGTCAAAGTTATTTTTGACAAAAAATACGGCGAATTCCTCGGCGCCCACATGATCGGTTCCAACGTTACGGAAATGATCGCCGAAGTGGTTGTGGCCCGCAAACTGGAAACCACGGGTATGGAAATCGTGAAGTCTGTACACCCCCACCCCACCATGAGTGAAGCGATTATGGAAGCTGCCGCGGCGGCGTATGGGGAGGTGATACACTTGTAACAAACACAAAAACAAACACCCATTATACACAAGGGGGTTCAAACTGCATGTTTAAAATTTGCTGAAGCAAATTTGAAACGTGCAGTTTGAACCCCCTTGTGTATAATGGGTAATGATGGGGGATGGTTAGGAGGCCGTGGATGGTTACTTGTCTGGATTACAGATGATCTTTCATGTTCATGATTACCGGACCAACACCACCGAACTTTGGTGGACCTGACCACTTTCCATTTCAAAAATACTGAGGTAAATTCCGGCAGGTAGCGGAAGTAAATTGACACCTTGTCGGTTGGTTGAAGACAGGTTTAATCTTTGCACCACCTTGCCGTCGGAAGCAACAAGCGTCCAGCTGGAAGCGCCTTGCCAATCAAGATACAAAACATCGGTGCAGGGATTGGGCCATACCGACGGTGCGAGTTGGCCATCCTCTTGTTCTGTTGTAGCTATGGTGAACGGAACTTCGAACGCCAAAACCGTATCACATCCCCAGGCATCGGAAAGGGTGAGGGAGTATACACCTGGAAGCATACCATTTACAATTTGACCATCGGCTCCGTTGCTCCATTGGAACGTGAACGGTGCGTCCCCGCTTACGGATGATACTATGATGCTGCCGTCGGCACAAGTTGAACAAGTTGCAGGTGTCACATCCGATAAAGTTGAAAGTGGTGAGGCTTCCTGGACCACTAAGGTTTGAACCATCACTTTACCTTTTTGATCGGTTACGGTAAAGGTGTACAATCCCGGCATCAGGCCGGTGGTATCGGCGCCGGAAGCAGG
>JADLBE010000266.1 GCA_020847915.1 Saprospiraceae bacterium | reverse complement strand
TCTCAAAGGACTTGAAGTCGTAACTTCGCACCTGTTAGAGGTGTGGCATGCCCGGCACACCCAAGATATCGCTCCTGCCGGAGCGAGTTGATTTCACAAATGTAAAGATGTGTGTAAGCCGTAGCCCAGCGGGGCGGATATGTGCTAATCGTCCCATAGCCGCCCCGCTGGGGCTCCGAACTTATTGATACCAATTATTCTACAGACATAATCGCCCCGCTGGGCTTTTATTTATAAATACCTGATTTACAGTTGTTTTTTTTAAAAAAAAAGACAGCATGAAACGAACATGAGTCACCCCGAAAAAATTCGGGATGACTCATGTTTTTGACTGGCGACCAGCCGACCAGCGACTAGTCGACCAAAATACTATCCTTTTTCTATCAAATCGATCAGTCTGTTCAAATCACCGTCGTTGCTGAATTTGACCACCAGTTGGCCTTTGCCCTGGGCATCGCGTTTCAGCTGCACTTTGGCGCCGAAAAAGGCGCTGAACTGGTCCTGAATGTTGCGCATGTGTTCGGGCAGACGGGCATCTTCCTTGCCTTTTTTGGCCGTTTTTCCACCCTGGTAACGAGCGATGAGTTCTTCCACGGCGCGAACGGAAAGATCCTGTTCGATGACCTGACGGTAAAGCGAAAGTTGCAGTGCGATGTTGTCGATGCCGGCCAGTGCTCGGGCGTGGCCCATGGTGAGTTTGCGTTCTTTTACGGCGCGCTGAATTTCGGGCGGCAGTTTGAGCAGGCGCAGGTAATTGGTGATGGTGCTGCGTTGTTTGCCCACACGCTCGGAGAGGTTTTCGTGGGTCAGACTGCATTCATCGATCAGGCGCTGGTACGACATGGCTACTTCCACCGAGTTGAGGTCTTCGCGCTGGATGTTTTCGATAAGGGCCATTTCCAGCATTTGCTGGTCGTCGGCAAGGCGTACGTAGGCCGGGATTTCGGTAAGGCCTGCGAGTTGACTGGCACGGAAACGCCTTTCGCCCGAAATGAGCTGGTAGGCTTTGTCGTGCAGACGCCGCACCGTAACAGGCTGGATCAGTCCGTGGATACGGATGCTGGCGGCCAGTTCATCGAGGGCGGTTTGGTCGAACTCGATGCGTGGCTGGAAGGGGTTGGCCTCGATTTGCGAGATGGGCAGCATGGCCACATTGCTCGTAAGTTCGCGAACAACTTCCTGCGGATTTTCCTGGACTGCCTGTTCGAGTTGTGCCGGGTTTGCGAGCAGGGCGCGGATGCCTTTGCCAAATTCCGGTTTGGTTGCTTTTTTCATCGTCATGGTCGGGACGGTCAGTTTCTGCGGAGGAATTCCTCGGCCAGGTTGAAGAAGTTGATGGCGCCTTTGCTGCTCACGTCGTAGAGGGCTACGGGTACGTGTTGCATGGGGGCTTCGGCCACCCGCGAGTTGCGGTGGATGATGGTTTCAAAAACGTAGTCGTTCGAGCTGTTGCGCACCTCTTCCACGATGGCATTGGCGAGGCGCAGGCGGCTATCGTACATGGAAATGAGCAAACCTTCCACCTGAAGATCGGGGTTGTAACCCTGTTTTACAAGGTTGATGGTATTTTTCAGCTTGGCCAAACCTTCGAACGAAAACATTTCGCACTGTACGGGAATCAGCACCGTATCGCAGGCAACAAGAGCATTTACCGTAACGAGGCCGAGCGATGGCAGACAGTCGATAAAAATAAAATCGTAATCGCTGCGCACCTCGTTGATGATGCCGCGCAGGATGTATTCGCGTTTTTCGCGGTCTACAAGTTCTACGTCGGCGCCTACGAGGTTGATGCTCGAGGGCAGCAAGTGGAGGTTGGGTGTATCGGTTTCAACGATGGCTTTGCGCGGATCGACGCCATTGATGAGGCAATCGTACAGGCTCACCACGTTTTCCGTTTCGGGTAGTCCTACCCCTGAAGAGGCGTTTGCTTGCGGGTCGGCATCGATGAGCAATACTTTTTTCTCCAGTATGGCCAGCGAAGCTGCGAGGTTGATGGCGGTGGTGGTTTTACCCACGCCGCCTTTTTGGTTGGCGATGGTGATCACTTTTCCCATATGCTGCATCATGATCATGGTCGTATCGTTTCTTTTCGTTTGTTTTTAAAAAAAGGGTTTTCAGCTCACCTGGAGGTCGCTACCGATGGGTAGCAATACCAGTTCTTTTCCGGCGGCCAAAAAGGCGTCTTCGGCAACTTTGTGGTCAATTTTAATATAGCCAAAAGTATCGTAATGGCAACCCACAACACGATCGCAGCGGACAAGGTCGCTGGCGATGATGGCGTCGTTGTAGTCCATGGTAAAATTGGACCCGATGGGCAAAACGGCCAGGTCGAGTTTTGGACAGGTCATGGGAATAAGGTCCATGTCGCGTGTGAGGGCCGTATCACCGGCAAAATACACCACGCCTTCGGGGGTATCAAACACAAATCCTGCCGGTTCGCCGGCGTAGGTGCCATCGGGAAAACTGCTGCTGTGTACAGCGGTTACCATTTTTACCCGTCCGAAATCAAAACCCCACCAACCTCCTTTGTTCATGGGGTGGGTGTTGAAACCTTTGGCGTTGTAATGGGCATGAACTTCCCAGATACCAACAATCAGGGTTTCGGGGTTGTTGCCGGCGATGGTTTCCAGATCGGCCACATGGTCGCTGTGACCATGGGTAACAAAGATGTAATCGCAGCGGAGTTTTTTCACATCAATGTCGTGTACCAGCGTGTTTCCGCTGATAAACGGGTCGATGATGATGCGTTTTCCGCCGGTTTCCAGTAAAAAACAGGAGTGACCGTAGTAGGTCAGTTTCATGGCAACAGTTTTAATGTTCGATCGGAGGGCAAAGATAACCCCGGCAAAGTTTGTACGTGCTTTTCGTGTCGTGTTAAGTTATCCCCCGGCTATTCACACGTTGTCCACATGTTATCCACAGCGCGCGCCGTCCATCGGAGCTGGAGCTTTGGCACACGTAACGAACACCGGAGCAGGAGCTCCGGTGCTACGGTTACATTTTTGAAACGATTCCACCGGAGCTGGAGCTCCGGTGCTACGCACAGCGTACCTTTACCTCACCATGCGTTTTTCCCTGTTGCTCTGCCTCCTATCCTTTTTTCTCGCCTGCTCCTCCGATCGCCGCGGACAGCCGGAAACCCGCACGTCCTTCCGTTACAACCAGCACAACCCCATCACGTCGCTGGACCCCGCTTTTGCGCGTACCCAAAGCAACATTTGGGCTGTGGATGCCTTGTTTAACGGTTTGGTGCAGCTCGACGACAGTTTGCACGTACGGCCTTGCATTGCCAAAAGTTGGGAGATTTCTCCGGATGGACGCACCTACCGTTTTTTCTTGCGCAACGATGTTTTTTTCCACGACGACCCGTCGTTCCCCAGCGGAAAAGGACGCGCAGCAACTGCTTCCGACGTGGTGTTCAGTTTCGAACGTCTGCTCGATGCCTCCTGGCCAAAACCCGGAAGTTGGATTTTTAAAGACCGCATCGCTGAGGATTCGGCGTTTGTTGCCGTCAACGATACCGTTTTTGAATTGCGTTTGAAGGAGTCGTTTCAGCCCATGCTGCAAATCCTTACCATGCACTACGCCTCCATCGTGCCCCAGGAAGCCGTAACATTTTACGGACGCGATTTCAGGCGGCATCCTGTGGGTACCGGACCGTTTCGATTCAAAATATGGGCCGAAAACCAGGCGCTTGTGGTGGTGAAAAACGAACGTTACTTCGAACGGGATAAAAACGGCACACCCCTGCCCTACCTCGACGCAGTGAAAACATCGCTTATTACCGACCGTAAAACGGCGTTCCTCGAATTTAAACAAGGCAACCTCGATTACTTTTACGGCTTGGAATCTTCCTACATCCACGAATTGCTCACGCCCGAAGGAAACCTTCAAACTGCATTGGCGCAGACCATTCAGTACGTCAAAAACCCGTATTTGAACACCGAATACCTCGGCATACGCCTCGACAGCGCGGGTTTGAAGGTTTTGCAAACCAAAAAAATACGGCAGGCGTTGAATTTCGGTTTCGACCGGGCCCTGATGCTGCGAACCCTGCGCAACGGTGTGGGCAAACCCGCAAAGTCGGGATTCGCTGCAGCCGGATTGCCTTCGTACAACGAAACAGCCGCGCCCGGTTATACCTACGATCCCGGGAAAGCAGCCAAACTGCTCGCGGAAGCTGGATTTCCAAACGGTAAAGGCGTACCTGAAATCGCACTTTTGTGCAACCAGGATTACGTGGATCTGGCCACATTCATCGCCCGGCAATGGGAAGATCTGGGTTTACGGGTTACGATAGAACTTACCGAAACTTCCCTACTGCGCGAACGCATGCGCAACCGTCAGGCGCCGTTTTTCCGGGCTTCCTGGATCGCGGACTACCCTGATGCGGAAAGTTTTTACACCTGTTTTTATTCCAAAAATGGCGCGCCGCCAAACTATACGGCTTTCCGGAACGAGGCCTTCGACAAACTTTACGACGCGGCACTCCAGGAAATCGACGTGAAAAAACGGTACGAACTTTACCATGCCATGGACCGCATCCTCATCGATGAAGCGCCCGTCGTGTTTTTGTTTTACGACGAAACGGCGCAGTTTTCGAGAAAGGGTATAACCGGATTGCCGGGCAATGCGATCAATTTGTTGTCGCTGAAAAAAGTCCGAAAATAGTCGCCTGTTTTTCACCGTACCACCGTCACCTGCCCTTTGCGTTCCGAGGCTTCTCCGGTGCCCGGACGGTACGACAATTTCCAAACATAAACGTCTGAAACTGCAGGTGTGTCACCATTTGAACGCCCGTCCCAGGCATCATCGGGATTGGTGGTTTCGAAAACCTTTTGTCCCCAGCGGTTGAAAATTTCAAAACGGTATTCTGTGATCGGACAAATGATCAGAGGCCGGAACACATCGTTCGTACCGTCGCCGTCGGGGGTAAATGCCGTTGGTACGTCATCGTTGCCGGAAGCATTGACCATGATGGTTTTGGCAGCCAGGTTTTGGGCGCAACCGTTCACCTGCGACACGATGCTGAAGTTGCCGTCGCCGGCATAACAAATGCGGTTAGGGTCCTGTGGGTCGGCCGTGCCGCCGGGGGTAAGCCAGGTATAAACGGCGCCGGGTGTCGGATTGGTCAACGTCAGGGTGATGCATTCTCCCGGACAAATAAGTGTATCAGAGAGGGAAAAATCGGTGTTTAAATCCGGACACAGGTCCGTCAATGGTTCAAAGACAGGTACCAAAAGGTTGGTGGTTATGCCGGCAAGTCCGGGTCCGGGCAAGGTAACTCCAGGTGGAAATTCCGTCGTTCCTGAAAGGTCGTTTACCACCATTGCTTCCCCAAGAAAACAACATGGCGGTGTATTGCCGTCGCTGTCGGCACTTACTGCGTACAAGGCGCGCCCTTGTCCGTCCACCACACCATCGGCAACCATGATCGTATTTTGAGCTGACAGGGCCAACCGCGGCGCTCCGCCTTGTTTTCCCACCGCATCGTAGGCCGACACCTTCAGCAGGTCGCCGTTGGTATTGATGCGCCCTATACCTGTGCCAGGTTGTGGGTTGGATGCCTGTTCGGCATAAGAGAACCATGCGCCTCCGGGGGCCGGCACGAGGTCGTACAAAAACAACTGCTTGCCCAGGGTTGCGTAGGAATTTGCCCACACCCGCTCGCCATCCAGCCGGAAGGCAGACAGCCATACCGAAGCAAAACCATTTGTTGCCACCGTGTATCCGCCCACAAGCAACTCCTGTTCTCCGTTCCAAGGCATGATGCGAAAGAGCCGGTTCCCAGGAATGGACTCCTGCCGACGTATCCAATCCAAAGTGCCCGATGGCAAAACACGGCACAAAATGGCTTCGCTTGACTCCATGGTTGCGTACTGAATCCCCACAACATACAGGAATCCCTGATCGTCTTCGCAGGCATCGTAAAATTGCATGGGCCCATCTGTGCTGTCGTATACTTTTGTCCAAACCACCTGACCGTTATCGTCTACGGACATCAACATACCGCTGCTATCTCCCGGGGTTCCTGCCGGTCCTGTACCAATGATCAACCAATTGCCATTTTGTAGCCTGTTTAATCTGAAAACCGAAGATTTGGCCTCGTTGCAGCGGCGGCTCCACAAGACTTGTCCTGCAGCGTCGAGTCGCACCAGGGTGGCCTGGTCTCCATTGTCCTGCGAACTTAAAACGACCAACATACCGCCATCGGGTGCCGGAAAGGCGTCGCGAACCGATGCGTTGCTGGCCCCGAGTTCGCGCACCCAAACAAGGGCGCCTGTCCCGTTGAGCCTTGCCACAAACCCAGAAACGTTTCCATTGAACTCGTCGGTAAGTTTGCCACCAAGCACCAAACCGTTGGCTATGGTGCTTATTGCCGAAGCAACTTCAATCTCTTTGTCGGCCAAACGAAAAAGATGCTGATAAACCGACTGGGCAAAAAGGAAGGATGGCAGGAAAATCAAAAAAGGGAGAAAACGCATGGGGTTGATTGACGAATGGTGATTACATGAATTTAAAGTCGACAGTCGACAGTCATGCTTTGTGCTGGACTGTCGACTGTTGTCTGTTGACTAAAATCCTCTAAATCCTATAATCCTGTAAATCCTGATCAAACTTCAAACTCCGAACTTCCCTGAGTTCCCGATACGTTTCCAAAAGATGTCCGGCGCTTTCGAGGTTGTCGAAGTTTTTTTCAAAAAAAGCGCGGGCGCGGCGACCGGTTTCTTCCAGCGTTTTTTGCCTGTCGTAGCACCATTGAATGGCATCTGCATAATCGAGGGGTTGGTTGGCAAGCAATGCTTCACTGCGGTTTGTAACAGCGATACCTTCCATGCCTACACGACTGGAAATCACGACTTTGCCCAATGCCATACCTTCCAGAATTTTGGCACGCATGCCGCTGCCTGAAAGCAGGGGCACCACCATGGCGGAGTGTTGGTTGATAAATTCCCGGGCACTTTCCACTTCGCCGTGCACGGTAACGCCTGGAAT
>JADLBE010000265.1 GCA_020847915.1 Saprospiraceae bacterium | reverse complement strand
GAGAATAGTGAGAAATATTACTACATTATTATTGATACAGAGACAAATGGTTTGCCCAAAGATTCATCGAAAAATTATAAAGAAGTTAAAAACTGGCCTTCATTACTACAAATAGGATGGTCAATAGCCGATGTTAGTAGAAACTTGGTAAAGAGAGAGTTGTTTATAATAAATCAGGCCAATATTGACTATGACTCCAACGCATGTAAAATACACGGCATTTCAAAAGAAAAATCTGAATTGCTTGGTCATGATTTACTTTATGTATTAAATTATCTATTAGAAGATTTAGAAGGCTGTAAAACAATTATCTGTCACAATTACTCATTTGATATAAATGTTATTTTAGCAGAATGTACTAGAGCGGGCATAGATACATTTCTAATTGAAAATAAAAATTATATTTGTACAATGGACTCAACGAAAGATTTATGCAATCTTTCTACATTTGATAATAAAATTAAATATCCAACTTTACAAGAGTTGTTTTATTTTTTATTCAAGAAAAGATTGCCGAAGCTTCATAATGCGGGCTATGATAGTATTGCTACCTTAATTTGCTTTAATAAATTAAGGGAAAATTATAGATTAAAAAATCTTGAAAATGGTGGTGCGTTGTTCTATGAGTCTGACCTTCCAACCTCCGGGCGCATCTGAGGGAAAAACAAAACCTCCTGGATGGCGTGTTGGCCGGTGAACAGCATGGCCAGCCGGTCGATGCCGAAACCGATACCTGCCGTTGGCGGCATGCCGTATTCGAGGGCGCGCAGGAAATCGAGGTCCATCGCCATGGCTTCTTCGTCGCCACGCTCGGCCAGGCGTAACTGGTCTTCAAAACGCTCACGCTGTTCGATCGGATCGTTGAGCTCCGAGTAGGCGTTGGCCACCTCTTTACCGTTGACGTACAATTCGAAACGTTCCACCAAACCGGGTTTGCTGCGGTGTTTTTTGGTAAGCGGCGACATTTCCACCGGGTAATCGGTGATGAACGTGGGCTGGATGAGGTTGCCCTCCACTTTTTCACCAAAAATTTCGTCGATGAGTTTGGCTTTGCCCATGGTGCCGTCGATGGCGATGTGGTTTTCGCGGCAGAAGCTGCGCAGTTCCGATTCGTCGGCCGTTTCCACCTCCAGGCCCGTGTACTGGCGAATGGCGTCGTACATGGTGAGGCGTGTGTACGGCCCGGCGAAGTTGATCGTGTTGCCTTCGTATTCCACGAGTGCAGTACCGTCGTCGCTGAGGGCGAGGGCCACTTTTTCGAGCATCTGTTCGGTCACGTCCATCATCCAGAGGTAGTCCTTGTAGGCCACATAAAATTCGAGGGCGGTAAACTCGGGGTTATGCGTGCGGTCCATGCCTTCGTTGCGGAACATCTTGGCGAACTCGTACACACCGTCGAAACCACCTACGATGAGGCGTTTGAGGTAAAGTTCGTTGGCGATGCGCAGGTAAAGCTGCATGTCCAGAGTGTTGTGGTGCGTCGTGAACGGACGTGCCGCCGCGCCGCCGTGGATGGGCTGAAGGATGGGTGTTTCCACTTCTAGCAGACCGAGGTCGTCGAGGAAGGCACGCATCGTTTTAACAAGTTTCGAACGTTTGATAAACGTGCGGCGCACTTCGGGGTTCACCGTGAGGTCCACATAACGCATGCGGTAGCGTTGTTCGGGATCGGTAAACGCGTCGAACACATTGCCTTCAGCATCGCGTTTTACGATGGGCAGTGGGCGCAGGGTTTTCGACAGGAATTTCAGGCTGGTGACGTGCACCGAAACCTCACCGGTTTTTGTCCTGAACGCGAAACCTTTGATGCCGATAAAATCGCCCAGGTCGAGCAGTTTTTTAATGGCGACGTCGAAAAAGTCGGCATTGCCGTCTTCGCCCAAAAACTCGTCGCGGCGCAGGTACAGTTGTATGCGTCCTGCGCTGTCCTGCAGGTTCATGAACAAGGCTTTACCCGCTTCACGCTGGGCCATCACACGGCCTGCGAGCGCCACTTCCTGGTAGTTGTGGCGTTGTTTGGTGCCGTCTTCGAGCACGGTTTCGCTGTAATTGGCGGTGATGTCGGCCGAGTTGGCCGTCACATCAAACAGTTCGGCAGGGTAGGGCTCGATGCCCATGTCGCGGAGTTTTTGGAGCGACTCGCGGCGCAGGAGTTCTTGTTCAGTCATGGTAAATAGCTAAGAGCGTGTTGAGTTGCTCTAGGAGGGCGCAAAAGTAGCGCTTTTGGGAAGGAATAAACAAAAAAGGTGGGGGAGAGTTCCCGTACAGAAACCTTAGTTCACACACCTACCATAGTGATACGGCAAGAGCCATTGAAAAAGCTGTATTCACCCATTATTTTCCAGCCTTCCAGTCTTTTTTGGAAAAAATGGAAGAACTTCGTTTGGACTTGCCAAGCTAAATTCTTGAATTATGAAGTCAATAGGTTTGTCTGAGAAGGATATCGAATTGATCCGAAGTGTTTTTGTAAAACACAAGGAGGTTGAAATGGTATGGCTATACGGTTCAAGATCCATGGGCAATTACAAACCTGCATCCGACATTGACTTGTGTATGGAAGGTAACCAGTTGAATTTCAGCTTGTTGATGTGTATCGAAAATGAACTTGATGATTTGTATTTACCCTATAGAATAGACCTATCTTTATTAAAAGACATTAAGAATCAGGATTTACGGGATCACATTTCACGAAGGGGTATTGTTTTTTATGCCAGGGAAGCTTTGCAGCCCATTTGAGAGCTAATTGTTACCAATTACCATTGTTGGCTTGTATATGTCATGGCATGACCAAACCAAGTTCATGATTCATTGTGGTTTTAGACTAATGACTATAAATTTGTCAAAAAACCAAACCTATGAAGACCTTCCACTTGTTGCTTTTGCCTCTTGTTGTACTCCTGTTTATCCGGTGCCAAAAGGACGGTGAACCTGCCTGTTACACAAAATATACACGGTTGGAAGAAATTGGTCCGCCGCGCAAAGCCTGGGACAAAACAGTGTCCAACCTTCGCATGCTTAACAATATTGCCTGGTTTACAAGCGGAGGGAAGGCTTTAGGTGTTAACATGATCGACCAAACGAGTTTTTATGTGGAAAATCCCACAGGCGTTACGTTGCAGATCAGGAATCCTGATGATATCGAGCATCCTTATCTCGGGACATCAGGAAACCGACTTTGGATCATGGACACGGACAACAAAGCGTGGAAGCTACTGTTCGAAACGCCTACAGGTACCGTATTTGGAAGCATGGATTTCAACCTTACGAGCAACCATTTGCCGATTGTTTTAAAAAACGAATCCGGTCCGTCCACTGCCGTCTGGTTGCTTGATCTGAATGCCGACAGTGCTTCGGAAGTTGTCCCGCTGAACCAATGGGTGGCATCCAATAATTTTGTAACCATAGGTCAACCGATTTACCTGCCCAATGCACCCGTGGGACCTGCCATCGCGCTGCTGGTGGTAGACGATTCCGACACTTCAAGCATTGCCTTGTACAATATTGAGCAACAAACCGTCGTACGCACCATTGCTTTGTCTGCATTCAGGCGTACCACTCTGGTGCCTGACAATGACCGTTTTTGTTATGATGTCATCATGGGTAGTTACAGTACTCCACCAGGAATGGAACGTGTTGATCTTGAAACAGGGAAAATATTGTGGACTGGATTAATTGCTGATCGCAAACCAATTGATGGATACCTGTTGGGGGCGAGCTCCTTTTTCGGTTGGGAATCCGTTGGCGTCTACAATGCTGAAACCGGAGAATCTGTGCATCCACTATCGTGGGGGATAAGCCGTAATGATTATGGAGGTTTGTTGGATGGAGATATGTGTTTTGTTGGAAAGGACACAACCACAACCGATTCCCGTAAAACCAGGGTTGTATTGGTAAATCCTGATACCAATTGCGAAACCATGCGGATCTCCTTGCCTGGAAAACAGGAACTGCAAGCCGTGCTTACCTACGAACCGGATAAAACCATTCTTTCCTTTGATGTTGATGGAAAATTGAGGTTACTTAAGCCTAAATAGTAGGCTCTGCCTCTATCATTGCCATACAATTTAATTCAACGCAATAGTACTTCTCCGCCCCGCTCCACCACCCAAACCAATCCCTCCGACACGCCCCAAACCATCAACGCCAACACCATTGCTGCAACTACGACCCACAGTAAGGTGCGTTTTTTCTTAAATGCCGCAAAAATTACTATTCCAAGCATGGCGAGTAAACCGAGCCACAGGAAACGGTTGTAACCCTGCGCCACACGCAACGCCACCGGTGTTTGAGGCGTTACAGACAAAAATACCCAACGGTAACGGGGAGATTGAGCGAGCAAAAACGTCTGAAAATCAACGGTTTTGCTTTCGATTTGTACCGTGGCATGGTCGGATAAAACACCTTCCATCACTGCGCCGGCATGTTCGTTTTCCAACGCTTTTTGCAGGCGGGTAAGTTCTTCCCGCAGGGTGTCGCCGCCGATTTTTTCCTCCGGGTTGTCGGCGTATTGAACACCCCAGAGCAAAATTTCTTTGTCGACGGATTTCCCGACGGTTTGCATTTCCTTCGCCTTGATTTTGTAACTATACTCGCCATTGTTGCGGTAACGCACCAGCAACACGCCGTCAACAAGGTGGTTTTCCACGTAACCGACCAGAATGATGCGTTTGTTTTGTGTTTTATGGATGGCCTTTTCAATGTGGTCTATGGTGCGCACGGTTTTAAAATCGTCAAAAACGGACTGAAAAACGGCGTTTACGCTGTCGTTGTTGAGCAGCGACAACACGGTGGTTTCGCCAGGAGGCTGCGGCCTTTCGTAAAGGTAGCTGCGCAGCATTTCCAGGTCGGTATCGGGACGGGTGGTTAAGCCCCCGGCCGAAAGATGTACCCAACCATCGACGTAGTTGTACGAATGGTTCGATCCGGTTACAATGGTTACAGGCGCCTTGTGGGTCAGCGCTTTGGGCGGAAATGCCTGAAAAATGCGGTTGTTGAGGAACAAGGGTACCATGCGCAGGGTGCTGTCGGCCGGCTTTTTGTCGAGCATGGTTGCCATAGCCTCGTAATCGGGCAAAGCCAAAAAACGCATGATGCGCAACTGGTTTTCGCCCGGTCCCAGGTAGTTGGTAATGGCCAGGGTATACGGTTCAAATTCCGGCTGTGTAACATAAACAACGGCACTGTCGGCGTGTTTGGTTGTGCGGGAAACCTGCTCCCCAACCATACGTTTGAACTCTTTTTCGAGGTTTCGCTGCATACGGGCAGAAAGTCCTTCCACACGTTCGTAAAAGGGCGCTTCCTGTGCGGAGGAGATCAACGGTAAAAGCAGCAGCAATAAAACAATACGCATGGTTGGGGTTGGGGCTATTTTTTCGGACGTTTCACCCTTACCGGATCAGCCGGTTGTGGTTTCAATTTAACTTCCTGTGTTTTGAGCAATTCCATGGCCGTTT
>JADLBE010000264.1 GCA_020847915.1 Saprospiraceae bacterium | reverse complement strand
CCCTTCCAGCTATCTGCCTCTCTTTCGAAGCGGGTGCAAAGGTACAACGAGTTTTTATCTGTGCAATAGTACGGATGAAAATTTTTCAATTATTTTCCTGAACACCCGCAAAACGTACGGAATACTCACGGTAAAGCCCCAAATCCAGTTAAAAGCAACGTTTTTATCCTTATTTGATACTTTCTCGTTTGATTCCCGGCCCTCTCACTACTTCTTTAAAGGCCTTGCATCAAATGGCTGGAGCTCAACGCGACCTATTTTGATCGAATCAAGGATACGAGGCGCATGGTCGTACATAACACTTGCCCCCACACGGCGTTTTTCACCGGGCAACAGCGGACCGGGCTTTTCCATAAGCAACGTGGGATTTTCGCCATCGGAGATGACGATCTGGGACAGGTAGAGCTTTTCGTCCTTCCCATACACCAATAGTTCGCCGCGCAGGTTGTTGCAGGGAAATTGTGGAAGCGGATTTTCAACAAAACCACCCAACGACCATCCCCGTTCCACCGTTGATGTGCTTTCGCCAGGTTTGGGAGTCATGATCAGCACACCCGAAAATTGAGATACCACCAGGATGGCGCCCGGTTCGGTCGGCACGGAATAAGCAATCGCAACTTGTGCCTTCGCCGGAGTGCCGTTGAATTGTTTGAGCGGGAAGCCTGCAAAAAACGACGTGCGGCCCCCTGGTGGCAAAGCATCCGAAAACGTGGGTACCATGATTGCCTCGTTGCCCTCGAATTTCAAAACGTCACCATCTTTATCGGAGACCTGCAATTTGACCCACACCCGCGACCATTTGCTGCCGCGGTCGTCAACCACCCCTACCACATAAAAGTTATCACCCTCAACCCAAAAGTTAAGATCCCTGATGCTGACGGTGGCCGGCTGTGCATCAGCCGGCATACCAGGCAATGCAACCACCGTACCTTGCTGGCTTTTGGTCGCATCTTCTCTGGTGCTCTTTTCATGTGTACAACCCCCTGTTTGCAGGATGCCGGTAAGCATCATACACGCATAAATAAGATTCAGCCCGGGCAGCAGTTTTTTCATGGTATACCTATTGTGTATAAGGAGGCGCAAAATTGGCATTTGCCCGGCATTTTTGTACGTAGAGATTGTACCTAAATTTGCAGACTGCTTTACAAACAACACCTATACCCTACCTTTGCAGCCATGAAATACCTGATCACCGGACTGGGCAACATCGGTTCCGACTATGTAGGAACCCGCCACAACATCGGCTTCGATGCCCTAGACTTTTTGTGCAAAAATCTGGAAGGCACCTGGCGCAACGACCACCACGGCGAATTGGCCGAAGTCAAATACAAGGGACGCATCCTCTTATTACTCAAACCCAATACCTACATGAACCTAAGCGGCAAAGCGGTGCGGTATTGGTATCAAAAAGAAAAAATCCCCATCGAAAATTGTCTGGTGGTGTGCGACGACCTGAACCTCGACCTGGGCAAACTCCGTTTGCGCGCCAAAGGATCCGATGGCGGTCACAACGGTTTAAAAAGCATTCATGAGGTTTTGGGCACCGATGCCTACCCACGCCTGCGCATGGGCATCGGCAACAACTTCTCCCGCGGCAAGCAGGTCGACTTTGTACTCGGCCGCTGGACGGAGGATGAAAAAGCCGCCCTCCCACTCATTTGTGAACGTACCGCAGAAACCATCAAAGCCTTTGTAACCATCGGACTGGAGCGCGCCATGAACGTGGCCGCCAAATAGGATCAGGATTTGTGGTCCCACGCTTCGCTGGGATGACAAAAGGGGCAAACAAAACGGGCCGAGCTTTTTACAGCACGGCCCGGCATGGCATTTTTTTTCAAACCGACGTTTATTCTTCTGATTCCGAGTATCCTTTCATGCGGTACTTGCTTTTTTCGACCGGTTTGAGTTTTTTCTTTTTGTTGTTTTCCGTTTGGAAATCACGCTCGTCTGAGCGGCGGAGGTCTTTCTTGCTTTTATCCCAATGTTTCATGGCAAAAGCTGTTTAGGCGGTTGGTTAAAGAAAATAAGGTGTGTCATGGTTCTGCCGCACCAGTGTTTAAAACCTTTTCATGTGCTGGTACACGGCATAGCCAATACAAAAGTAGTGCCTTCTAAGAATATGTCAAGATAAAAGTTGTTAAAATTTCTCCAGTGGTCAGTAGTCAGTAGTCAGTGGTCAGCAGTCAGTGGTCAGCAGTCAGTGGTCAGCAGTCAGTGGTCAGTAAAGTCGACAGTCAACCGTCGACAGTCGTTTTCACACAATGACTGTCGACTGTCGACTGTTGACTGTCGACTTTACTGACCACTGACGGCTGACGGCTAGTCCACCCTTCTCCGGTCCACAAAGATGGAGGCGATGACGCCTGCGGCGAGCATTACGACAATGATGCCCAGGGAGATGCCGATGGGGATGTGGATGCCCAGCGGGAGCAGGATCATTTTGATGCCGATAAAAAACAGGATGCCGATCAGGCTGAGCTTGAGGTGCTCGAACTTATCGATGACGTTGGCCAGCACAAAATAGAGGGAGCGCAGGCCCATGATGGCAAAAATGTTGGAGGAAAATACGAGAAATGGGTCGGTGGTGATGGAAAACACGGCCGGTACCGAGTCGAAAGCGAAAAGAATGTCGGTGGTTTCGATCACCATCAGAGCAACGAACATGGGTGTTGCCGCGCGTTTGCCGTTCTCCATGGTAAAAAATTTGCCACCGTCGTAGCTGCGACTGACGGGGTAAAACTTGCGGATAAACTTCACGACGCCATGATCGTTGATATCCTCCTCCTGCTCATGGTCGGTTTTAAACATCTTCCAGGCCGAATACAACAACAAGGCGCCGAAGAAGTAAAACAACCATTCGAAATAACTGACGAGCCAGATACCCACACCGATCAGCAATCCTCGAAACACCAAAACGCCCAAAATACCCCAAAAAAGGATGCGGTGCTGGTATTTTTTAGGCACGCGGAACTGTGCAAAAACCAGAGCGATGACAAACAGGTTGTCGATGCTGAGCGCTTCTTCAAGGAGGTAACCGGTAAAATATTTGAGCGCTGCCTCCTTGCCATTGTTGGGTTCCTGGGCATACGTACCCATACCAAACCAGTGGTTTTCGTAACCGTAATAGATAAATACGTTGAAAAGCAAGGCAAGGCTGATCCAGCCCATGGTTGTAAGCAATGCTTCTTTTGCGCTTGGTGCGTGTGAATCTTTGTTGAAAACACCGAGGTCAACTGCCATAAGCAGACCAACCAGTACAATAAAACCTATCCAGACAATCGGATCTATCATGTGTATGCTATATTTGACGCTTCAGTAGTGCAGAAAAAACGCAAAGGTGCTGCTTTGGTTTCAACCATACTACACTTGAAGCAAATTCTCCGACCAGTCAAACTTATTTTTCGATCAAACTTCCGATCTCTGTTATGCGCAATTTCTACGCAGTACTCTGTTTATCGGGTTTGTTAAGCCTTGGCACATCAGTCCTGGCACAAACTACCCTTCCTGTACGGTTCAGCCACGGCGCTGAATATTTCCCGGAAAACTTTGAACGCCTCAGGCAAAACGCCGGCACACCCACCGATCTGGTAAACGGTTACTACATCCGTTTCATCCAGTGTTCAAAAATCCCCACTGCCGCCGAAAGGTCGGTGCTGGAAGTTTCTGGTGTCCAATTCCTGGGCTACATCCATTTTGGAGCTTACCTGGTGGCTTTGCCTGCCGGGTTCGACATCAATCGACTCGCGGCGATCCATGTTCGCAGCGTTGTACCCGTGTCACCCGATTGGAAAATAGCCAACACCCTGCGCGAACGTCCGTGGGGTGAATGGGCCGTCAACGGCGACAATGTCGACATCAACATCCAGGTTTATCCTCAGGTCAGCATTGCCGACGGCGCCGAACTTTGCCGCAGTTACGGCATTACGGTTGTAAAAGAAGGCAACCAAAACGGATTCCTCCAGGTTCGTATCGACAAGGACCGCATCGACCAGGTTGCTGCACTATCCTTTGTACGCTACCTCGAACTCATCCCCCCGCCTTCTGAAAAAGAAGATACCCGCGGCCGCAGTTTGCACCGGTCCAACCTTGTGGACAGCGAACACGTCCTTGGTAAAAAATTCAACGGTGAAGGGGTAAGCGTGTTGGTACGCGACGACGGTCCGCTTGGTCCACACATCGACTACCAGGGCAGGCTTATCAACCTATCCACACAAAGCGGTATCGCCGACGGCACCCACGGCGACGGCGTAGGTGGCATCATGGCCGGTTCGGGCAACCTCGATCCTACCAAAAAAGGTATGGCTGCGGGCGCCCGCGTTTTTGCCCTGGATTATGTCAACAATTTTCAGGATGAAACCCTGCCTTTACACCTGAACGAAAACGTAACCATCACCAACTCTTCGTATTCCGACGGCTGCAACCAGGGCTACACCCTGGCTGCACAAACGGTTGACAACCAGATTTACAATTACCCCAACCTGATGCACGTGTTCTCGGCCGGCAACAGCAACAACAACGATTGCGGATACGGCGCAGGCGACCAATGGGGCAACATAACTGGCGGTCACAAAATGGCCAAAAACGCCATCGCCACAGCCAACTTATTGAGCAATTCGACACTCGATAACTCCTCCAGCCACGGTCCGGCCCACGACGGCCGACTTAAACCCGACATTTCCGCCAACGGCAACAGCCACGAATCTACCGACCACAACAATACCTACCAGGTGTTCGGCGGAACTTCCGGTGCAGCTCCAGGCATCGCCGGCATCATGGCCCAGCTTACCCAGGCTTACCGGGAAATGAACAATACCACCGATGCGCCAACGGCACTTTTAAAAGTAAGTCTGCTCAACACCGCCAATGACCTCGGAAATGTGGGGCCCGATTTCAAATTCGGGTGGGGACATGTAAATGCCTACAGAGCGCTCAACCTTCTGGAAGAAACCCGCTACCTCAGCGGTAGTGTGGATCAGGGCGGTACTGCCACCCACCAAATCACCATTCCGGCCGGTGTAACCGAGGCCCGAATGATGGTATACTGGGTCGAACCAGCTTCCGACGTGGGGTCCGAACGCGCTTTGATCAACGACCTGGACCTTACCGTATCTACCCCGGGCGGTGGTGTGGAACTGCCCTGGAAACTTGATCCAACCCCCAACCCCGGCATCCTTAACACCCCGGCCGGCAAGGGACGCGACTCCCTCAACAACACGGAGCAGGTACTGATCAACAATCCCGCAGCTGGAACCTACACCATAAACATCAATGGTTTTGAAGTGCCCCAGGGCCCGCAGGACTACTACCTCGTGTGGGAGTTCCGCACCGAGGAAATCAAGGTAACTTATCCCAACGGAGGTGAAGGCCTGGTGCCTGGAACCGTGGAACGTATCCATTGGGACGCCCTGGGCACGAACGGAACGTTTGAGGTTCAGTTCTCCAACAACGATGGCGCTTCGTGGAACAATGTAGCCTCACTTCCAGGCACTGCTCGCATGCACGACTGGAGCGTTCCTGGCGGCGCCAACATCGGCAGCAAACTGCGCGTAAGGGTAACCCGCGGCGCTCAAAGCGACATCTCAGACCAGGCATTTAACATCTCTCCCCTACCCGGAAACATTCAAATCGTTAAAGTTTGTCCCGATTCCATGACGGTTTCCTGGAACATGGTCAACGACACCCTGCAATACGACGTGTACCTGCTCGGTGAAAAATACATGGAAATCCAGGGCACCACAGCCAACACCAACTTCACTTTCCCCATTCAGAATGCTAATGAGGAAAAATGGGTGGCTGTGCGTACGAGCCATCCTTCCGGCCTTACGGGCAGACGCAGCATCGCGGTGCGTTGGGAAGGAGAGTTGAAAGATTGCAAACAACCCGAAGATCTCGGTGTTCGCGAACTGCTTTCACCCAGCGGCGGCGCGATTGTACAATGCGACCAGGCAGAACAATTGGTAAAAGTTCGTTTGGTTAATGAAGGATTGAACACCATCACCGGCGCACAATTAAGTTACCTTGTAAACAACAACGCACCTGTAACGGAAAACGTACCGGACCTAAGTCCAGGACAAACACTCGAATTTGCGTTTGCTACACCCATTTCCATCAATACCAACGGCGTCATCAACCTCAGCGTTTGGTCGACACTCACGGGTGAAGATGTGTTTTTCAACGACACCTTGCGGAGTTCGTACACGGTGGTCACCCAGGCGGCAACCGATTATTTTACGGAAACATTTCAAAGTCCGACGTTCCCTCCTTTGGGTTGGGTGGTCTTTAATCCCGACGATGCTTTGACCTGGGCACGTTCGCCTTCGAGCATCATCGGACCGTTGGGCACCAATACACGGGCCTTGTACATTTCCTTTTACAATTATGCTGCCACCGACGAAGAAGATTACATCAATTTGATTCCGCTCGATTTTACGGCCATCTCCAATCCGGCCATTTCATTTGAATTGGCCTATGCACCCTTTTCCCAGCCGGGATATGAAGACGGGTTGCGCATAGAAATTCAAACCGGTTGCGATGCCAATGCTACACCCCAGATAGTATGGCAAAAATCCGGTCAGGACCTCGCAACAACAGCCGGCATTGGCGACCAGTTTTTCCCTTCTGACGAAAATCAGTGGCGTACCGAACTTGTCGACCTCAACCAATTTGCCGGTCAGAAATGCATCGTACGGTTTGTGTCTACCAACGCCTTCGGCAACAACCTGTTTATCGACAACATCAACCTCCTGGCTTACGATGCCAATCCTCCCGTTGCGGTGATCAACGTACCCACCGACACGATATGCCGTGGAGATTCCCTGGTTTACAGCGCTGAACTGACGGGTTCGCTCACCGATTATGAATGGTATTTCGGAACCTTTGCCATGCCCACCACAGCAACCGGCCCCGGTCCGCACGAGGTTAAATACCTCACGCCGGGCACACGAAACATTCGACTGGTTACCTGCAATCCCATCGGTTGCGATACCGCCAAACTGGTGCTTGCGGTGCTGACCGATCCGGTCGCTAATTTCAATTCCAATGCTGCAAACCTGACCGTTACGTTCAACAACACTTCCACCAATGCGGCTACCTACCTCTGGGATTTTGGCGACGGCAACACCAGCATCGAAAAAAATCCGGTGCATACCTACGCCGCCGGCGGCACCTACCAGGTTACCATGACGGCTTCCAACCAATGCAATGATAAGGTAAAAACCCTCGGCGTTACATTGACGACCTCCAACAACGAACTGGCGGAAGTACTCGGCATCAGGGTTTTGCCCAACCCGACCAGCGGCGATTTCCGTGTGGAATTCAACGCGCCGGGCAGCGAACCCGTCCTGTTGCAGTTGTTCGACGCACGCGGCGCTTTGCTGAGCAGCCGGGAATCAGTACTGACCCAAGGCCCAAATACCGTTCGTTTTGAAGGTCTGGACCTGCCTGCCGGACTGTACCAACTGCAGGTGAAAGGCGCAAGCGGTGTGCAGGCGTTTACGGTATCAGTCCAATAAGCTGAAAGCTGAAAGTGGAAAGCTGAAAGTTATAGACCTTCAGTAGCTTTCCACTTTCAGCTTTCCACTTTCAGCTTTTTTCATGTTAAAAATCGCTTTTTCGCCTACCTATAAGTACGAATTGCCCGAGGGCCACCGGTTTCCGATGGCCAAATACGAGCTTTTGCCCGAGCAATTGTTGTACGAAGGAACGGTGAACGACGACCATTTTTTCCACCCTGGTTTGCTCGACGAGGCGACTGCGATGTTAACGCATACCAAGGGTTATTGGGACAAACTCAACCTGGTATTGCTCACCCCCTCCGAAGAACGCGCCATCGGATTTCCCATCAATGAAAAATTTGTGTTGCGTGGACGGCACATCTCGCAGGGCACCATCGATTGCACCCGGTATGCGCGGGAATACGGAGTGTCCATGAACATTGCCGGCGGTACGCACCATGCCTTTGCGGACCACGGTGAGGGTTACTGTTGTTTCAACGACCAGGCTGTCGCGGCCAATTTCCTGTTAAACAGCGGATTGGCGCAACGCATCCTGGTGGTGGATCTCGACGTGCACCAGGGCAACGGAACAGCGGCCATTTTTCAAAACGACCCGAGGGTGTTTACCTTTTCCATGCACGGCGAGCGCAATTACCCGCTGCGCAAAGAAACGTCGGACCTCGACATCGGACTGCCCGACGGCACCGACGACGCCTTTTACCTTGGCATCCTGCGCGACACGCTTCCGAGGGTAGCCGAAAAACACCGTCCGGACTTCGTTTTTTACCAAAGTGGTGTGGATGTTTTGGAAAGTGACAAACTTGGCCGGCTCTCCCTGAGCCGCGAAGGGTGCCGGGAACGCGACCGTGTGGTGCTGAAATATTGTAAAAACAATGGTTTGCCCCTCGTTATCAGCATGGGTGGCGGTTATTCACCCCGCATGTCCGACATCGTGGAAGCCCACGCCAATACTTTTCGCAGTGCTCAGGAAATTTTCTTCTAATTGTGTGTGGGAAAAGTGCAAACCTGTTCGTATCTTTGCAGCCCGAAAAAACATTTTCAGTTTTACGAACATTATAAAAGAAC
The DNA here is from genome assembly GCA_020847915.1 of Saprospiraceae bacterium. Lineage (GTDB taxonomy): Bacteria > Bacteroidota > Bacteroidia > Chitinophagales > Saprospiraceae > M3007. The sequence continues at coordinate 9,076 of JADLBE010000264.1, read as the reverse complement.
CACTGCATGCTCATCGTTGAGGTAAAAGACGGCGAAACCATTGATAAGGTACTCAAGAAGTACAAGAAGAAATTCGAAAAGGCCGGTATTTTGAAAGAACTGCGTCGCCGTAAGAATTTTACGAAACCTTCGGTAAAACGCCGCACTGAAGTGCTCAAAGCCGTGTACAAAGAGGAAATGTACGGCAACAAAAACGACTAGATCCAGCCGATTTTTGTTTACTTTTGCCATGAACTTGTCCGCATTCCGCGTTTCAGGCTTTGCAAAAACAACAACAAACGGTGTTTCACGAAGAAGCGTTTTTAGCCTACTTGTCTCTTGAGCGGCGTTTCTCGCCGCACACCATTACGGCTTATCGCAACGATTTAGCGCTTTTCATATCCTTTTTACAGGAAAAGCAATGCCTCAGCTCGCTCGTCGGGCTGAGGCATTCCCATGTACGCTCCTGGGTAGTGGTACAAATGCAGGAAGGTCTTGCACCACGCAGCATCAACCGCCGACTGTCCTGCCTGAAGTCGTATTTTAAATATTTGAAAAAACGCGGTCTGATCGACAAAGACCCCATGCGCAAAGTTTTGGCGCCCAAAACCGGACGACGCCTGCCGGTTTTTGCCCAGGAAAAACAACTCGATACGCTTTTTAACCACATCGCTTTTCCCGACGATTACATCGGCCGGCGCAACCGACTTTTGCTCGAACTGCTTTATGGCACGGGTTTGCGCCGCAGCGAAGTTGCCCAGCTCCGGCTGTCGGACGTCGATTTTGAACGCTCGGTACTGCGTGTAACCGGCAAGGGCAGCAAGGACCGCCTTGTACCCATGGCCCGTTACCTCGCCGAACAAATTGAAAACTACCTGCCCGCACGCGCCTCAGCCTTCCCCCACCCCGCCCCCGAACTTTTCCTCAACCGCGAAGGCGAAGCCATCAAACCCGACAACATATATTATGCGGTAAAAAAATACCTCCGCTTGTCGGGCGCCCTGGAGCAAAACAGTCCACACGTGCTCCGCCACTCCTTCGCCACCCACCTCTCCGACCACGGCGCCGACCTGAACGCCATCAAAGCCCTGCTCGGCCACGCCTCACTCGCTGCCACACAGGTGTACATGCACAATTCCATAGAAAGATTAAAAGCAGTATACGATAAGGCACATCCCAAAGGAGATGAGGAGTAAGGATTGACGGGATACGAAATTTGAAATTTGAAATTTGATTAAGATTTAAGGATTTACTGATTTCAGATTTGCAGTGATTCTGCATCGTCATTGCCCCACAATCTAAAATCTTCCAAATTCTAACATCCTGATCTAATTTCAAATTTCGTATTTCGTATCCCGTCAATCAACGACAGTGACTAATGTGGTAAATTAAGCAATCCGCTTTTGTATCTTTGCCTCACTGCGCCGATGGAACCATAAACATCGATCTACCGTTATTTTCCCATGCTCAAACGCCTGCACATCCGCAATTACGCGCTGATTGACAACATCGACATCGATTTTTCACCCGGACTAACCATCATTACCGGCGAAACCGGCGCCGGAAAATCCATTCTTTTGGGCGCTTTGGGCCTTGTGATGGGCGAACGGGCCGACAACAAGCTGTTTTACAACGAAGGTGAAAAATGCGTTGTTGAGGCCGAATTTGACGTTTCCACGTACGATTTGCAGGAGTTTTTCCAAACGCATGAGCTTGATTACGACAAGGAACTCGTGGTGCGCCGCGAACTTTCACCGGCCGGAAAAAGCCGCGCATTTGTAAACGATACACCCGTCAACAACCAGGTGTTGCAACGCCTTACCGAAGCGCTCATCGATTTGCACCAGCAATTCGACGTGCTCGACATACACAACGTGAACTTCCAGTTGCGCATGATCGATGCCCTGGCCGACAACCAAACGTTGCTGCGTACCTACCAAACTGACTACCGGAAATACACCGCCGGACAAAAACAACTCGCCGAATGGCGTACACACAGTGAAAACAGCGCCCGGGAAATGGACTTTATCCGTTTCCAACTCGACGAGTTGCAAAAGGCCGGACTCACCAACGGCGAACAGGAAAGCATGGAGGCCGAAATCGGGAGCCTGACCCACGCCGAAGACATCAAACGCACTTACGGCGCTGCCTACAACCAATTGAGCGAGAGCGAGATGAGCCTGGTGGGACAACTCCAGGAACTCGCCCGCGGCATGGTCTCCACCCGCCGCATCAACGCCGAACTGGGTACGCTGAGCGACAGGCTCGATGCCCTGCTCATCGACCTTGAGGATTTTGCCCGCGAATGTGAACGCATCGCCGAACAAACCGAATACGATCCGCAGCGCATCGCTGAAGTGCAGGAAAGACTCAACGTCATTTACAAATTGCAGAAAAAACACGGTCTGCACACCGTGGCCGAGTTGCTTTCGTTGCAGGAAAACCTGGAACAAAAACTCCATGGTTTTACCAACCTCGACGCATCGATCGAAAAGTTGCAATTCGAACTTTCGCGCCAGGAAAAATCGCTGCGCGAACAAAGCACCGTATTGCGCCAGCGCCGTCAGGGTGTGATCGGAGGTTTTGAACAAAAGGTGCAGGACATGCTTGCCCAACTCAGCATGCCGCACGCCCGACTTAAAGTAGATGTAAAACCACTCGACCACCCCGGTCCGAGCGGCGGCGACGAGGTTCAGTTTTTGTTCGCCAGCAACGTCGGCAGCCGTTTTTTACCCATCAAAGACGTGGCATCGGGCGGTGAACTTTCACGCCTGACCCTGTGTACCAAAAGTCTCGTGGCCGACGCCATCCCGCTGCCCACCCTTATTTTTGATGAAATCGACACAGGCATCAGCGGCGACGTGTCGCTGAAAATGGGCCTGATCCTGCGCGAACTAAGCAGCAGGCACCAGGTGGTGAGCATTACCCACACGCCGCAAATCGCGGCCCGTGCCAACAAACATTACTTCGTGTACAAACAGGTGCAAAACGGCCGCACCGCCACACACATCCGTCTGCTCGATGATGATGCCCGCGCACACAACCTTGCCATTATGCTCAGTGGCGAACCACCAAGCATGTCGGCACTGAATACGGCGAAGGAGTTGCTGGCGGGGTGAGACAAACTTACTTCCACGGACCACCCTGCGTAACATTCCGAAACACACGCCCATCAAAACGGAAAAGTCCGCCGGAAAAGCCACACCACAACGTGCCATACTCTCAACGGTATTGTCAATCATGCCGTCTTTGGTAGAAAGGTAGGTATGCGTATGCCCCTCGTACCGTGCCGCGCCGTTTGCTATGGTTCCAAACCACAGGTTCCCTTTGGTATCCTCTAAAATTTCAACGACATAATCGTCTATTTGTGAGCCGGTTGCCGGAGTAGATCAGATCAGTTTTTAATTACAGCCGGACAACCTTTTGATACAAACGATCACCCTGAATATACGGAACTTTACACCAGGCAACCATACCTAAACCTCCCAATGAAAACATCCATGCGTCCAACAATCGCTGTACTGTTCGTGATATTGTTCACAACACTTACCGCTGCACAACCAACCACGTATCCCCGTGAAGCGGTTTTGGAAGACATAGCCATACTCCGTGAAACCTTGTTGTGCAACCACGCAAACTTGTTCGTTTATTCGAACAAACCTGCGTTTGACAGCACCTTTGAACACATCATTGGGCAGGTTCAGGCTCAAAACGATGCCCTGGCGGCATTTAACCTGATTGCCAGTGTTTCTGCGGTTGTTAAGGACGGGCACACCGCGTTTTATCCGAATGCAAAACTTGTTGAACAGAACGACCTTACTGGAAAATTTTTCCCTTACCGTTTGTTTTGGGATGGCAAGGCTTTGTACGTTCACGAAAACTACGGTTCAGACAAACGTATCCCGGAGGGGTCGCAACTTTTGTCCATCAACGGTTCATCGGCGGATTCTGTCATCGGTTTCATGTTGCAAAGATTGATGCACGATGGGGAACGGCACCAGTTTTCCACCTGGGTCGTAAACACCTTTTTTTACGAATTTTACAGCTATTACTTCGGAAATCCTGAGGTTTTTTCCCTGTACTACTCCGACCCGACCGGCACTAAAAACAACCTTGTTGTTCAGGGCATTCCCAAAGACACCCTTTTGACAAACAGGCGTCAAAAGGGATTAAAAAACAAGGCCGACAAAGCCATTTTTGTGGAATTCAGGGAGGCAGATCAAACCGCCGTACTTACCATCAGGGACTGGCACAAGGATGTTTTGAAAAAAACCTACCACCAAAATTTCAAAAAAGAGATCAATAAGGCTTTTGATGAAATAAAGCGCCGCAATACACAACATTTAATCATCGACCTGCGAGACAACCAGGGCGGCCATTTCAGCTATTCGAAGCAGGTTTTGTCCCGGTTGCTGAATGAACCCTTTCAAATGTTGAGCGGCTACCAAAAAGTAAATAAAGACCATTGTTCAGATGTGAACAACCGGCTTGTAAAAACCCGTGGCCCCATGCCAGGCAGGAAAAAACCCGGAAAAAATTTGTTTCAGGGAGATGTCATCGTCCTAACCAACGGGGGGAGCTTTTCCAATACCGGCATCTTTTGTTCGGTGTTAAAAACACACCAACGAGCGACTTTTATCGGTGAAGAAACCGGCGGCAGTGCTTATGTGATTTGTGCAGACCTCAAATACATAAATTTACCCAACACGGGTATACGTGTGGAAATCCCCACATTGCAACTCTTGCTCAAATCCTACAACACGGGAACCCTGAGCGGTGTAAAGCCCGATCTTGAAATTTCCCCAAACATCGGTGATCTTGTTGCCGGACGCGATAAAGCCATGGAAGCAGCCCTTGAAAAGATTCGCAACAACAGCAAATTGCCAAAGTAAGTCATGCGCCACACCCTGGTTGTAAAAATACCACCGAGGTATTAACTTCGTGTTGAACCTTCACCAACATGCATCGGCTTTTCCTCCTGCTTTTTTTCTTCGGTCACTTCGCTGCCGCCCTATCCCAGGCTCCCGAACCGCCTCAAATCCTTTTGGGCGCACGTGCCCATTACGGCTTCATCATTCCACACTCCGAAGAAATCGCCGATGTATCCGATTCCCACCCACGCGGTTTGGAAATGAACATCCAATGGATTCCACGGGAATCAAAACAGCTAAAATCGCAGAACATTTTGGCCAAACGCGGCGTCGTTTTACAATACATGAACTTCGACAATCCGGAAGTTTTGGGTTACAGCATCAATGCTGTGCCGTACATCGAACCTTTGTTTTGGCCGCACAAACGACTCAGCGCCTCCATCCAGGCAGGTCTTGGTCTTGCTTACCTCAGCAATGTGTACAACGCAGAATCCAATCCGACGAACCTGTTTTTCAGTACCCAACTGAGTTTTCCGGTTATGGTAAACGTGTACGCTAACTTCCGGGCCACCGACCAATGGTACCTTTCTGCCGGTTTTAACTACAACCACATTTCCAACGGCGGCATGAAAGAGCCCAACAAAGGTATGAACTACCCCACCTGGAACGCCGGCGCCAGCTACGCCATACGCCCCATTAAATTGATCAAAAGGACCAAATCGGACGACTGGAAAAACGATTCTCGTTGGTACGGCTACATTCAGGCATCCGGTACCAGCAAAAAAGTACAACCGGCGCCACCCGACTACCCCTCACCCACCCCGGCCTGGCTTTGGGGCGGACAAGCCATGGTCGCCTGGCGCTTTGCCCGCATCAGCGGCGTGGCCATGGGCACCGAATGGGTATACGACGGCTGGACACGCACCGTCCTCGACCGCGAAAACAACTCCACCTCCGCTACCCGCGGCGCCATCATGGCCGGCTACGAATTGCTTGCCGACCGCGTCCGTTTTTCCATCCATCTCGGCACATACGTTTACAATCCAGCCGGCGCACCCGACCCCGTGTACCAGCGCTACGGACTTTTTTACCGGTTCACCAAACACCTTGAATTTGGTACCACGCTCAAAGCGCACCGGCATGTGGCGGAAGTGTTTGATTTGAGGATCTCTTACCATACGTGGCATTAAAGGGTATGGCCATTTTTTACGCGCCTACGGCGCTAAAATGGCCATACCCTTTACGACCACGTCCTGGATGAGGGGCATGTTATCGTTGTTCCTGGCTACCGAAACAAAAAAGCCAGGAACAACGACAACAAGCCCGGCACCAGGGCCTCGCCATACAGGAAAGGGGGTGTAATGATGGCTTTAGCCGTCATTACACCCCCTTTCCTGTATGGCGAAGTATGGTTTATTAGTTGTTCAGCATCACCGGCATCACCAGCATGAGGATTTCCCGGTCGTTGTTTTCTTCAACGGGGGTAAGGATGCCTGCGCGGGAGGGTGTGGAGAACTCCATACGAACCTCTTCGGTATCGAGCACCCCGAGCATTTCGGCGAGGAACTTGGCATTAAAAGCGATGCGCAGGGGCGAGCCATCGAAGGTGCAGCTCATTTGCTCGGTAGCTTCGTTGGAGAAGTCGAGGTCCTGGGCAGAAACGGTGAGGCTTTTGTCGGAGATCTCGAGCACCACCTGGTTGGTGGTTTTGTTGGCGTAGATGGCGATACGTTTGAGCGAGTTCTGGAAGTCGGCGCGGTTGACGATCATGCTGTTGGGATTGTCGACCGGGATGACGGCGTTGTAGTCGGGGTAACGGGCGTCGATGAGGCGGCACACGAGGTTCATGGTACCGAAGCTGAAGAATGCATTGGCCTTGTTGAACGACAACGTAACGGCGTCGTTGGAGGGCAGGGCATTTTTCAGCAGGTTGAGCGCCTTTTTGGGAATGATGAAGGTGGTACTGACGTCTCCTGCAAGTTGGTGTGTAGCGTATTTCACCAGTTTGTGGGCGTCGGTAGCAACACAAATGAGTTTGTTGAGGTCGATCTGGAAATAAACGCCGGTCATGGCCGGACGCAGTTCGTCGTTGGACGTCGCGAAAACCGATTTGTTGATGGCTTCGAGCAGGAACTGGCTGTTGATTTTTACCGTATCGACAGTGTCGGCTTCGGGCAGCGTCGGATAATCCGCGCCATTTTCACCGGCAAGTTTGTATTTACCGTAGCTGGAAGTGATTTCGATGCCGAAATTTTCTTCGTTGATGGTAAAAGTAACGGGTTGTTGGGGAAGTGCTTTAAGCGTTTCCAGCAGGATTTTGGCGGGAATAGCGACCGTAAAGTCGTCGTCGGCCAACACTTCCATGCTGGTGCTGATGCTTGTTTCGAGGTCGGACGCCGAAATGCTGAGGACTTTGTTCTCAATTTTGAACAAAAAGTCTTCCAATATTGGGAGTACAGGGTTGGAGCCAATGGCGCCGGAAGCAATTTGAAGTTGCTTGAGCAATTCGGTGGAAGAAACGCTGAATTTCATCGGATGATGGCGTATGTTTCTAAGATGGTTGAAACGCAAAAGTACATTGCGCCTTTCTGCTTTTGGTGGAAATTATTCCACAAAATGTGGAAAAACCCCACCTATCTTTGCGCGCCCGGAAAAGTTCGATGTTTGGAGTTCGTAGTTCGGAGCAAATCGCTGAGCTTAATCTCCGAACTCCGAACTTCAAACTCCGAACTTATTTCATGCTGAACCGCCGTCAATCGCCTCCCATCCACGAAGTTTCCAAGTTGGTTTTGCCGACGCCCCGTCTGGTATCGCTCGACAATGGTATACCTGTGTACCTGATGGATTATCCCGACCAGGACATTGTAAAAGTGGAAGTGGTGTTCAATACCGGCAGGGCTGAAGAAACCAAAAGACTTACCTCGAGGGCCACAGCCCGGATGCTGCGTGAAGGCAGCCGGTTGTACACAGCCGCTGAAATGGCTGAACTTATTGATTTTTACGGCGGTACGGTGAGTGTACCTGCAGGGCTCGACACTTCCAATTTCCTGTTGTATTCCCTGAAAAAATACGCCGGCGAGCTCATTCCCCTGTTTGCCCACATGTTGCTTGAGCCGGCTTTCCCGGAAGCCGAGCTGGAAACGTTTAAAGAAACGAGTACGCAGGAACTGCAAATTGATCTCGACAAGGAAGAGGTGCTGGCCTACCGCCAAATAACGGAACTCATTTTTGGAGAAAACCACCCTTACGGATACAATTCCGTGCCGGAAAACTACCTGGCGCTCACTCCTGCCGACTTGTTTGAGTACCACCAAAAGTGGTACACGCCGACCAACTGTATGATTTTTGCAAGCGGCCATGCCGACGCTTCCATACTTGCACTTTTGAACAAACATTTCGGCGCTTTCCGCAGGGAAGGCATGCAAAGAGTTGTTCCTGAGCCACCGGGGATGGAACCCAGCGGCAAGGTACACATGCGCCACCCCGGATCGCTTCAAACTGCCATCAAAATCGGCTGTCGTATGTTCAGCCGCAAACACCCCGATTACAACGGCGTTTTTGTACTCAACACCATACTCGGTGGTTATTTCGGCTCACGCCTCATGACCAACATCCGCGAAAAACGTGGTTTTACTTACAACATCTACTCCACGCTTGATGCCATGCAGCACGACGGTTGTTTGTACATCGCTACCGAGGTGAACAAAGGAAAAACCAATGCAACCATCAAGCACATCATGGCCGAAATGCAGGCGCTTTGCGATACGCCCGTACCCGAAGAAGAGCTGAGCATGGTGCGCAACTACCTGCTCGGAATGTTGCTCAACGGACTCGACGGACCGCTCAACAGTTCCGATGTCGTCAAAAGCCTTATTGTGGACGAATTGCCGCTTGAAGAGTTCGACATTCTTGTGGATACCATAAGAAACATCACGCCTGAACAATTAATGTTGCTGGCCAGGCGTTATTTGCGACCTGAAAGGTATCTTACCGTTACGGTAGGATGATTTACGGCTTCAGTTGTAAATTTTCCACTTTTTCACAGTAAAATAACACCTTTAACGCTCAAATTTGCGCATAAACCTGCGTAGTTTTGCGCGCCTTACGGCGTAAGCCACTGAATGTTACATCCCGATACACTTTAAATACCGTTTCGCTTTGAATCTCTTTAAGTTGTTTAAACAGGAACTGGCTGTCGACCTTGGCACTGCCAACACGCTGATCAT
>JADLBE010000263.1 GCA_020847915.1 Saprospiraceae bacterium | reverse complement strand
CCAAAAAAAACCCCGACTTTTTACCCCAAATTGCAACAGCTCAAGCCTAGTTTTTGATCACCCGCATTGCCTTTCCGCCATTTGCTTTCAGCGTTGCAGCCATCATCGCATCAAACTCGGCCTGCGTCATTTTTTTGCCTTTCGTCGGCACTTCCATGTCGCCTTTTTTCAATTTGCGGAAGTCAACTTTTAATGCGGTCAGGTTGTATTCGCCGTTGTTGATGTCGACCGCCAGCACCATACCCGGCAGTTGGTAAAACTGCGCCGGACCTGAGCTCAATGGCAGGGCATCGGTGAACCACGCCGTCACGTCGCGGTTGCGCACGGTATCACGGGTGGTGGCTTTGAGACAGTTGTAACCGAGGATGGTTTTGCTTTCGCCAGTCATTTTCCAGGCGGTTTTGTCGAGCTCCCCTTCCACAAGGTAGCGTTCGCCGCCCATGTCGCGCAGGTCCGTTTTGCGGCCGGTAGCGAAGTTGCGGTAAAAGATCGATTCGGGACGTTGGATGCGCATCACCATGCCGTTGCCGCCCATGTCCTCGTCTTCTTCCTCTTCTTCTATGTTGCGGTACAGACTTTCGGTTTTGGTAAAAAGCAGTTCGCTTTGTGCCACACGGAACTCGGGCACCATGGCTTTCATCTCGGCATCTTCTTCCGGAATGCTGCGGTGCAGGTTGATGCGTTCTTCAAACAAAATAACGCCCTCGTCTTTTTGCGCTTTCAAAACGACGCCGATAAGGGGAATAAGGATCAGGGTTAAAAAGTAATGTTTCATAGCCAAATATCAGGTTTGGTGAGTTGTGGCGATTGTGTGGCACAAAAGTAGATGATCGCCGCATGGCCTCAGGTTAACCGACCTTGATGTTAGGTTAATTAAGGTTAACAGACCCGCACACGCCCAAAAAATGCCGGTACTTTTGCACCATCATGAAACGCAAAGGCACACACCGCTACGCCGCCCCGCTCATTGCCTTCAGCTTGCTGCTGTTGGCCTTGTTCCTGGGTTTCTGGCTCCACCGCATTTGGCAGGAGCAATTTGCCATTTTGCAAAAAGAAAGCGATTTTCATTTCCAACGCAGCGTGATGTCGTTGCAGGATTCGCTGGTACGACGCAGTCTTGTCGACAGTACAGGAGCCCGTATCCCCGGCGACGGTTTTCATTTTCCGCCCGTGCCGCCCATGGCGATCAGGGAAAAAAACATCAGCCTCGAATCCGGCACACGTACCATCATGTCGTCGCGCGGCATCGATAAAATAATTCAAAAGGACAGTGTAAAACAGGACGTGAAAATATTTGTCGCCACAAGCACCAACGACAGCATTTTTCCCAAAAATTTTGAATTTTCCCTGCCCAAATCGGCCATAGAAACACAAGAGATCCTCGGGCCCGACGAAAAAAACAGCAGCGTTCACATCAGGTTTTTCGGCAACGGAGCCAGCTACACCTTCAACATCGAAACGGACAGCATCTCCCTCGACGAACTGAGCGATGCTTACCGCACGGCATTGAACGGCGCAGGGCTTAACGTAGATTTTCACCTCTGGGAAACCGATACGCTGTTCGTTCCCGACGGCGAAATGGTTACCCGACCCATGTCGGCCGGATTGATCAACAACAGATTCTACGTGGCGCGCATCGACAACGTAAAACAGTTCGTAACCAAACAAATGGTGCCTTATGCCCTGTTTTCCCTCCTGCTTTTTGGCGTAACCGCCGCCGCTTTTGCCTTCATTTTCCGCAGCCTGCGCGAACAGGAAAAACTGGCGCGGATGAAAAATGAGTTCATCAGCAACATTACCCACGAACTCAAAACGCCCATCACTACCGTCGGCGTGGCCCTCGAAGCCATGAGCGATTTTAACGTGCTCAACAACCCCGCACAAACACGCGAATACCTCGAAATCTCCCGCCGCGAACTCGAGCGGCTCGGTTTGCTCGTAGACAAAGTGCTGCGCCTCTCCCTCTACGAACAACAGGAAATGCGCCTCAATCTTGAAAAAGTCGATTTCCCGCTGCTCGTTACCCAAGTCCTGGCTTCCCTGAAACTTCAAACCGAACACCTGGGCGCTACCATCCGGTGGACGCCTCCGACCGATGCTTTTTACAACGTGCAGGCCGACCGCATGCACCTGGTAAGTGTGGTTTTTAACCTCCTGGACAACGCACTCAAATACGGCGGCCCAAAACTCATTGTTTTTCTGAACCTGCAAAACGACGGCGATAAGGTGCACCTGTTCGTGTCCGACAACGGTCCCGGAATCCCGGAAGTTTACCGCGATAAAATTTTTGAAAAATTCTTCCGTGTGCCCAGCGGCAACCGGCACAACGTAAAAGGACACGGGCTGGGATTGCACTATGTGGCCACCGTATTGCACCAAATGGGCGGCGCGATCCGGCTTTCAAACATTCCTGAACGCCCGGAAGGCTCAACTTTCCAGGTCACTTTGCCTGCCGCAACACCTCCACCGTCTGCCTGATTTCGGCTTCGGTGTTGTAATAGTGCGGCGACAAACGCAGGGCCCACGCCACACCTTTGTGACCAAAATCTATTTGCGCCACAGTTTTGGTGGATATCCTGCCGTTGATGTTGTTTTCACCCAGCCATTGGGTGATGCCCTGCGGTTGCCAGCGGTCGTGGTGCAGCGTTACTATGCCACTCAATTTTTCACCGACATCCAATACCCGCACGCCGGGAATTTCCCGCAACATACCGCGCAATGCAGCAGCCAGAGTCGACGTCCGGTCTTTTATCCAATCCAGACCCAGGTGCATCGCATATTCGGCTGCAACGCCGGCGCCCAGCTGGAGGGCTACAGGCATTTCCCAATATTCAAACCGGCGGGCGTCGGCAACGGGCTCATAAGAATCCACACCGGTCCAAAGCGCGCTGCGCATGTCGGGAAGCATCATTTCCATGTCCGATTTTAAAACTCGGTCTGAAACGTACAAAAAACCCGTTCCCCGCGGTCCACGCAAAAACTTGCGGAAGGTAGCCGACAAAAAATCGCAGCCGATGGTGTGTACGTCGAGGGGCATTTGTCCGGCCGACTGGCAGGCGTCGACGAGGTAAAAAGCGTCGCTGTGTTGTTTTACCAATTGACCAAGCGTGGCCACAGGTTGCACCAGTCCGCTGTTGGTAGGCACATGGGTCACCGCCACCAGTTTTGGCCGACGGGTTTTGAGTTGTTTTTCAAAATCGTCATGATCTACGCCTGTGCCATCGTCGCCTTTGGCGCGTACCAGTTCAATGCCAAAACGACGCTTAAGTGCAAGAAAAGCGATCTGGTTGGAAACGTAGTCGTTCTCTGTGGTCAGCAATACATCACCGGAATTCCAATGGATGCTGCTCAGGGCCCGGGCATAGGCGTCGGTGGCACTTGCAGCAAAGGCAATCTGGTCGGGCCTGGCGCCCACCAAACCGGCTATGGAAGCATAGGCCTGGCGGATTTGTGCTTCACGGGCATCGCCAGCTTCGTAACCACCCAGTTGGGTTTCGAGCTCGAGGTGTTGGGCCACGGCATCGAGTACCGGCCGGGGCTGCAGAGACGCTCCTGCGTTGTTGAGGTGTATTTTTTCGGCGCAGCCGGGTGTATCGGCACGCAAAATTTGAACATCAGGCGTTGTTTTCATGGTTGTGTTGGGTTAACAAGCTCTTATTGAACGGCCAGGTGCTGGTTTGCCTCCCGAAGCATTGGCTCTAATTTGTGCCAAACTGCTGTGCGTTTGGACAACAATTCCCGGGCATCGGACACCTTTTTGGCGGCCCGGCGTTGTTCGGTGAACCGTTTGTAAACGTCAAGGTATTTTTCAATAAAAAAACCGCTGAGGATGAGCGCCGCCAGGATGGCCCAGGCGTAACCGGTTTGACCGGTGAGTAAAAATGCCAGTTTGAAAACGCCCCAGGCAGCCAATGGGAAGGTAATAAGACCGGCCATCACCTTTACTGTGGAGCTGTAACCGATGTAAAGTTTCAATTGCCTGTTGAGCAACCAGGGCAAAAAACAGGGCAGGAACCAGTAAACCTGTCCGGCCAGAAACAACGGCAAACCAACCATCAGGAACAATCCATCACGCAAAGCCCGAACGGTTGCACGTGGGTGGGTGTGGGCAAGCAGTCCGGCATCGGTGACTTTTATTTCATTTATTTTGGAAAAATAGGCTTCGCTCAGCGATTTGAGGTCTTCATTGAGCAGGCAATTTTGGGCAATTTTTTTGCTGCGCAAATAATCATCCTTAGGCTCCAAAGGTGCACTGCCGTCGGCTATGGTTTCCAGTTCGGCAAGCAGTTTTTCACCGGCTTCATCGCGGGCATCGATGCACAGGCCACGCACGGTGTTTTCGATGTGCTGGGTAAAATCGTCAACGGCTTTTTCATCGTCCTGAAGCCATTTTTCCTTCCAGGGCAACGGGCTCAAAGGAACCCCGGCTTCCACCACCACACGTGAGCGGAACAGGTGCGGAGCGCTGTACGACAAACCGATGGTCACAATTTTTACGCCTTTTTCCCAGCCATTGCGGTCCTCAGTGCCAAAAGAAATACGTGCAGCGCCCGTTTTGAACGGCCGTACAAAACGGTTGATCCAACTTACACCTTCGGCAGCGATGAACAACACACCGTTTTTTTCAAGGTGTTCAAAAGACTTTTCGAAAGCAGCACTGTTGTCGCGCGGCACACCATCGCCCACGTCTTCGCGGCGTTTTACGGGAATACAATACAGTCGGGTAAACACCCAATTACTCACCGGGTGTTTAAACAAACTGTAATTGGCCAAAAAATACATGACCTGATGGATCCGGATCCCTGATGTCAAAACATCCATCAGGGTGCTCGGATGGTTCACCACGATGATGGCCGGGCCGTCGAAGCGCAGGTTTTCCTTGCCGATCAGGACTTTTTCACGAAAAAACAACCCGATGAAGGCACGGGATGTCAGCTTGAAAAAGCCGTAAATAAGGCGTAGGATCGGATGGATGGGAGCATTGAGGTAAGGCATTTGCAAAGATTGCAAATATTCTACCGCACCACCGTCACGTCGCCCTCAAACTTTACCTCTACCTGGTCTACAAACCGCACACTGGCGTAATAAACGAACACACCGAATACTTTTTCACCTTTGTACGTGCCGTCCCAGCCGAGGTTGGGTTCGTTGAGTGTGAAGTTTGTTTTTTCAAAAATAAGGCTGCCCCAACGGTCGTAAATACGCAGGAGGGCTACTTGCTCGGCGGCAGGTCCGCCAAAAAGTGTGAACCAATCGTTTGGAAATACGCCACTTTCGGGGTTGAATACATTGGGTATGTAAATGGGCCTGTTTTTGTTCACCCTGATGATCATGGTATCGGAAGCCATGCAGCCGTCCTCGTCGGTGACTTTCACCACATACGCCTGGTCGTTCACGGCTGTGACGGTGGGATCGGGGCAGGTGGTACAGCCGAGACCGTTGGTTGGCGTCCATTCAAAAGTTACGGGCCGGCCGAAAGGTCCTGTCACGGTACTTGCCTGAATGCTGAACCCGAGGTCGAGTGTGGTGTCCTGAGGCTCTACAATGACCTGCACGGGCGGAGGTTGGATGATGGTTGCTTCCACCGAATCGACACATCCGTTGGCGTCGCGGATGACAACCTGGTAGGTGCCTGCGGCCAAACCGGTGAGGGTATCGGTTGGGAAAAACGTAAAACCGTCGGCACTGAAGGTGTAGGGCATAACGCCGTCGATGCCTTCTACCCTGATTTCGCCTTCGGGTATGCCGTTGCAAAGCAGGTTGACCACATCGAGTAGTCGGATGCCCACGTCCCCGGGTTCAACGATGAATGCCCCGCTGGTGATGGTACAACCGTTGCCGTCGGTGACGATGATGTTGAACTGTCCGGGACCAAGGTTGGTAGCTTCCGCTTCGGTTTGTCCGTCGCTCCAGGCGTAGTTAAAATTGCCTACACCTCCGCCTGCAGTTGCGAACGCCATACCGTCGTTGGCGCCGAAACAGGTGATGTCCGTGGTATCGATGGTGAGTGTCAGTGGTGGATTGTCCAATACAGTGACGTCGAAGACACCTTCGCACAGCACATTGTCCACCGCAAATATGGTGTAATTGCCTGCGGCAAAACCACCCTGCGAATTGTTGGGTTGAAGTCCCGAACCCCAGTCGAACTGCACAGGCGCCACGCCGTTCGTTACGTTCAGGGTGATTACACCGTTGGCATCGCCCGTACAAAGTGGTTTGTCCACCAGGACATCAGCCGTGAGTATACGTTCCTGAACGTCGATTTCAAAGTCGGATTCACAGTTGTTGGAATCTCGGATGGTCAGTGTATAAACACCCACGCCCAGGCTGTCGAGCGAATTTTCGGAAGTAAAAGGCCCGCTGTTCCAGCTGAAAAGGTAAGGCGGTGTGCCGCTGGTGATGTTGTTGATGCTTACGGTACCATTGGCGGTTCCGTTGCAATCGGGAGCTGCGATGAGGGTATCCACTTCCACATCGGGAAAAATGGTCACGGTTTGGATGTCGGTAATTTTACACCCAAGGTCTGTTTCGAGTTGCAAAACGACGGAGTTGATACCGGGCGTATTGAATGCTACGGTGTGCGGACCGGGGCCAGTGGCGGTTTGTGGTACGGCATCGGCGCCGAAGCTCCAGTTCCAGGCGGTGATGCTGCCCAGGGGAAAACTGGAGGCATCGATCACTTGAACGTCTACGCCGAGGCAAACGGCGGGGGGCAACGTTGTAAATGCTGCTTCAGGGCCCAAAAACGTGCCTGTGCCGCCAAATTCGATGGAAAAACCGTTACCTGTGGAGGTAAAGTTGTTTACGCATAGGGCATACGATTCGCCGGCGATCATGTCGAACGGCGCCAGCCAGGCATCGTCGCCGTTTTCGTTGCAGCCTGCGTCTTCGCTGGTGTCGTTGTCGCCGGATTGAAGACCTGTTGGGCCCATGCACGGACTTGGGAAATTGAAATCGCCGGAAGCCATACACCGCACCACTTGTTTGCCGGTACAGTTGCCGATGCCGTTGGGCAGGCGGTATAAAACGAAGTCGAGGTCGTCGGGCAGGTTGAGCGGATTGAGGGTAAACTCGAGGGTACCCGTTTGTGCGCACGTCCAGACAAACCAGGTGGAGTTGGATTCGTTGCCTACCGAGGATCCGTTGAAAAAACAGGTAGCATCATCAAGTTCGGCGGCATCGCTGCCGGCGCCCGTTACACTTTGAACCACAAACGGCGATTTATCACAAAGGATGGAAGCCGTTGGACAGTCCGAAGTGGGTTCTACCGGTGCATTGTAGTTGTTGATGCAAATTTGGAAAGTACCGGTTACGCCGGCGGCGCCCTGAATACGCACCAGATAGGTTGACCCTACAAAAAGTCCACCCTGGTAAGCGTCAACGACGTTGTTGTTGCCCGTTGCTGCCTGGCATTCGAGTTGGTTGATGGTGCCGCCACATGTTCCCAGGTAAAGTGAAACCTGGGGATCCTGCAGGGTGCCGCCCGGACTTTGTTGGGTAGCGCCGCGTATGGTTAGGGTCACATCGGTGGCCTGTGCTGTAAAAGAGAACCACACGTCGTTTTGGGTGGTTCCGAAACACGAGGCTGGGCCGTAGGTGGATGGCGTGGCATCCACGTTGGTGAATGCGCCAGCTGCACTGCAAAAGTCGGTAACATCGTTCAGCACGATCGGTGTGAAGCATTCATCGTTGGATGGCTGCGCAAACGCGGCAGTAGCTACGATGCATAAGACCCAAATTAATAGTCCGGTTTTTTTCATGGTTTGTTTGTTATCACATCTGCAGAAAGGCAGTCGCAGGGATTCATAGGGTATTTTTCTTTACTTAGACGCAAAAACAGCCCATGATGTTGGCTGAAGAGATTGTCAAAGTTTTCTTAAAAAAAAGCAGGCCAGGCAAACACGTCGTGTATTTGCTGAAAAACGGAGGCAGAAAAACCGGATTATGACCACAAATGACTCAAAGGTTGCATTTGCGGTAAGGGAGAGGTTCAAATTGGGTGCAAATTAGGAAAATGCCAATCACGGCAAAAACCATACTTTTGCGCCGTGCCGAAACAAGGCAACCCTATACACATGCTCAACCTGCCCAACATACTTACGATGAGCAACCTCTTTTGCGGTTGCTGTGCATTCATGCTGGTCGTTTATGGCAGACCCGATTTGGCGGCGTGGTTCACCCTGGCATCGTTTGTATTCGATTATGCCGACGGTATGGCGGCACGTGCCTTAAAAATTGCTTCGCCCCTCGGCAAAGAGCTCGATTCCCTGGCCGATGTGATCAGTTTTGGGGCTGTGCCGGCGGCGATGATGTACATGATGCTTTCACAAGCCCTGTATCCAGGCCATCACCTTTATCCACCGGCATTTCAACCCCGCCTTTTTAATCCAGAGGCGCTTCCCGCCTTTGTCCTTGCCATGTTTGCCGGCCTGCGTTTGGGTAAATTCAACCTGGATACTCGACAGGCCAATTATTTCATCGGACTCAGCACGCCTGCCTGCACCATTTTTGTGCTTGGACTGGCCCTGGCCGTTTTCAACCAGCGTTTTCAGGCCGATGTGTGGCTGCTCAATCCGTGGCTACTTTATGCGCTCCTACCCTTGTTGTGTTACCTGCTCATCAGCGAAATTCCGATGTTTGGGTTGAAGATCAAAAGATTTGATTTAAGCAGCAATGCCATGTTGTTGGGATTTGCCGTTGTGTTCGCCACCTTGTGGTTTTTCCTGCACGAACTTGCCTTATCGGTCATCATCGTTTTGTACGTTTTGATCTCCATTTTTTTAAAAAACAAAGTCATCGCATCCAACTAATCAAGCGGCCTGTGGCCGTTTATATTTTTTTCGAGACATGAAATTTATTGCAGAAATCGACATCATGCCCCACAAGGAACTGCTTGATCCACAGGGCAAAACCGTATTGAACAACCTCGACCACCTCGACCTATCGGGCGTAACCGACGTACGTATCGGCCGCCATGTAACCATGGCACTGGAAGCAGGCAGCGAAGCTGAAGCCAAAAAAACGGTGGAAACGGCTTGTCAGAAACTGCTGGCAAACCTGATTGTGGAAACATTCCACTTCGAATTGCACAAGGCCTAAGATGCTGACCGTTGTGCCCACACCCATCGGCAACCTCGAAGACATTACCCTTCGCGCGATCCGGGTATTGAAGGAGGTTGCCGTGGTGCTGGCCGAAGACACCCGCACCAGCGGCAATTTGTTGAAACATTACGGCATTGAAACGCCGTTGCGTGCCTTCCATGCGCACAACGAACATGCGAAGGTGGAAAGGATCGTTGATGAACTAAGCTCTGGTGTTCCTATGGCCCTCATTTCCGATGCCGGCACGCCGGGCATCAGCGATCCGGGGTTCCTGCTCGTGCGCGCCTGCGTGCGCCGCGGCGTGCGTGTGGAATGCCTGCCGGGTGCAACGGCTTTTGTGCCGGCCTTGGTAGCCAGCGGACTGCCCTGCGACGCCTTCCACTACGAAGGTTTTTTACCCCATAAAAAAGGCCGGCAGACGCGCCTGAAATACCTGGCCGGGCTCGACAATACATTTGTCCTTTACGAATCGCCACACCGCCTGCTGCGTTGCCTCGACGAACTATCGGAACATTGTGGCCCGGATCGTTTGGCTTGTGTGGCACGTGAACTGAGCAAAAAACACGAGGAGGTCAAAACGGCTTCGCTGGCCGAATTGAAAGCACATTTCAGCAGCAAGGATGTAAAAGGGGAAATTGTGGTCGTGGTAAGTCAGAAACCCGATACCCGAAGCACGAAATAGGTCAATATACAAGCGCGGGTCCTCCTGGAAAAACCGGAAGGACCCACGCTTGTATATTGTAAATTTTAACTGTGGGTAAACGGATTTATCCCCAGGCTGCAAATCATACAGCCCTAAGAAGCAATCTCAATCTGGTCACCAACCCTTCGGCCTTAAAATTTACTTGGTGTTGGCTACCGAAGCAACCAGCAGGTCAGTTACGGCAATGAGCCTTGGGTACACGCCGTCGAAGGTATTGTTCGCTTCGTCGTGGCGACTAAGATGGATGTTGGTGATGCCGTCAACCGTGTCTACGATGAGTTCGGCTGTAGTGCGGGCATCAACCTTGCGGAAGTCGCCCTTTTTCATACCCCTTTTCAGCAGGTTCTCGTAATAACCGATTTCCCGGTTGCGTATTTCCTGCATTTCAGGATCGTTTTGGTACACCACCATAACGGTGTACAAACCGAACGCGTAAAAATTGCGCCCCAAATCCGCGCGTTGGCGCAACGAGTTGCGCATTTCATCGCGGGGGGAGAGCGTTCCTGAGTTGGTTAGACGAAGCAGGTTGCCGTAATGTTCGTCGGCTACCTTGGCAACGGCGGCTTTAAAAATGGCCGCTTTGTCGGGAAAGTAATAATAAAGCAAAGTCCGTGAAAAACCGAGGTCCTTGGCGAGCTCGGCCATCGTGGTCTTTCGTTTGCCATGCTGGCGTGCAAGCATAGCCGTTGCGGCGGCTATGATCTTGTCTTTTTCTGAAATACTGTTGATCTTTGACATGTGTAGTACAGCGGAAGTTAAGAATCGCGTATTTGAAGTGCTACCGTCTGGATACAATGTGTTTTAAACACAACAGAAACACATAACAATATACGCACGCATAAACATTCACCTGGATTCTATGGTAAGGCGCTGCAAATTACAGGGATTTATGTATCCGCCAAACATTCACTGCCATTGTTTCGGGCTTTATTTTCATTTTCCAGTGCCTCCGCCTACACCTTTAAGGTACTCTTCCACAAGTCCTTTGTAATAAGGCTTCAGCGCCGGCGATACACTGCGGTACTGTTCCACCTCCGATCGGCGTTTTTTCAGGTATTCTTCGAGCGCTGGCGGCAGTTTAGCAGGTTGTTGCTGAGCGCTTTGCGCTTGCCGTTGTTCATCCTGCTCACGTTCGCGTTCGGCGCGTTCCTCATCGAGCAGACGTGTAATGATGTCCTGCTGGCGCTTCATCATTTCATTCGTAAGTCTTTTGTTAACCAGGTCTGTTTCCACTTTGTCCATCTCTTTCATGATCTCATCGAGGGCCTGACTCCCTTTACCCTGCTCCTGTTTTTGCTTTTGCATTTCGCGCAGGGCATTGCGGAGGGCAGCCTGTTTGGCCGCCATCTGGGCAAATTCTTTGCTCATTCCATCCTTACCTTCCTTGCCATCCTTGCCTGGCTGCCCTTTTTGTTGTTCGAGGCGTTTTTTCAATTCCTTCATCTGTTCATTCAGGTCGCCCTGACCTTTGGATATCTTATCCTTGGGTTCACCTCCACTTTTACCCTCGCCCGGTTTGTTGCCGGGTTTCTGGCAAGCCTGTGAGCCGGGCATGGCGTTGGCCATTTGCTGTTGCATTTGTTCCAGCACTTCCGAAAGCATCAGTGCCAGATCGTTCAGGCCTTTCATGCTGCGTTGTTGGTTTTCACCTGCAGAGCCAATGCGGCGTTCTTCAAGTTCTTCCAAACTGTTTTTAATCGAACCCTTGATCTCGCTCACCTTGTCATTGATGATGCCTTCGATCTGGAAATTGCGTTTGGCAAGAGCCTGCAAACTGTCTTCCACCAGCTTGAAATCATCTTTGATTTTAAACTGCTGCTGCGTCAGTTCTACGTAGCGCGGTGTATTGATGGTTGCAGCCGATACTTCCTTCATGTTTGTTTCCTGAGCAAAGGAGAGCCCAATGAGGTTTTCCAACAACTGGCGCAGGGCTGCCATATCTTCTTCCATTTGCTCCTGCTCGCCGCTTTGCTGGTTTTGCTTCATTTGGTTGGCCATTTCCTTCATCTTGTTGGCCGCTTTTTTTTGCTTTTTGCTGGCCCCTGGTTTCTGGTTCTGGTCCATTTGTTGCTTGGCATCCTTCATGTCTTTCTGGATGTCCTGCATTTCCTCTTTTTGGTCTTCTATTTTTTGCGGACGTTTCAGTTCTTCGTTTTTCTCAAGCATTTCTTCATGCTTCTTCTGAAGCTCCTGGAATTCCTTGTTCAGTTCTTCCTGCTCTTTTTTGAGCTCCTCGTCGCTTTTGCTGCTTTTTTCGGTTTCTTCTGAAAGTTTTTCCTGCTCTTTGGCCATTTCTTCCAATTGTTCGATCTGCTGCTCAAGCATGTTTTCCACTTCAAGCTGCTTGTAAAGTTCCTGCAGGCGGTCGAGTTCCTTGTTCAGGTCTTCGTTGTTTTCCTGCATTTCCTCCATTTGCTCAAGCATCTGGTCCTTGTCCATTTCCTGGAGCAACTTTTCGATGTCTTCCATCAGTTGCTTCATTTCTTCCGACATGGTTTCTTCGAACATTTCTTTCAGCTGCTCTTCTTTCTGCTGCTGCTGCTCGTCGGTTTTTTGGAACTCTTCCTTTTGTTTGGTGCTTTCCTCGAAATTTTGTTGGGCTTGTTCGATCTGTTTTTGCAGTTCTTTCTGGCGCTCGAGCATACGTTCGAGCTCTTTGCGCGACTGCCAATCCAGCTCTTTTTGCTGCAGTACTTTGTTGCGCAGCTTTTTCATGTCTTCCTGGATTTTGGTGCTTTCTTTCAAAGCTTTTTCCAGGTCTTTTTTGATTTCTTCGGCGCTTTCGGACTGTTGTTTGCGGAATTCGTCGATGCTGGCCATGCGCCACTGCATCACGCTGGTTCGGGCGCTTTTGCTGCCGTTCACACCATCGTTGTCGAACACTTCGAAGTAATACGAAATCTCATCTCCGGGCTCAAGCGTCATGTTGCGCAGATCCCAGGTGTATTCGTATTGCGCTTGTTTGCCGGCAGGTTTGTTGATTTTAAACGTGTTCATCGGCAACTGACCACCTTTGGCTTTTTTCACCTGATAATTGAAGGTGAGGTTGAGCAGTCCGTAATCGTCGGCGGCGTCGCCGGCAAAAAACAGCAGTTTGTTGTTGGTGCTGTCGCGGAACTCTTCCACGCCGATTTGTGGGTGCATGTCCGGGATCACCGTGATGGTGTAAGCCACCGAATCAGCCTGCGGCAAATGTTGGTTGCTGAGGTAGATTTTGTACGTCTCGTCCTTCATCGCACGGCGGTTGAAGGAAAAAAGGGCGTCGTCGAAACGTTTGGCTTCGGTTTCGGCATTGCTTCCAAACCGAAGTTGAAGCTGGTCGGTGTTTTGTGCATTAAACACCCAGCCGATGTTGGTACCCTGAGGAATCACAAGGTCGCCTACGTTGGCAAGTTCTTCGCTGTTGCGGCCGGTGTAGTCGGGGAAATTGAGCTTAACGTCGAAAGCCAGGATGTTTGGTTTGCGCAAAACAGCCAGGGTGTAATCGCGGCTTTCCACGGTGCCGGAAAACAGGTTGAAATCAACGTCTTTTTGAAGGTTTACAAACTTGTAGGAAAATTCGTTGGCGGCGTCTTTGTTGAGTCGGTACTGCACGTTGCCGAGGTTGATGAATACCTCGTTGGGAAGCACCTGTCCGTCAACTTTTACTTTCAATACGTAATCGGTAAACTGAACGGCGCGAAGCGTATCGCTTTGAATGACAAAACTGAACGGCGCCGGTTTTTCATACTTCACATTGCTGTTCCAGAGGCGGCGTGTACCGTCACGGATGATGTTGGGCGCACCCAGCAGCAGGAACAACAAAAGCATCAGGGGAGGCAGGGCGTAACGCAGGTATTTGCGGTTGCTGGCCAGGTCGATGGCTGCAACAAAAGGCACCAACCGTATTTCTTCACTTTTTTGGTTGATCGACGCATTGATCAGGTCCGTATAAATGGCGTTGGAGGCGTACTGGTGCTTGAGCTGCAGGATGTTCAGCAGCTTGTCCTTCACACCCGTGAAGTGGTTGCCGATGATGCTGGCGGCCTGTTCGTGACTGATGACCGATCCCAGCCGAAAATAGTGCAGCAGGGGCATGGCTACCCAGAAATACAAGGCGCCTCCCGACAGGAGCAAAAAGCTCCACAACATGGCCGTTCGCATACCGGTGCCGAAGTAAAAATAATACTCCAGGACGTTGAAAAGTACAAAGAGGCCCAACACGGTGCCAACAGTGTACAAGGAGCCGCGAAGCAGCTGGTTGATGTAATACTTGCGGATGAAGCCATCGAGTTTATCGATGAGCAGGGTATAGTTGTCGCGTACCATAGTCGATCAAATACGGGCTAGCCGGATGCGGAATAAAAAAAGGGTGGTTGCCTTTTCAAGGCAAAAGGCAAAATTGCACAGGAAAGGTTGCATCTGCAACCTTCCGCAAGTGTTAAATTCACACCTTTGCCTGAACGGTCATTGCATCCAGGCAAAAGATAACGCAAAAAGGGCCTTAGGTGTTTTACGAAACTTTACTGCTTGTACCTGGCTTCGTAGGTCCGGTACAAAGTTTTTTGCTTGTTGTCGAGGTCAATTTCCCTGCCCTGTATAAAAGCGGCGGTAACGATGCAGGTACGCATGTCGAGTGCGTCGCCTTCGCTGATAAATAAGGTGGCGTCTTTGCCCACGGCGAGTGAACCGACCACATTGTCGACGCCCAAAATTTTGGCGGCGTTCAAAGTAATGGCACTTACCGCATCTTCGTAAGGCAAACCATACCCAACCGCTTGTCCGGCCTGAAACGGCAAATTGCGCAGGCGCCAGCTTCCGTCCTCACTGATGCAGAACAATACGCCTTTTTCATGCAAAATTCCCGGTGTACGGTACGGCTGGTCCACAGCTTCGTCTTCGCGGCTCGGCAAACGCTGGGTCTCGCTCAGGATTACGGGCACCTTGTGTTCCACAAGGAAATCGGTGATGAGCCATGCGTCGGAAGCACCCACCAATACGGGGCTCAACCCCAACGTTTCGGCCATCAGCACCGCTTCCTGCATGGGTTTGGCCTGTGAGGCGCGGATGTACAGGGTTTGCTTTTTTTCAAACAAAGGGCGCATGGATTCAAAACGCGGGTTTGCCACGGCCGGTTTGGGCTGCTTGCTGTATGCCTGGGCTTCGGCAAAGAAATTTTTAATTTCCGCTACATTTTTGTCGTACTGTTCGTTGCGCTGTTGTTGCGGATTGCCGGTTTCCCAACCTCCCCACGAACGCACGGCAGGCCAATTGAGAAAAAGTCCTTCCTCGGCCAGAAGGATGGCGTCTTCCCAGTTCCAGGCATCGTGCTGCACCAGGGAAGATGTGCCAGAAACCGTACCGCCGGATGGCGAAACCTGAGACATCAAAACGCCGTTGCTGCGCACCGTGGGAATAAGCTCCGAATCGGCATTGTAAGCTACCACGGCCCGGGCATTGGGGTTGAAAGAACCCACTTCCGAAAAGTCCTGGGTGGCGCGTACGGCATCTATTTCCACCAGACCGAGGCGGCTGTGGGCGGCAATAAAACCGGGATACACATGTTTGCCGGAGGCATCGAAAATTTTTCCGAATCGTGTCCTGTCCAGACGAATCGTGGTTGCATCCGCAACCAGGGTAAGTTTGCCGTTTTCAAAAGCGATGGCACTGTTGGCGATCACCATGCCGTTGCCGAGATGGGCGGTGGCGCCCACTATAAGTACAGCCTGCGTTTGGCGGGGCGCTACTACAGGACTTTGCGCCTGCACGAGCGCAACAAAGAAAAACAGGAAAAACAGGGACAAACAACGAGCCATAGACCTTAACCTAAGTCTGTTTGCCGCAACGCGGCGCGGCGGAAAGGTCGTAATTTTTAGGAATAAAATACAGCCCTAATCTGTCGCATCGGCAGCAGGCATCCTTTTTTATTTGATGGCGCAGGTGATCAAATGTTTGTCTTCAATAAATCCTTCCAATACATCACCCACCTGTACCGGTCCCACACCCGCAGGCGTACCTGTGAACACGTAGTCGCCTTTTTGAAGGGTAAAGTATTTAGAAAGGTGTACGATCAACGTATCGAAGGTAAAAATCAGGTCTCTGGTATTGCCGTCCTGCACCACTTGTCCGTTTTTTTTCATTTGAAAACGGATGGCGGCTGGATTTTCGAGCTGGTCGAGCGGCACGAAAGCACTAAGTGGCGCCGATCGGTCGAAAGCTTTGGCAATCTCCCAGGGGTGCCCTTTTTGTTTGAGCTTATCCTGCACATCGCGGGCCGTAAAATCGATGCCAAACGCCACGGCATCGTAATAACGCGCGGCAAACTCGGGCTGTACCGACCGGCCGTTTTTGCAAATGCGCAGCACGATTTCGCCCTCGTAGTGCAGGTCGGAGGAAAAATCGGGGTAAAAAAACGGTTTGTTGTTCACCACCAGCGCCGTAGGCGGTTTCATAAACACCAGTGGTTCGCTTGGAAGCGGATTGTTGAGCTCTTTGGCATGCTCCGTGTAATTCCGGCCTATGCAGAAAATTTTCATGCGTGTTTTTGTTTAAAAACCTCCCAGGAGGCGGTGGCCAACTGGTTGGTCAACGTTTCGAGGTAGTAACTTCCCGCAGCGGGGTCGGCGGACAAAGCTTCGAAGCCGCTTTCCATTTTTAGCAGGTGTTGCACGTTGCGTGCGATGCGCCGGCCAAATGCAGCCGGATATGTTGCCTGGGCCTCCCTGCCGGCATCGTATGGCGAAACGTACAATCGGTTGGCCCCGCCCAAAACCGCAGACATGGCCATGGTGGCGGCTTTGATCATGTTGGTGTACAGGTTGTCATCGTAGGCCTCGGGATGGAAATGAACTTCGAGTTCGGGGTATTCGGGCGCCACGCCCCAGGCTTCGAGCAGGTGAAGCCAAAGCAGTCTGAAAGCGCGCAGGCGGGCCATTTCAAAAAAATAACTGGAACCGAGTCCCAACGAAACATGCAGGTTTGCGGCCACTTTTTCAGGGCCAACGCCGCGTTCGGTGAGTTTTTCAAAACACCGGTTGGCACGGTCGAGCAAAGAAACCAGTCCGTTCACGGCATCTTCTGGTTTCACAGAGGTTTTGGTGGCATCCAGACCGATGATCCGGAACTGCGGCAAAGCGCCGGAAGTATGTTCGATAATGTCGGCGAGGTAACGCCAGTCGGGCAAGGCGGCTTCCGTTGGATCGTAGGCCAGACTGCCGCGGAGTTGTGTGGTGTTAAAGCCACGGGCTGCAGCAAGTTTGTCGAGCCCAAGGCAAACGGCGCCAGGATTGCTTTTCAGGCCTGCACCGGCAAAATGCAGACCGATAAAATCGGCGTAAACACCTTCGAACAAAATTTCAAAATCAGAAGGCGAAGGCGGTTCCTGAAAGTTGATCCGCAGGGCTTCAACGCCGTGTTGCAGGGCTTCGAGTGCCCGGGCGTTACCTTCGGAAGGTGTGGTCGCATCGATGGATTCGGCTATTTCCCAGCGCAACGAGCCCGCTGCATCGGGAAGCGGTTGCGTAAAATCGTCGGCATGTACAAGTGGGTTGATCTCCAATCCGGGACCAGCCTGCCAGCGCAGACTTTCGATCGGACGGTCTTTCAGGTCGCGGGCGATTTGTTCCAGCCATTGGGCTTTGCTGATGGGTGGAAAATCACTGAAAAAATCATTGAGGTCTTGCATGTTGTGGCTGCCGCGCCGTCTTTTTCACCTTGAAAAATAACATCACGACGCTTTGCTTGGCCGCAAAAGTAGGTCATTTCGTTTCGAAAAAGAACTGACGCTTGTTCCACTTATTTTTTAAAAACAACCCAACTTTTTTCAAATTAACCTGTTTATCTTTGCAGGCCGAATAGCTGCTTAGATTCAATCTAAATACAAAGACTGGGAAAAATGGACAAACGTCGCCTGATTTACCTCGATAACAACGCCACAACCCCCTGCGACCCGCGGGTGGTGGAAACGATGGTGCCTTATTTTTTTGAAAAACACGGCAATGCGGCCAGCCGCAGCCACCAATACGGATGGGAAGCCGAAGATGCCGTGGACTATGCCCGCGAGCAAATTGCCAAGTTGCTTGACTGCGAAGACAAAGAGGTGATTTTTACCTCCGGTGCAACGGAAAGCAACAACCTTGCTCTGAAAGGGGTTTTTGAAATGTATGCCAAAAAAGGCAAACACATCATCACCGCTGAAGTTGAGCACAAAGCCATCCTTGATACCTGCAAACACCTTGAAAAAGCAGGCGCAGAGATTACCTACCTGAAAGTTCAGGAAGACGGCCTCGTCAACCTCGCCGAACTGGAAGCCGCCATGCGCCCCGACACCATCCTGGTATCCATCATGTGGGCCAACAACGAAACAGGTGTGGTTCAACCCATGAAGGAAATCGCCCAACTTTGCGAAAAACACGGCATCCTTCTCCATTCCGACGCTACGCAGGCCGTGGGTAAAATCCCAACGCACCCGCGCGAAATCGGTGTACACCTCATGTCGTTCACCGCACACAAAATGTACGGTCCGAAAGGTGTAGGCGCCCTTTATGTGAGCCGCAAAAATCCACGTGTAAAAGTTACCGCCCAAATGGACGGTGGCGGCCACGAACGCGGCATGCGTTCGGGCACACTCAATGTTCCCGGCATCGTAGGTTTTGGCAAAGCTGCCGAAATCGCACGTCTGGAAATGGCCCAGGACGCAGAACGTGTGAGCAAACTGCGCGACAGGCTGGAAAGCGAACTCACCAAAATGGAAGAAACCAAAGTTAACGGCAACGTGAACAGCCGCATGCCTCACGTATCGAACATCTCGTTCAAACACGTGGA
Source organism: Saprospiraceae bacterium (assembly GCA_020847915.1). Lineage (GTDB taxonomy): Bacteria > Bacteroidota > Bacteroidia > Chitinophagales > Saprospiraceae > M3007. The sequence continues at coordinate 1,878 of JADLBE010000263.1, read as the reverse complement.
AGGTGAAGGCCTCATGATGACGTTCAACCAAAACATCGCCGTTTCGTCGGGCTCCGCCTGCACATCGGCTTCGCTCGAACCATCCTACGTTTTGGTGGGTATGGGCCTCGGCGACGATCTCGCGCACTCCTCCATCCGCTTCTCACTCGGCCGCTTCACCACCGACGAAGATGTGGACAATGCCATCGCCCTCGTTCGCGACGGTGTGAATCACATGCGCGACCTGAGCCCCATCTGGGAAATGTACAAAGACGGCGTCGACCTCACAAAAATTGAGTGGAGCGCCCACTAAACCAAGCAACCATGAGTCCGATCCAGAGTAAACCCGACCCCATATCCCGGTTGCTTTACAGCATCGTTTATTTTGTACGTTCCATGTGGCGCACTTTCACCGGACAAAAGCCGAAGACGCCGAAGAAGTAAACAAACAATTGTTTTACCCTTAATTTTAACAATCCAGCATTTTTTACGCTATGGCATACAGTGAAAAAGTACTCGACCACTTCAAGAATCCCCGCAACGTGGGTTCGATGGACAAAGACGCCAAAAACGTGGGCACCGGCCTTGTCGGCGCTCCCGAATGCGGCGACGTAATGCGTCTTCAAATCGAAGTTGACCAGGAAACCGGTCTCATCAGCGACGCCAAATTCAAAACCTTTGGTTGTGGCTCGGCCATCGCTTCCTCGTCGCTGGCCACCGAGTGGCTCAAAGGCAAATCGCTCGATGAAGCCATGACCATCGACAACATGGACATTGTGGAAGAACTGGCCCTCCCGCCTGTAAAAATCCACTGCTCCGTGCTTGCCGAAGATGCCATCAAAATGGCCATCAAAGACTACCAGGAGAAAAACGGCATCGCCGTTGAAGCTCAGGAAACGGCTTCACACTAACACAAAGTGCAACTTCAGCGCAGTTTCAACGTCTGAAGTTGTGTAAAAACAGTGTACCATGATTTTTGTAGCAGAAAGCGCCAAATCGAAGATCGACGAGATCCGCAGCTCCGAACACATGCCCGAAGACTACTTCGTGCGTGTGAGCGTGGTATCGGGTGGTTGCTCCGGCTTGTCGTACAAGCTCGATTTCGACAACGAATCGAAACCCAACGACCAGGTGTTCGAAGACAACGGCGTAAAAGTGGTGGTCGACCTGAAAAGTTTCCTCTACCTCTTCAATACCACGCTTGAGTTTACGGGCGGCCTCGACGGCAAAGGATTTTCCTTCAACAACCCCAACGCTACGCGTTCGTGTGGGTGCGGGGAGAGTTTTGCAGTATAATTTATATTACCTGAATGGTATTTTAAAAGGCCCTGCGACGGATGTCGGGGGCCTTTTTTCGTGGTCACAGCAGCGAAGCGTGGGATCTGTTCCCTTATCCTGCATACCCTTTATCATTTCAACAATGCTAATGATCAATAATTTATACAATCATATTGATCTCCAAGGAATGGAACAGATCCCACGCTTCGCTGGGATGACAAGTCGATTGGGTTTTTACCTTATTTGAAACTCTCGCTCCGGCGGAGCGATATCTTGGTAGCATTGACCACCACATATCCCGGGCGCTCCGGCAGGAGCGCTATCTCAGGACCCACGGAACACCAAAATTTTCATAGTGTTTCTGTCTAAATATTTAAAACCATTGTTTTGTACCAATTTATAAGTTTTCAGGTACAGTGAGATAGCGCTCCTGCCGGAGCGCCGATCGTTTGGTGAAATTACTTCTACCAAGATATCGCTCCTACCGGAGCGAGTTGATTTCAACTGTGTAAAGATGCGTGTAAACCGTAGCCCTAAAGGGAAAGCGCAGCGCGTAAAACGTGAAATTGCACATTCGGATGTGCGTTTTTTGGAAATTTTGCACATTCGGATGTGCAAAAT
>JADLBE010000262.1 GCA_020847915.1 Saprospiraceae bacterium | reverse complement strand
GGCCGCCGAAAGCATAAGCTGCTCGGCCATAAGGTTGTCGCTCTGGTACATCATGTGGCGGTACACAGTGTCGACAGGACAAACACGCCATTCGTTTTGCGGCACTTCCGGAGCCAATACGTCTACAAATTCGAGGTGCAGACTGTCGTTGAGGAGCCTGGCGGCCAAAGGACGCGGATTGAACAAAGGTACCGACACAACGTCGCCCACCTGGTAACGGTGGTAGGTGGTGGGCACAAAAACTTTACCATTTAGGACGCTTTGTCGTTGCACGCGACCTTCCACCAGTTCCAGCAAACTATCTTGTGTCAGTTGAGGCGTACTTTTCCAACGCCCACTTTTTTGCAACTCAAGGTGCATCATGTTGCCGTACAACGGCAGGTCGGATATTTCGGGGGAATAGGCAAAGGTGAAGTCGTCCCAGGCCCAACCCTTGCCCCAGCGCGGCGCTTCCAGGGGAGGGTAGCGCAGAAGGTAGCGGTGGGCATACGGGTGTTCAAACAAAAACTCGGGTTTGGGTTGCCAAGCCTGAAATTTTGGGTGCAGCCACGTAGGATCGCCTGCTCCGCTCATGGCATAAAACCCGAACGGATCGGCGCTGTCGCCTTCGTTGAAACGGTAATAGAGTCGGGTAAGGGTGTCGGGCAGCAGGTGCAAACACGCGTTCAGCGTCAGGATTTTGGTGCAGGAGGCCGGGGTGAAATACTTATCGGCGTTGCGTTCGTACAAAATCTTGCCCGAAGCGGCATCCTGAACGATGAAACCGCTGTAGGAGCGGGTAAATACGGCCGAGTTGTCGATGATGGCGGTCATCGATTTGTTCAGACGGCGTGCGGGGGAGCAGGCAGCGAAAAGAAGAAGTAAAAATAAGAGGCGATTCATGGCCTAAAAGTCATGAAAAAGCCTGTTTTATTTCAAGTGAATATGCAATGAGTTTAAATTTTACACCACGCCGGGTTGTTTTCCCCAACCGGCGTGGTGTAAATACGAAATACAAATGTTGTTTACCGCACTTCAAATTCCAGATTGTTCATTAGATGTTGGGCAAGACACTCCCCCTGTTCAAACCCTTTCGCACAGGCTTTGCGCATGTGCACACCGCCGAAAACGCGTGAGTTGTAGGCTTGTATACCCGCTTCCTTAAAGTTGGAAAATGAACGGACACCAAAACCTTTGTCGGCATGTTGTCCGTCTTCAAACGCCTTAAAACCGAAAAGTTCCGTAAGAATTTCTGACGAAGAACCAGCGTTGATCGACGTGCCTGAAATGTAATCGGGATAGGGTGGCGTAGGTACCGGTGAATTCCAGTTGGTGTGGCCCATCACATCGCGGATGTAGGTGACCGGACGTTCAAGGTTGTATTTGTACTTGGTGTACCAGGCGGCAATAAAGGCGTCGCGTGTGCTTACGGAGAGCAAAACATACATGCGCAGGGTGGTGGGCAGGTCGAGGTTGTATTGATCCACAAGTTGATTGGCGATGCCTATCCATGAACCTGCAGGTGACCCCGACAATCCGGGGTTGTTCGCCCAATAGCGTCCGATGTCAACTTTTGCCGGATCAAATGAGGCGTTGTAAACTTCCTCAACATCTTTGTAATAAGCGCTGTTGGGGTCGGTACTGTAGGTATAAGGCGGTTCGGGCTCGCATTGGCGGTAGGTAGGAATAACAAAAGTGCGGCTTGTCCACCAAAACGGCATCATAAAGGTTTGTCCGAGCGTCGAACCTTTCCAATGCTGGGGTTCGTAGGCCGGCGGTGTGTAAACGAGATCCTCCATGCCGATGCGGTTGTCGGTTGCTGCCCACGCAATGATTGCGTCGGCAAGCAGATCAGCGAAGTCTTTTGAATCCTGGATGGTGGATGTGGTCAGGTTGCGATCCTGTACCAGGATTTGCTCCTGGCTTTGAGCCAATTGGGCATGCGAAGCGATGCTGGTGTTGGAAAGTCCGGGCTGAATGGCCTTCATCACCTGCGGCACTGTATGACAGATCACAATACCCCAATCGTACGAACGTCCTGGTTCGGGCTGGGGCAACGCTTCGAGGCCGTGCAGTTGTCCGGAAAGAGAACGGTATCCCGGCAAAGCATGAACCATGGATTCGTACATGGCGATGGCGGTGTAAGCATACAGTCGCGAAGCGTCGAGGGCAAAAAGCCCTTCGCGTTTGACGGTGTTGTACGTTTCCTGCATCCATTGCTGGGGCAGTTTGGCCGATTGGTCGGGTTGGTACCAATAGGGCGTGTCGTAATCGGCATCGGCGCAGGAAGTCCAGAATCCGGAAGAGGCAACCAAAAGGAGCGCGAGAAAAAGACGGGTAAAAGTGATTGATTTCATTGCTTAATAGAATTTTGTTTCTCACCAATGATTCAAATACTATACCATTTAAAAGTAAAACTATTAAAAAGTGCTTAAAATGCCAAGCCCCCGGTCTGTTCAAAGACCGGGGGCTTGGCGAGCGGAAATGGCTATACAAGGGATTTGTTAACTGAAAAACGACTCCACAAACGCCCGTTTGTTAAAAATCTGCAACTTATCGATGCTTTCACCCACACCGATGTACCGGATGGGTATTTTAAACTGGTCGCTGATGCTGATGGCCACGCCGCCTTTGGCCGTGCCATCGAGTTTGGTGAGGGCAAGTGCGGTGATGGGCGCCACTTCGGTGAACTGTTTGGCTTGTTCCTGGGCGTTTTGTCCGGTGGAGGCGTCGAGTACGAGCAACACGTCGTGCGGGGCGCCAGGCAACATTTTATCGATGGAACGGTGGATTTTACCCAGTTCCTGCATGAGGTGCGACTTGTTGTGCAACCTGCCTGCCGTATCGATGATGGCCACGTCGCAATTGTTCTGAATGGCGTATTGGGTGGTTTCGTAAGCAACGGCGGCCGGATCGGCGTTCATACCCTTGTTGTAAAAATCACAACCTACGCGGTTGGCCCAAATGCCGAGCTGGTCCACAGCGGCGGCGCGGAACGTATCGGCGGCGCCGAGCACCACTTTGTAACCCTGTTGTTTGAGCTGGTAGGCGAGTTTACCGATGGTGGTGGTTTTGCCCACACCGTTGACGCCGATGACCAGCAAAACGTACGGGCGTTTGTCGGATGGGATGCTGAAATCCTCCACGTCGGCCGTGTTGTTTTCGGCGAGCAATTGTACGATTTCATCGCGCAGGATGGCGTTCAGCTCCTCGGTGTTGACGTATTTATCGCGGGCAACCCGTTCTTCGATGCGTCCGATGATTTTGATGGTGGTATCGAGGCCTACGTCGGACGTAATCAGAATATTTTCCAGTTCGTCGAGGACTTCTTCATCCACGGTGCTTTTACCGGCTACAGCCCGGTTTATTTTTCCAAGAAAGCTTTCCTTGCTTTTTTCAAGGCCTTTATCGAGGTCTTCTTTTTTATCCTTGCTGAAAAATTTATCAAAAAATCCCATATCGGCTTTGTTGTTTGTATTGGGGTAAAAACAAATACCCCGCAAAAGTACGTCGACTTTTGAGGATGTTTCTTTGGTGCAGCCTTATTTACCCGGTAAAAATCAGATTTCCCCGTAAACGCGGCGAACCGATTCCAAAACGGCGCTTTTTTTACGCCTCGACACTTCGATGCTTTCTCCGTTTTCCAGGATAAGGTAACCGCCTTCGCCCCGGATGTAGGTTTTCATGTAGTTCATGTTCACGATGTGGCGTTTGTGAACACGTACGAAGTTGAGGCGGATGAGCGTGTCCTCAAAAGCTTTGATGGTACGGCTTGCGGTGATGCGTTCGCCGTCCTTCAGCAAAAAGTGTGTGTAATTGTCTTCGGCTTCGAGCCGTACAATATCGGCCAGGCGTACAAAATGCACACCGTCGACGCCCGAAATGCCGATTTTTTCAAAAGCATTGGGCGCATTGGGGTTGTAGTTCTGCTGCAGCACTTCGATGCGCTGCTTGGTATCGAGGGCCGATTTGCCCGGCTTCAAACGTCCGACAGCGCGTTTCAGGTCTTCCGGGTCGATGGGTTTCAACACGTAATCAACGGCCGAAAATTCAAAGGCGCGCAGGGCGTATTCTTCGTAGGCGGTTACAAAAATGATGTCGAAAGGAATTTCTTCGAGTTCTTTCAACCCTTTGAACACGTTGCCGTCGCTCAGGTTGATGTCGAGAAATGCCACGTCGAAAGGGCCTTGCCGTTCGTCGTTGCACAATTTGATCAGGTCAGCATTGGTGCCGCCGGTAGCTTTTACCTCAACGTCGGGACAGTGTTTAGCCAAAGCGTTGAGCAGGTTGGTAAGCCCGTGGGCTTCGTCTTCGATGATGAGGGCTCGGATCATAGGATGGGGGAGGAGGGGGTGCGATTAAAAAATCAGATCTGTTTCACTTTGATGCGGGCGCCGAACTGGAGGGAGCCGTCTTTGTCGCCGTTCAGGGTGCGCAGTTGGGCCAGCGGCACATTGTAAAGGCGTGCTACATCCTGCAGCGATTCATTTCGGCCAACCGTATGCCATTGGTATTCCGGTGTATTGGCCGGGGCTGCTGCGGATGTTTTTGTCGGCGCGGCTGCGGCAGGTTTGGTAACTGGTGGTGTCGGTTCCGGTTTGGTTTTGTTGGCAGCGGGCGGATCCGTTTTGGGTTTGTTGGCCGGCGACGTGGGTGTTGTGTTGGTGGGTTTGCTGGCCGCAGGTGTCGTTGTTTTGGCAGGTGTAACGGCTGGCGATTCGATTTGCACGTTGGCGTGGCGTTGTACGATAACCGGGCGCCAAACCTTGAGTTGCTGACCGACGTAGAGGTAGTCTGAGATCAGGTTGTTCCAGGCTTTGAGGTGGTCGGTGCTGACGCCGAGTGCCTGGGCGAGACGGGCCACATGGTCGGGTTTTTGAACCGTCAGGCTTGTTTGCCAGTAACGACCGTCGCCCAGATTTCCTGCGGGCACCGTGCCGGACATATTTTCATCCAGAGCGTATTTGTTGGCGCCGAGGCCATTGAGGTATTGCACAAAGGTGCCCATTACACGTTGGGGCAGGGTCACATAGTTGCCTTCTTTGCTCGAAGGAACGTAATACCGTTTGTAGCCCGGGTTGAGGGCGGCAATGACGCCGTAATCGATGCCTGTAGCCTGCGCGATGGCGCTAAAACTTACGCCGTCGTGTATTTTGATGTAGGAGGTGATTTGCTGGTCGAAATCCGGATCGTTGGGTACCAGGCCGTGCAGGGGAAAGTAGTTGCAGATGTAGGAAGCGGCGATGAAGGCTGGTACGTAGTTGCGTGTTTCTTCGGGCAGGTAGCGCTGGATGACCCAGAAATTGTTGCTGTGCGCTTTTTTGATGGCGGAATTCACACGTGTGGGGCCGCTGTTGTAAGCTGCAAGTGCCAGAGCCCAGTCATTGTATTGTTTGTAAAGGTGTTTGAGGTAACGCGCTGCGGCATCGGTAGCCTGTACGGGGTCGATGCGTTCGTCGATCACGCCGTTTTGCTGGAGGCCGTAATCGATGCCGGTGTAAGGCATAAACTGCCACAGACCGGTGGCGCCCACGCGCGATACGGCTTTGGGATTGAGTGCGGATTCAACAACGGCGAGGTATTTGAGGTCGTTGGGCAGACCGTATTCGCGCAGTTTTTCTTCAAAAAGCGGAAAATACGTCATGCGACGCCCCAACATGCTTTTTGTTTTTTCCGGTTTGTTTTGAACGTATGTTTTGATGTAACCTTTAACAACGGCATTCACGCGTGGTGTTACGCAGCTGTTGCTGAGTTGGTTGAGGCGCTCGGCAAGTTGTGCATCGTTCGGCAGGGCCGAAGGATTGGTCACAACGGTTGCAATCAGCGAGTCGCCGGGCAGGTCGATGGCCGAATCCTGGGAAAATAGGGCGGCAGGCAAAGCCAGCAAAAGGGTAATTACCCGAAGGGTTAGGTTCATTTTCAACATGTGTAAGGAAACCAAGAATTTAGTGAAGACATCACTTGGATTAAAAAGGGGTGTAACGCGCCAAAGCATATTTTATTTTGCCAGGCTGACGCTAACAGCATTTTTTAACTAAAAACCAGCGGAAGAAGTGTTTGATCGCACAAAAGTGAGGCTTTTGAACGAATTTTAATAACTTCCGGATAAATAAACGGGATATCCTTCTGAATGTTTGAATGTCCAAATAGACCGTAATGGTATTTTTGGAAAAAAAGCGACGCAACCTGCTGCCTTTTTGCCTAAAAAGGCGGTTTTCTCCGACGCGGCTGCTTTTTTTCAAAATATTATTTTGACAAACATTAACAAAACATCGGGCCAGCCAGGACAACCGAGAAGTTTCTCAAGAAAATTGCTTCAATTTGGTTGAATTTAAACCAATGGTCCTTACTTTTGCGCGGTTTTTCAAATAAGGCGTACCAAACAGGATTTTTCCAACCTGCCCGGCGCCATTCAATATCACTCGAACATCTTATGGCTAATACCGGTCGTATCAAACAAATCATCGGCGCTGTGGTCGACGTCGACTTCAGCGGTCCCGACAGCAAATTGCCCGAAATCCTCAGCGCTCTCGAGCTCAAACGCCCCGACGGCAGCACGCTGGTTCTTGAAGTTCAGCGTCACCTTGGCGAAGACGGTGTTCGCACCATCGCCATGGACTCCACCGACGGTCTTATGCGCGGCGTGGAAGTAACCGACACCGGTTCTCCCATTGCCATGCCTGTTGGCGAAGAAGTTCGCGGCCGCCTCTTCAACGTCGTAGGCGAAGCCATCGACGGTATCGGCAAAGTGGAAAAAGGCAAAAACGCCTACGTGATCCACCGCAAGCCCCCGGCTTACGAAGATCTGTCCACCGAACGCGAAATCCTGTACACCGGTATCAAGGTTATCGACCTGATCGAGCCTTATGCAAAAGGTGGTAAAATTGGTTTGTTCGGCGGCGCCGGTGTAGGCAAAACGGTGTTGATCATGGAGCTCATCAACAACATCGCCAAAGCGTACGACGGTATGTCGGTTTTCGCCGGTGTGGGTGAGCGTACCCGCGAAGGCAATGACCTGCTGCGCGAGATGATCGAATCCAATGTAATCAAATACGGCGAAGCTTTCCTCCACTCCATGGAAGAAGGTGGCTGGGACCTCAGCAAAGTAGACATGGCGGAACTGCGCAAATCGCAGGCAACCCTGGTGTTCGGTCAGATGAACGAACCACCCGGCGCCCGTGCCCGCGTAGCCCTTTCGGGTCTGACCATGGCCGAATATTTCCGCGACGGCGACCTCAGCGACCCCTCCGGTGGCCGCGACATCCTGTTTTTCGTCGACAACATCTTCCGTTTTACCCAGGCAGGTTCCGAAGTATCGGCTCTGCTCGGCCGTATGCCTTCGGCCGTAGGTTACCAGCCCACGCTGGCCACCGAAATGGGTTTGATGCAGGAGCGCATCACGTCCACCAAACGCGGTTCCATCACCTCGGTGCAGGCTGTTTACGTTCCGGCGGATGACCTTACCGACCCGGCGCCTGCAACCACCTTCGCCCACCTTGACGCCACCACCGTACTTAGCCGTAAAATCGCTTCGCTCGGTATCTACCCGGCCGTTGACCCGCTCGACTCCACGTCGCGTATCCTCGACCCGAAAATCATCGGCGACGAACATTACAACTGTGCCCAGCGTGTGAAACAAATCCTGCAGCGCTACAACGAACTCCAGGACATCATCGCCATCCTCGGTATGGAAGAACTTTCGGACGAAGACAAACAAACCGTTAACCGCGCCCGCCGCGTTCAACGTTTCCTGTCGCAGCCCTTCCACGTGGCCGAGCAGTTCACCGGTATGAAAGGTGTACTTGTTCCGATCGATGAAACCATCCGCGGCTTCAACATGATCATGGACGGCGAACTCGACGAATACCCGGAAGCCGCTTTCAACCTTGTTGGCACCATCGACCACGCCATCGAAAAAGGTCGTAAAATGCTCGAAGAAGCTTCGAAATAAACGCCAAACGGATCGTTATGAACATTACCATATTGTCACCCGAACGGGAAGTATTTGCAGGCGCCATCAAATCGATCACCGTACCCGGCATCGACGGAGGTTTCGAAATGCTTGAAAACCACGCACCCATCGTTTCCGCACTGCGCAGCGGTGAAGTCCGTATCGTTAAAGCCGACGGCCAAAAAATGTCCCTCACCATCGGCGGCGGTTTTGTCGAAATGCTCCACAACGAAGTCAGCCTGCTGGTTTCGGGCGTCACTGAATAAATTAGCAGACAGCAGTTAGCAGACAGCAGGCAGTAAAGGGACCGTGGTTTAACCAAACCACGGTCCCTTTTGCTGCCCGCCACCTACTGCCCGCTGCCTGCTGCCTGCTGCCTGCTAACATATTTTTGCAATTTTCCGGCATACCGAACTCCAAACGCCGAACTCCAAACTATTTTCCCGTACTTTTGCATCCGCTTAACAACAACAGGCCTGCATGAAAAAACTGCTTCTTCTTATACCGTTT
>JADLBE010000261.1 GCA_020847915.1 Saprospiraceae bacterium | reverse complement strand
TACCTGCTCGGTATTGTTGATCGAATCACGGCCGGTGCGGGCAGGTGCAGACAAGGAATCGCGGCGCGGATCGGGCGCCCAGGGTTGCAACACGGTTCCATCTGGCATCTGAACGGTTAGGTCCAGGTCGTTGACCAGTGCGGAAGGGGCATTTGGGACGGCAGGCAAGTCATTCCAGCAAAGGGTCGTTTTTAAACGCCGCACATTGGGTAAAACCTGGATGACAAACTCAACGGTACCATTTTGGGCGACATCACCAATCCCGATTTCATGGTATTGGGCCAACTCGACGGCTTTTTTCAGGTTAAGGCTTCCATAACCCGTGATGAAGTCGGGACCAGAAGCACCAAGATCGTTTGCAGTGCCCAGCAAAATGGCGCGTACAACTTCAGAAGCTGGCCGAAAGCCGGCCCTTTCATAAAACACCTGCTGTATGATGGCAGCAGATCCTGAAACGATGGCTGCAGCATTGGAGGTGCCGTCGTGACCAAAGGCCACCAGGTCGGGCTTGATGCGCCCATCGTAAGCAGGCCCATGGGAACTGAAAGGTGTTGGATTGTAAAAAGAATCAACCGCACCTACCGTGAGTATGTTTTTCGCCATTTTAAAATTCCCGGTCAGGTTGGCGTAACCTTCCACACCTGCATAATTGCCTGTGGCCGGTGTTTCAAAACCAAGGTTGCCCGCTGAAAAAACATGTACAAGGGTAGGGTTGTCGATCACACTCTGATCGTATGCAAGAGCGCTTGCACCATAGTAGTTTTCAATGCCCAGGCCGTATGAGTGGTTTTGCACAGCGATGTCAAAACCTTCGTACACTTGGTTCTCATCGGGCAGCAACCCTTCGAAATTGGAAGAAAAAAGTTCGCATCCGCGGGCAGCTCCACGTCCGGCCGCATCGGAGTTGCCGGCGCCTACAGCCAGGGTAGCCATAAGTGTTGAATGCGCATCGGTGGCCGGTTTGCTGCCCGGACTGGCTACATAACGGCCATAAAAATCAACATCGGTGGAATCGAAGCGGTATTCCTTGATCGACAGGGTAGTTCCTGTGCCGTTGAACTGTGGAAGCTGGCGGTGCACCCACGCAATGTTGTTCACATACAGATTGTGGCCGGGTACGGAGGTTTCCGGCAGGGCGTTGCGGTATCCAAAATCTGCGAACAAAACATCGGGACGCTGAAGGGTAGTATCGTAACAATGCGCCAAACGATCCTGGATAACCACCACACCGGAAGGTTGGTGTATTGCGACAATGGTCATACCGTTGTTGCGGGTCCATTGTTCAAACACGTTCACATCACGTACCACAACGGTAAACAATTCGTTGGCTGCAATGGGCAGATTACGAACATCAGATTTTTGCCAATACTGTTGCAGGGCTGGACTGCATTTTTGTTCAACCGGGATTTGAGCCGATAGGTTCAGGGAGCACAAAACACACAGCGTTGGCAAAAATCGGTACATCATCCCAAGGCGGATTTGTAAGTTTCCAGGCATCTTTCACGCGCCATTTTGTGATCAACCATGGGTTTGGGATAGGCGGGCGTGCCGTATTCAGGTACCCATCTGCGAATGTAGCGCAATTCGGGGTCAAATTTTTTGGTCTGCTCTGCCGGATTAAAAATACGGAAATAGGGTGCCGCATCGGTGCCGCAACCCGCTGCCCATTGCCAACCGCCGGAATTGCTGGCAAGGTCGAAGTCGAGCAGTTTTTTTGCAAAATACGCCTCACCCTGCCGCCAGTCGATGAGCAGGTGTTTGGTCAAAAAACTGGCCGTAATCATGCGTACGCGGTTGTGCATAAAACCCGTGGCATTGAGTTCACGCATGCCGGCGTCCACAATGGGGTAACCGGTTTTGCCTTCGCACCAACGCTGGAAATCCATGGGCTCGTTGCGCCAGGGAATACGGTCGTACGCGGGTTTAAAAGATTGGCTGGCCACGTGTGGAAAATGGGCAAGAATCTGGCTGTAGAAATCACGCCAAATGAGTTCGTTAAGGTACGTTGCACTGATTTTTTGCGCTTTGCGTGCCTTTTCACGAATGCTCACGGTGCCAAAACGGAAATGTACCCCCAAACGGGAGGTTCCGCTTACACCGGGTATGTTCCGCGCATTTTCATAGTTTTTGATCAGGGATCGGGCCACGTTGTCGGGTGGAAAATGAAGCCCTGAAGGTTCAAAACCCATGTCTTTGAGTGTCGGGGTGTCCGCTGTTTTGCCTTGCCAAAAATTGCTGAAATACTTTTGGGTAGGGTAGGAAGCCAGGTAGTAGGATATGGTTTCCAAGTCTCCACCATCGCCGGTTTGCTTCCACATCCGGCTTTCAAGTTTGGCCAGCCATTTTTTACTGTAGGGCGTAAAAACCGTGTAAGGTTTTCCGTCGTCTTTCAACACCTCGTTTTTTTCAAACAGGACATGGTCTTTAAACGTGTGGAATGGTATGTTGTTGGTTGCGAGTAAATTTTCCACGGCACCGTCGCGTAGTGCGGCATACGGCTCATAGTCGCGGTTGGTATACACTGCTTTTACATCGTATTGCTTCAACAGTTCAGGCCAGATTTCTTCTGGTTTTCCATACTGCACCAACAAATCGCTGCCCATGGCGCGCAGTGTGGTTTTCAGGTTTTCGACGGCAGTATGTATAAATTCCACGCGACCATCCCGGCGGTTTTCCAGGTCGTCGAGGATGTTTTTGTCAAAAATAAAGATGGGAAGGACCGGATGTTTGCCGCGCAGGGCATGGTAAAGGCCGGCATTGTCGTCGAGCCGCAGGTCGCGGCGAAACCAAAAAAGACTGATGGGTGCAGAAATGGGCATAGAAGCAGGCGTAGTTGATCAACGGATAACCACTTCCCGGATGTATTGTTCGCCAAGTTCCTCATTGATCAGCGCGACAATTTTGTCTTTGCCAAAAATAAGTTCGTTTTTGAGTGGCGCTGAAAGGATACTTACGTAAAGAACGTTTTTGCGAACGCTGATGTTCGACGTATAGGTTGCTATGGTATTGCCCATGAGTTTTTCCCACAACATCTTGATGCGTGTTTCGTGCATTTGCGGTTGCAGCCGAAATTCCTGCAGCATTTGTTGCATGGCTTCCGCAAGGGTAACATCGTTTTTCTTTTTCATCATACCAACAATCAGCTTTGTGTAAACCAGCCGTGCGGATAGGTTTCGAGGTCGGCGTGGTGGAAATACTCAAGTTGTTTCAACATCCGCTGGCGCAGGTAGCCCAATCGGGTGGCGGGCAGTACGGGGTGACCTTTTGCCAAAACAGGAAGGTAAAGGTTTTGAAAACGGGAAAATTTAACCGTTTTGCCCCGATGTGTGCGTGCATCGGTAAAGTGTACGTTTGTTTTACTCACACTGGCTTTTTCTTCGTGTGCCTGGGTAAGCCATACGTCGCCGAGTGGATGGTTGCCTTTGTAAAGGCGGCGGATCTGGATGAGCGGAAGTTCACCAAAGGTGTCACCAGGCTCATCGATACCCACATTGCTGATGCCTTCACCGGGCTCCGGCACACGAATATGTTGACCTACATTGGATAAAATTTCATCGGTAGTGGCGCCCCCAATAAATGCTGCCCTGATCTTCCAGCCGTCGGGATTGAAAGGGTGGGGTGGCGACGAAGGCGTGTCTTCCTCTACCCAGTCCTGATTTTCCCAACGTTTCAGCGCACTTAGGGTAGCCCAATGTGTAGATTCCCACATCAGTTTGTTAAATGCCGTTTCCATCAATTGCAACTGGATGAGTGGTCCGGATGCAATGAGGATGGGCTCACCGGGCATCAGCAGGGCGCCTTCGGGTGCGGCATTTACATTTACACGCAGCCGCATACGTTGCAAGTGGTTCAAAAAACTTTCGGAAAAAACCGAACAACCTCTGCCGTCATTTACCTGTCCCATACGCTGAATGATTTCGGGAGAAAAACGAAACCGTCGTACATGTTCTGCGAGCAATCCAGCGCCGCAGGAAATGGCAAAAGGCCCGTGTGATTTGTAGGTCACATGGAAAAGAGCAGGCGTATTGTAGGTGCCTTCGTGCCACATGTCCTGAGCGGCAAAAGCGGGCGTCAGATCAGAAAGCCAGTTGAAAGGCTCGTTGGTGAAGTTGCTATCGGGCATTGGGCAGGCTGGTTTGAAGTGCAAGATACGACTCCTTGTGAAGGCTGTTATCCGTGCGGGTACTGATAGGTGAAAATTCCGTAACCAAGCGAGAAGAAAAACATGTAACCGTCGAGCGATTCGTTGTCTTTGCCGTAATTCATCCAGCGAAGTCCACCCCGAAGGCGGAACCCATGAAAATGCGAGGTTTTTATTTTTTCCGCCCCCGTTTTTTGATTTTTCAAATCAAGTGTGAGTGAAAAGGAGGGATGAAATTCTGAATAGCGAAAATCATCCGAGTAAATGGGTGCTGAAGTATCGTCTTCATCGGGCACCGGCGGAAACAAAAAGCTCACGTTGTACCCGACAGCAGGCATCAGTTTCAACCTGGTGTTGTTCACGATGTCGAAACCGTATTCGAAACCTGTGATGGTCAGGTTGGATTCTGCTTCCCGTGGCCAAACTTCATTGCCTTCGTAGAGGTCGCGTTGAAGCTTTTGTCCGCCAAAGGAAATACGCCAGCCGATGTTGTGGCGATTTTTCCAATAGGTGGCGCCAAGATCGAGGCCGTAGGATGAATTCAACGTGCGGTCTAGTTCGCCGCGCCAATAACCTCCGTAAAGTGCGCCATCAAATTGAAGCGCCCAGGTAGGTTTGCCCGATCTTTTGTAGGTTGTGGGGAATCCGGATGTTGGGGCAAGGGTGTAAGCCGTAACTTCCTGTAAAAAAACAGCAAAGTTTTCAAACCGGGAATTGGGGTAAACAACGCGAAAATTGGCTGGTTTCAGTCCCCAGTTTTCTTCCTGTTCATCAAGCTGCAACAAATACTCGAGGGTCATGGTGGCCATGGCTTTTTCACTTTCGGTCAGGAATGCCCGGTGTATTTCCTGAAACAGATCAAAACGCAATGGGTATACCAAACCATCGATGGTAGCAAACAAACTGTCGGTGGGTGGCGCAATTTTCCTTTGGCGCTGCAGGGTGCGTATGCTGTCGAAATCAGCCACTTCGCCGAGCAGGTTGCCGTAGTTGCCCAGCCAGTAATACAACAACCACCGTTCATCCCAATCGATGGCGGCGTGGGTACTGTCTTCCAGACGGTAAAGGGAGTCCATCAAAACGACACATTCAACGGGGTCGTTGGCCAACATGGATGTAATCAGCAAATGGCGGGTTTGTTTGATGGATGCCACTTTGCTGCTGTCCGATTCCTGCGCAGCCAAAACAGGCGCCGTCAGGAGCAACAATAAAAAACTAAAGGGTAGGAGATTCAGTCTCATGCAGGTTGATTTTTCCGGAAAAAACGCATTGTGCGGGGCCACAGAGCCAAACATCATAAAAACCATTGTTGCTATCGTGTTTGAAACGAACGGACAAGCTACCGCCAAGGGCTTCCACCTGAAGTTCGATTTGATCTTGTTGTTTGTTTTCATGCAGGTAATAAGCAAGTGCTGCAGCGGTGACGCCTGTACCACATGCCAGGGTTTCATCTTCCACACCGCGTTCGTAGGTGCGCATGCGAAGTGTATTTGGTCCGGTCACTTCGGCCAGGTTTACATTGATGCCATCTTTTGCAAACCTTTCCGAGTAGCGCACGGCACGTCCTTCAAGCCGCATATCCAAAACGGAGGTGTCCTCCACAAAACGCACAAAATGCGGCGATCCGGTATTGAGTACAAATTCAGGATCGCAGGATTCCACGTTTTTAACGTCGTTCATGTGAAGTTCAACCCAGTAGTGACCTGATGGTTGTTGAGGCGTCAAATGTACGTGGTGTTCGCCGTCAATGGCCAAAAAACGGCCTGTTTTGCCTATGATACCGAGTTGGTGCGCAAAAGCGGCGATGCACCGTCCACCGTTTCCGCACATGCTGCTTTCACGGCCGTCGGCATTGAAATATACCATACGAAAATCGTAACCTTCCTGGTTTTCAAGCAGGATCAGGCCATCGGCGCCAATACCGAAACGTCGGTTGCAAAGGCGTTCGATCAGGGCCTGATCGTTGTGGGTTAACCCATGGTTCTGCCGCTGGTCCACCATGATGAAATCATTGCCCGCACCCTGATATTTCCAAAAATGCATAATGTTATGTTAAAAGTGCTTTTATGCCGTTTGTGAACTTGACTTAACAACAAAAACAGAATCAATTTGTGTTCAGAAACTAAAAACGAACACAATCGCGTTTGATTGAAATACGCACTCAAAATTTTTCCAACAACGCACATGAGAAAAATAGCCTTGTTGATCGGCGTCTCGCTGTTCAGTTCTCTGACGTCGGTATTTATGTACCGTATGTTTTTCGACCGCCCTCAAATTGTATGGAACGAAGAAGACGGAGGAGATGTTCGTTACGCCGGCCTGGTTGACAAATTGTTCAATGCCCGATCAAACAGTGCTTTCCACGCGTCCGCACCCACACAATTCACCGACGCCGCCGAAGTTGCCACACCTGCGGTGGTCAACATCCGTGCATTGATTGAAAACGACGGTAGCCTGTGGGGCGCCACTTCACTCACCGGTTCCTCTGGTTCCGGTGTCATCATGACGCCCGATGGCTACATCGTGACCAACCACCACGTGGTAGAACGCAGTTCCGACATCAAAGTAACCCTTGCCGACAAGCGCGAATATAAGGCGAAACTGGTTGGCTCCGATCCTTCGACCGACATAGCCCTACTGAAAATCGCCGAATCTGATCTTCCTTTTCTGGTTTTTGGCAACAGCGATTCGGTCCGGGTAGGCGAGTGGGTGCTTGCCGTTGGCAATCCTTTCAACCTCGAAAGTACTGTTACGGCGGGTATCATCAGTGCCAAAGGCCGCAACATCAACATATTGGGTGGTGGCGCAAGCATTGAATCTTTCATCCAAACCGACGCTGCCGTCAACCCGGGCAACTCCGGTGGCGCCCTGGTGAACAGCATCGGCGAACTGATCGGCATCAATACGGCCATCATCACCGAGTCGGGCAGTTACGAAGGTTATTCGTTCGCAGTACCCTCCAATCTGGTGCAAAAAGTACTTCGGGATCTTCGCGAATTTGGCGATGTACAGCGTGCTTTTCTCGGTGTCGGCATCGAAGACCTCGATGGCGAAACCGCACGTGATATTGGTTTGCCCAACGCTGAAGGCGTATATGTTACCAAGGTAAACCAACACGGAGCAGCTTCTGATGCCGGGTTGCAAAACGGCGACGTTATCATTGGCATCAATGAAAACCGTGTGCGTTCCACACCGGAATTGCAGGAATATGTGGGCAGGTTCCGTCCTGGCGATCAGATTACCCTGGAATACTGGCGACAGGGTCGGAAATACCGCACCCGTGTACAGCTGAAAGACAGCAACAATTCTGTCATGGCGTCATCCAAAGGACTTCGGGGCGATGAACTTGAAAGTTCGCTTGGATTGGGTTTGCGTGAATTGTCCAAAGAGGAGCAACGCAAACTACATTTGCAGGGAGCTTTGGTAACGAGTGTGCGCAGGGGAAGTCCCGTATATGACACCAACATGCAACCCGGCTTTGTAATTACCAGTGTGAACGGCAACCATGTGGACAACATGCAGGCAGCCGTTGTGGCCATCAACAATGCCTACAACAGCCTGGCGCTCGACGGGTATTACGAGGGCGAACCGGATTTGTATTCCTACCGATTTAAAAAACGCGATTAACGATTTTCAACTTTTGGACTTTTCCCGAATTCACCTGTTGGGTGCACCAGGCTCCGGCGTAAGTACGCTGGGCAGAAATCTTGCGGCCCGATTGGGCATGACGGCCTTTGATACCGACGATTACCACTGGTATACCTCCGATCCGTTGCCTTACAAACGCAAACGCAATGTGGAGCACCGGATGCGGCTGCTTCGTGAAGACCTTGAAAAAACGCCCCGTTGGATACTTTCCGGCGCCTTGTGCGGATGGGGAGATGCGCTTGTACCTCAATTTGAAGCGGTCGTTTACTTATGGCTGCCTGTTGAGACCAGGTTGCAACGCATCCGCGAACGCGAAACCGCGCGTTATGGCCCTGAACGGCTGGCAGAAGGTGGTGAGTTGCATGTGGTGTACCATAAATTCCTTGATTGGGCCGCGCGTTACGACACCGACGAAGGTTTGCGCAGCCGCGACAGGGAACTTGCCTGGCTGAAACAACTGACCTGTAAGGTGGTGATGGTGGAAGAGGAATTGGTGCCGGAGGCAATGGTGGAAAGGGTGGTGGGGGAGCTGAAAAAATGAATGACGAAATACGAAATATGATTTTTGAAATTAGAATGGGTTTTCAGGGATTTTAGGATTTGGGCATCGTTAGCTTTGAACTGCCCAAATCCTAAAATCCCTTAAATCCCATTCTAATTTCAAAAATCATATTTCGTATTTCGTCATTCAAAGCTACCTGCTACCCACTAATTCTGTTTCTTCTTCTTCGCAGCTTCTATCTCTTCGTTGATTTTCCGGAGATCTTCCTGCGCTTTAACCAGGTCAGCCTGCGCTTTTTGGTATTCCGTCACCGTTTTTTGCAAATCGGCTTGCGCTTTTTGTTCGTCGGTTTGTGCTTTGGCGAGTTTCCGGGCAGCTTCTTCAATTTTAGCGTTTTCAGCAACCATTTTATCGGTTGTTTCCGATTGGATCCGTTTGATTTCAGCGGCGGCCTGTTCGCGTATTTGGGCTACCTGCTGGGCTTCGGTTTCGCGTGTTTGTGCAATGTTGGCTGCGGCTTCCTGTTTGGCTTTGTACACGGATTCTGACGCTTCCTTTTGGCTTGACGCTATTTCAGCGGCCGAGCGTTGGCGGGCTTCTTCGGCTTCCCGGGCATATTGCTGGCGTTTGTCTTCGGCGTCTTTACGTGCTGTCGCGATTTCGGAAGCTGCCCTTTCGCGGGCGGCTTTAACTTCCTGTTGCGAGCGTTGCTGCGCATCGGCTACTTCGGCGGCCAGGGCCGATTTTTTAGCATCGGCTTCTTTGTTGGCCAGTGCAATGGCTTCGATGGCTTGTTGTTTGGTGGCGGCCACTTCTTTGGCTGCATTTTCGCGGGTGGTAGCGATCAGTTGGGCAGCTTCTTCGCGGGTTTTGGCAATGGTTTCGGCGCTTTCCTGTTTGATGCGTGCAGCATTTTCGCGTGCATTTTTGATTTCTTCGGCGGCTTTTTGGTTGGTGGCGCCAATTTCCTGTGCGGCGCGTTCGTTGGCATTGGCCAGTTCGCCGGCGAGGCGCTGGCGTTCGCGGGCGCCATTTTCCTGGGCTACACGTATGCTGTCGGCTTCAGCTTTTTTGGTTTGTGCGATGGCTTGTGCGCTTTGTCGTTTGGCTTCTGCTACGGCATTGCTCGACTCCTGTTGGGCGCGAACCTGGGCTTCGCGGGCGGCAGCAACCTCACGGGCAGCATTTTCGCGGGCGGCGGCAATTTCAGCGGCTGCTTTTTCACGCGATGCCACGACTTCAGCGCTGGTGGCAGTTGATGTTTCCTGTTGTTTGCGTTTGGCGTCCTCGATGTTTTTTGCAGCTTCTGCCTGAATTTCTTTTATTTTATCATCGGCGGTTGATTTGGCCGTTTGCACTTCAGAAGCATAAGATTGTTGTGCCTGATCGGCCTTGGAATTGGCATCCAGGACTTTGTTTCGGGCTTCTTCCTGTGCTTTGGCTACCTCCTGTTCGCTGCGTTCACGGGCGCGCAACACTTCATCGGCACTGCGCTGGCGGATCAGATTTTCTTGTTCCTTGGCGCTGGCAACCGCTTTGGCGAGTTCTTCCTGGATGCGTTTGACTTCTTCATCGGCACGCTTGCGCGCTTGTAAAACCTGTGCTGCGATGGTGTCACGTTCAACCTTGGCTTGTTGTTGTGCGATTTCGATTGCTTTTGCTGATTCTTCCTGGACTTGCTGTACGGTTTGAGCCGCTTTTTGGCGACTTTCCACAACACCCTGAGCTATTTGTGCTTTTTCGTTGGCGGCCTGATCTTCCGATTTTTTTACATCGATGCGGGTGCGTTCTATTTCATCGGCAGCACGTTTTTTGGCGTCGGCAACATCCAGAACGCTTTGTTCTTTTTGTTTGGCTGCAGTTTCCTTGATCTCTGCAATTTCGGCGGCGTTGTTTTGTTGTATCAGCGCTTTTTCTTCGGCTGCTTTGCGACGTGATTCCGCCAGGTCCATGGCGAGTTTTTGTTTTTCCAAAACGGCATTTTCACGGATCTGAGCTATTTGCTCGGCGCTTTCTTCTTTTACTTTTAATATTTGTTCGGAAGCTGTTTTTTTGGTGTTTACGACATCTTCTGTGGTTTTTTCCTGTTCGTTTTTAGCCTTTTCCCGTGCGTCACTTACGATTTTGGCACTTTCTTCACGTATACGTTTGAGTTCGTCTTCGGCATTGGTACGTGCGCTGGATACCTCATCGGCATACTGCATTTTGGCCTGATCAATTTTTACCTTGATGGCCGTCACTTCTTTGGATGCATTCTCGCGGGCTTTTTGCACCTCTTCAGAGGATGCGATTCGGGCTTTTTGGATTTCATCGGCGGCCTGTCGGCGGGCTTCATCCACACTTAGGGTAATCTTGGCAACAGCCGAATCGGCCTTTCCGCGGTTTTGGTTGATGATGGCTTGTGCTTCGGCCTTTGATTTTTCGATTTCGGCCAAACTTTGTTTGCGGGCTTCCAAAACTTCGTTGGCGTATTCAAGTTTTTTCTGATTGGCAGCCTCCCGGGCATCGGCGACTTCCTGTTTCAGCTGGTTTTTGATGGTTTCATTTTTTTCTTTTTCAGCTTTGATCTCTGCACGCAGGGTTTCTTTGGTTTTTTCGAGATCATTCCGAAGTGCCGTTACCTCCTTGTCGTCCTTGGAGGGTGTTGTGGCTGTTTTACCGCCGGTTGTGCCGGTATTTGCCGGTGGGTTGCTTCCGCTTATTTCGGTGGAACTGGTGCTGTTGCTCCGGGTACGGTTCACGGCAGCACCGGGGGTGTCCACCACGGAACCTTTTTCAAGGGAGTTGGAAAAGCAGGTAACAAGGGCTTTCAACTCACTCTGACCATTGGAACTGAAGGTAAACTTGTGTTTCTGGCGATCTACAAAATTTACGAACATGATGCCTGCCATGGTGTTGTTCGACAACCAATCCAAAGCTTCAAGATCAAGTTTGAGGTTGTTTTTATGCGTTGGCACCGAACTGCCGCCCATCTCGTCCATTCCAATAAATTTATAGGCCTGTTCGCGACCGGTTATGTCGGTAAACACAACCTGGTCGTCCTGATTGAATTCAACACCGCCAACCGAAGTCATGCGTGCAAAAACGCCTTTTTCATTGGAAAAAAATTCGAGCGCGTAGGTATAGCTGGTACGAACAACAATGTTCAGGGAGGCTGAACGCGCGAGTTGTACGCCGGAAATCTTTTTGTTTTCAACCACCAGACTTGAGCAGTCCTGGGAAAAAACGCTTGAATCGGCAATTGGAATTAGCAGCAGTGCTACAATGAAGCGGATAAGGGATGATTGCATAAAACAATGGTTAAAAAGACAGGGAAAAGGTTGCCGCGGCAATTTAGTTTTTTTTCCGCATGGCGCAGCCTGGCCTGTTAGCCTTTGTTTTAAAAATAGCAAAGGAATTACGGGCAAACAAGATTTGGCGAAATTTTACATGGTAAAATCCGCAAACGCTAAAGATAAATGAAGGAGAAGGTTTGAGCTTTAATGCAGCTTGGCGCCGATCAATTGCATAAATTCGGAGCGAGTTTCAGCATTCCGGAATTCGCCTGTAAACGCAGAGGTGGTGGTGATGCTGTTTTGTTTTTGTACACCGCGCATCATCATACACATGTGTTTTGCTTCAATCACAACAGCAACACCCAGGGGTTTAAGGGTATCCTGAATGACATCCCTGATTTCGATCGTCAGACGCTCCTGAACTTGCAGTCGGCGAGCATACACATCCACAATTCGGGGGATTTTACTTAGGCCAACAATGTATCCATTGGGAATGTAGGCGATGTGAGCCTTACCAAAAAAAGGCAACATGTGGTGTTCACACATGGAATACACCTCGATGTCCTTAACCAGCACCATTTCGGAATAATCTTCCTTAAACATGGCTGATCGAAGTATGGTTGCAGCGTCCTGGTGGTATCCCTGGGTCAGGAATTGCATGGCTTTCGCGGCACGCTCCGGAGTTTTGAGGATTCCTTCGCGGGCAATATCTTCTCCAACGCCACTCAGGATGTCTTCATACTGGCGCTTCAGACGTTCTGTAAGTTCGTCGTCGTATGCTTCTTTTTTGTGGTATGCCATGTTATTCCTCTCCGTAATATTCGGCGTATATGGTTTCGGTTTCCCAAAGTTTGAGGGCGTGCAGCTTGCAGGGATGTTTTTTCAAAGCATCTTCAAGGCGTTGCCAAATAAGGATAACAAGGTTTTCCGTTGTTGGTTGCATGCCTTTGGGTATAAACTCGACGTCCAGGTTGAGGTTGCTGTGATCGAGGTGATCAATCACCTGCTCTTTGATGATGGTGCTGAGCTCCTTTACGTCGATGATGAATCCCGTAACCGGGTCCGGGCGTCCTTTTACCGTAACGTGCAGGTTGTAATTGTGTCCGTGCCAGTTTTTGTTGGAACATTTGCCAAATACAGCCTGATTCTGTTCTTCATTCCACGCTTCCACCCAAAGTTTG
Organism: Saprospiraceae bacterium; assembly: GCA_020847915.1. GTDB lineage: Bacteria > Bacteroidota > Bacteroidia > Chitinophagales > Saprospiraceae > M3007. The sequence continues at coordinate 4,544 of JADLBE010000261.1, read as the reverse complement.
TGGGCAGCGTTGAAACGCTCAATTCGGGTAATATAAACCATTGAAAATCGATTCTTTGTCGATACAGATGCAAAGGTAAGGGCTGCGTGTCAAATGTGTGTATGATTTTAAGACAGCATGCAGTCTGGCTTGTACTGGGCAGGAACATTCCTACACTTGTCCTTCCTTTTCGAACTTTTATCGAATTGTTGCAACAACTATCCTGAAAAAGTATTCTTTTACGCTGTGAGATACAGCAACCTGCTCGATCGTGTGTACCGGTTCCTCAACCGTCCCCTGGTTTACCACAGCCTGTTCTGGCTGGTATTGGTTACCATCAACATTGCTGTAGGCAAAAAGAACGAACCCAGTTTGAGTTTTGCCGTCACCAACGAGCTGATCAGCCTGCCTTTTTACATGGTGCTGGTGTACGTTAACCTGTTGTACCTCATCCCCAATTACCTGGCCAAAAAAGGATTCGTTTACCTCGGATTGGTCATGCTGCTTTGCCTCATCGTTACGCCCATCAAAGTGCTGGTATTTTACCTGAGGTTTGCCGATATGCCTTCTTACCAGCGAACCATCGTTGAACAACAGCACCTTTTCTACGTCGCAAGTATATCCGTGATGATGCTTTCCACAGTGTTGAAGCTGATCATGGACTGGTGGCGTTACCAAAACGAAAAACAAGTCCTGGTAACGCAAACCATGCAGTCGGAACTGAGGTTTCTGAAAAGTCAGATCAATCCACATTTTTTATTCAATACGCTCAACAACCTGTACGCCCTGACGCTTAAAAAAAGCGACAAAGCGCCGGAAATCGTATTGAAATTGTCTGAAATCATGCGTTACATGTTGTACGAATGCAATGAAAAACGCGTTTTGCTCAGCAAGGAAATCCAATACATTTACAATTACCTCGACCTGGAACGCCTGCGCCAACCCCAGGACGTGGACATTACTTTTACCACCGAAGGCCACATCAGCGACCAAATGGTGGCGCCCCTGCTTTTTGTGCCATTTTTGGAAAACAGTTTTAAACACGGTCTCAACCACCATGTACAAGGCGGTGGTTTTGTGCACATTCACCTCCATGTTTCAGGCGAAGACCTTGAGTTCATCATCGAAAACAGCAAAGCCGAACGCACGCCTCGACTTGATCATCCACGAAGTGGAGGCATCGGACTTGTTAATGTGCGTCACCGACTTCAATTGTTGTATCCGGAAAGCCATACACTCACCATAGCCGACGAACCACACCGGTACATCGTTACCCTGCACCTGAAAATGATATGAGAAAGATTTGGCAAATCTGCTCAACCATGTTTACCTTTATTGTTTGCAACCTCCTTCAAACCGCCTCTTACAACCACCATTAAGCCAAATTTTGAAGACTGAAATCCGCAACACCCTATGTTGAATGTCCTGATCGTTGACGACGAACCCCTTGCTCTTGATGTATTGGAAACATACATCGAAAAAATGCCTGAACTTAATTTGGTCAAACGTTGCAGCAACGCCCTCGAAGCCAACGATGCTCTGAAAAGCCACGGCAACATCGATTTGATGTTCCTGGACATCCAGATGCCCCAGCTCACAGGCATAGATTTCGTTAAAACGCTTACCAAGCCGCCGATGATCATCTTCACCACGGCTTACCCCAATTATGCCATACAAGGTTTTGACCTGAATGCGCTCGATTACCTGCTCAAGCCCATCAGCCTGGAAAGGTTTATGAAGGCCGTCAACAAAGCGGTTGAACAAGCAGGGCTGGTAGCCCGCGAACAAGCGCCCGCGCCATCCGCCAGTCAGGGTTCCGATAGCCTGGAATTTTTCTTCGTCAAAGCGGATAAAAAATTGGTCAAGGTCAACTTCGAAGACATCATCTACATCGAAGGCCTCAAAGACTACGTCATCATCCGCCTGCTCAACGGCCGTGTCATCACACTGCAAACCATGAAAAGCCTCGAAGACAGGCTTCCCAATGGCCGGTTCAAACGTATCCACCGGTCCTATATCGTAGGTATGGATAAAATAACCGCCATAGAAGGCAACATGGTGGAAGTTATGGAAAAAGACAAACCCAAACTGCTGCCCATTGGTAAAAACTACCGCGATGAGCTTCTGGTTATGATTGATCGGAATAAATTGTAGCTGAAAGTGGAAAGCTGAAAGTGGAAAGCTGAAAGCCGTTATCCAGGTTATTCCTGGATAACGGCTTTCCACTTACAGCTTTCCACTTTCCACTTACAGCTTTCCACTTTCAGCTTTCAGCTACTTTTTTATTTCCTCGAACGTCGGCAAATGCCTGTGGTGGTACATGTCCAGCACTTGTCCATCTTTGAGAATTACCACGCCCGGATTGGCACGGATGATGGTTTTTAGCAGCTTATCGTCAGCACGGTAGAACGGATAAGAAGCATTGGTGACTTTTTTGAAACTTTCTCCGGCTTCAGCATCACCGTAAGTGGTGATGGCATACACTTTCCAACCGGCTTTGGTAGCGGCTTCGGCGAGTGGGTTCACCTGGTTTATAAAGACATCTGCGTACCCGTCTTCAGGGTTAAACACGGTTACTTCTTTGGTTTTGGTTTCTGTGCCCGTAGCGCGGCGGGTGATGACCACCGAGTCGGCATTGATGCGCAGGGTGTCGTTGGTGTACACCGAGTCGACGTAACTCACAGTTGATGTTTCCATTGCACCGTAAAGCTTGTAGGCCACAATCATGAGGCTGTAGCCTTTTTCGTTGAGAAGGTCTTCGGTCACTTCCCCGTTTTCAGCATCTTCTACGGCAAAATCGCTCACTTTACTTTCAGTGATCACAATCCGTTTTCCGTCCTTTTCCACAAACGGCTCGGTTTTGACCTGTTCTTTTACTTTCCATCCCTGTTCTTTGGGATATTTGGCGGCAGCGGTTTTGTAATCCGGATCCATTTCCTTCACCACTTCGCCGGTTGCCGGATTTTCAAATACCCAGCCAATGATTTCGATGTTGCCCCGGGCTTCTTCTTCCAGAGCTTTGCGCTCGCGGATGTTGTTGCCGATGGCAAACGGACGGAAATCAACCACAGGCAGGTTCCAGTAGGTGTTTTGGAAACAAAACAGAAGGGTAGCCAGGGTGCTTACACCAACCGCAATCTGGCGGATGTTTTTTGTAAAAATCTGGTGCATCCAGGATGAGCGGAACAGGAACATCAGCGCCGGGAGCATCAGGAAAACGTCCTTGTAAAACGATACCCTGGGATCGAGCTTGATGAAGTCGCCGAAACAGCCGCAGTCGGTTACGCGCATTTGGGTTTTGATGTAAGGCCCCCATTTGGCAAAATCAAAAAAGTTGGCTTCCGTTGGCACAAATCCGGTGAGGTAAGTGAATCCTGTGAGTACGGTAAAGAAAAATACGATGAGGAAAAAAAGCCATGCCGTGAGTTTGCGTGCAAAGCCTGTGATGAGCATGATGCCCAATACGATTTCCAAAACGATCATGGTGATCGAGAAGCCTGCGCTCGATTTGGCCATCCACGGGAACAACGGCGCCAATCCACTGAAGGCATTGTTCAAACCGGCAAACGTATCCTGAAAGGCGACGAAATAGTCCTCCATTTTGTAAGCCGTACCGATGGGGTCCACAGCTTTAACAAGTCCGGAAAAAACAAACCAAACGCCTGTAAAATGCTGCAAAAAAGTCCACAACAGGTTGTTTGTTCTGCCGGCGCGGTAGGTCAGCCAGGTAAAAAGAGCGCCGCAAACGGCGAACATGATAATCAGGTTGGGTAAAGAAGTCATCGTATTCAGGTAGCTTTTTATTCTTCCAAAAGTATAAGGGCAAAAACGGCGTAGTTCAGGATGTCGCGGTAATTGGCCTCCAGGCCTTCCGACACCTGCGTTTTACCCGCATTGTCTTCTATCTGCTTGATGCGCAGGATTTTTTGTAAAATCAGGTCGGTCATGCTGCTCACCCGCATAAGCCTCCACGCTTCGTCGTAATCGTGGTTTTTGGCTTGAAGCAAACGTATGTTTTCAAAAACATGTGCGTCGTACAACACAGCTACCTGCGCAGGCTCAAGCTGCAGTGAGGTGTTATCCGGCAATTCAAGTTGAATAAGAGCGAGAATGCTGTAGTTAACGAGTCCGACAAACTCCGACTCGATGCTGTCGCCCACCTTTTGCAAACCTTTCTCCTCAATACTTCTTATCCGGGAAGCTTTGATAAAAAGCTGATCGGTAAGGCTGCTGGGTCGCAGAATGCGCCATGCTGTTCCGTAATCTGCCGTTTTGGCCAGAAAAAGGCTTCGGCAACGGTCGATAACCGATTTGAATTGTTTCAAGGTTTGCTCCATGACAGTGGCAAATATAAAGTCCGAAGTCCGAAGTCCGAAGTCCGAAGTCTTACCGTAACATTTTATTTGCAGTCAACGGTTAGCAGGCAGCAGGCAGCAGGCAGCAAAAAAAACACCCAATCATTTGTTTTCAAACGATTGGGTATTTTTTTTGCCTGCTGCCTGCTGCCTGCTGCCTGCTGCCTGCTGCCTGCTGCCTGCTGCCTGCTGCCTGCTGCCTGCTGCCTG
>JADLBE010000260.1 GCA_020847915.1 Saprospiraceae bacterium | reverse complement strand
TACGCCAGCAACAGCCTTTGCGGACTCAGGTCACCGCCAATGGCAAGCAACCCACCCGGCTCGGCCAAACTGGGGTGCGGGAAAACCATTTCTTTGTCGCTTAACCAGTAAACAGGCATAAAAAAGTTGCAAGTAGCAAGTTGCAAGTAGCAAGTTGCGAGTGCCAAGTTGAAAGCCGGACTTGCTACTTGCAACTTATTTCTTATTCTACGGAGATTACTTTCGTTTTGGCCCACTGGTCGCCGAGGCGGAGTTTTTGCGGGTTGTTGAGCATCACGACGAGTTCGATGATTGCAAAGAAGGGAATGAAAAGTACGATGTTGCGGACGATTACGGGGCTCCAGTTGTTGGTAAGGGGCTGACCGTCTTCCGTAACTGCGCGGAGTTTCATGACTTTTTTTCCGACACTTTGGCCGTCGAGGAAAGGCAATCCGTCGCGGGTGACAGCATACGCCAGACCTGCGATCCATCCGACGATGGGCACTAGGGCAAGCACAAATACGATGACGGAATCGATGAGGTAAGCCACGATGCGGTTGCCGTCGCTGGCTACTGTCTGGCCGGATTGGGCTGAGGGTTGGTCGAGAATTTCCATTTGTCTGACAAGGTTTGGTTAAAAATGTCAGCCAATGTAGGATTTTTTGGAAAAACTCAGGTGCCTTCTTCGATTTCAGCAGACAGTCCGCGATCGAGCAAGGCTTCACAAAGCGGCAAAAGTTCGGACTTGGTGCCGGTTTTTACGGTTGCCCGGCCTTTGAAGTGGATGATGAGCGACAACTGCTCGGATTGCTCGTGGGAGTGTTTCAGGACTTCCATAAAGCATTGGATCACCCATTCGAACGAATTGTGGTCGTCGTTGTAAACCACGATGTGCGAAGGTGAGTTGTCGCCGATATCTTCCTCCACCATAACATCCTCTTCTTCTTCCCACGCCGGTTTGCCTGCCAGTTTCCAACTGCCGGCAGGATGTTTTACAAACGGTTCGGGTGTAAAAGGGGAATGCATGGTTTTAGGACTATTCAATGTGAGGTTGCTCTGGAGAGTGACTGGAGTGTGGTTTTTACGGCATCAAAGTTCGGCATTTCGCCGGCATTGTCCAACACCTCGGCGTAACGAATGGTTCCATCCTGGTCTACCACAAAAGCGGAACGTTTGGAAACGCCTTTCATTTCAAATACAAACTCCTTGTACAAGGTATCGTATTTTTTGCTCACCGTTTTGTTGAAATCGGACAACATCGGAAAATTGAATCCCATATCTTCTTTCCATTTGGCGAGGGTGAAAAGGCTGTCTACCGAAATGGCCAGGATTTGGGCATCGAGTTTTTCGTATTCGGACAAACCGTCGCGCATCATGCACAGTTCTTTGGTGCAAACGCCGGTAAAAGCTGCCGGGTAAAAAAGGATGACCACGTTTTTTCCACGAAAATCGGAAAGTTTTACCTGGGATTTGTCGCTTGCGCGCAAGGTGAAGTCTGGGGCTTTGTCGCCAATTTGAAGCATAGCTGGTGTTTGTTTTTTCTAAAACGCCGCAAAGATAGGGAAGTTTAAAGTTTGAAGTTTAAAGTTTAAAGTGGGCTTCGGGTTAGTTTAAAGTTTAAAGTGGGCTCCGGGATAGTTTGGAGCTAAAAGTTTAAGTATCCAAAGTCTACACTTTGAACTATAAAATAGCCCGAAGCCCCCTTTAAACTTTAAACTTCAAACTTTAAACTTGTTTCAGCAGCCATTCGCGTTCCGGCAATTCCGGGATGGCTTCAATTTCGGCGCGAAGGCGTTCGCGGTCGTTGGTGTTTACCAGTTTGCGCAGCATGCGTGCTATGTTTCCGTAGATGGCGCGGTGGTAACCGATGCCTTTTTGTCGGCGCAGGTAAATTTGCAGGGAATCGATCTGATTGTCGAGTGCGTCCCACTCACCGAGTTCGTAGTAAATTTTGCACATCAGAACACGCGATTGCAGGTTTTGCAACACGTTGTCGTATTCGCGGTGCAACAGGTGGCCGAGTGCTTCGCGGCGTTTGCCGAGGTCGTAACAATACCGGGCCATGTTGAAATGAAAGGCGGCGTCGCGGTGGTTTTCCGGCAGCAGGGGCTGGTAACCGATGAGGAATTGTTCGAGCCAGGTGTATTCCTGCAGGCGCAGGGCGGTGGCGGTGATGTTGTTGTAGGTCCAGCGCGAGAGTTGTCCGTTTTCCAGGAGTGCGCCGTGTTTGAGGCCGGATTGGTAAAGTTCGAATACTTCCCTGAAATAGTGGTTTTCGCCGCGGTTTAGGCGTCCGATGGCATAGTTGAGGGCCATCAGGGTGAGATCCTGAACTTCGTTGGCTGCAAAAGAGCGGCCGTTTTCGTTGATTACATTTTTTAAAGACTGGAAATGCGTTTCACTGCCGTCGCCGCCTTTTTGAGCATGGTAGCCGTGGTAATAAGCGGCTACGATGGGCAGGTCGAGGAATGCATGGTTTTTTAAAAAATCGATCACCAAACCGAGCAAGCCGGAGGCATAGGTCGTTTCGGTCACATTGCGCTGGCTGAGCATGATGCAACCGGTGCGCAGTTTGTCGACCAGAAAGGCCACATCCTGGCTGTCGGAAAGCGCCTGCAGGTCCATGGTCTGCGATTTACCTTCCTGAAGCGCAAGAAGATGAATTTCGAGGTGCAAACGGTGGTCGTTGTGGTAATAATTTGCACCGCGTTTTTCGTCGTTGTTTAGTTGTTTGCGCGTGTAGCGCAGCATACCTGCGGCCTCGTCGTTCAGCTTCATTTTGCGAAAGGCGGCCGAAGTAGCGCTGTGTAACCTGTGTTTGTCGCCACGGATTTCCTCCAAAGCGAGGAATTGTTCCACGGCTTCGCGGAGGTAATGGCTCAGGTGGTACACCCGTTTGGGATCTTCTTTACCTTCCGGGAAAAGGTGTCTGTACACGGCGTCCAGGTCGAGCAGGTCAGGGTTGTTGTTATGTTTGCGCAGGTAAGTATAAAGGCGTAAAACGCCGTCGTGGGTAACAAAATAAGGAGATTGCACGAACTTGTCGAGTAGCCGGAGGGCGTCCGGCGACAAACGTTTCAGAATTTCTTGCAAGGGTTGTAGTGTCATTTTCTGATTTTTTGCAAGTTAAATTTTTGTAAAATGTTTAAAATCAGATTTTTATAAAAAATATTATAAAAATGAAGTCTGAAAAATAGCAATTTTTGTCTTTGTTGTCCCCATGAATTAGCTGAACTTTTGTAACGGTAAAACGCACCAACGGATGCATGCTCCGGAAAGGCGAAACTGTCCGCAAAAGCTTCACGAAAATATAAGAACCATGAATATGCGATCGAACATCCTGTTTTTTTTCCTGCTGCTGTTTGGCCACAGCCTGGCGACGGCGCAGCCCTTTTTTAAATCTTACGTTTCCAAAACCATGGGTTTGGATGTGATACAAACGCCGGACGGTGGGTACGTCATGGCCGGAGTAATCTTTGCCGATACGGTAACGTATCAGAGATCGGCGTTCATCGCACGAACCGATGCCGATGGTGATTTGATCTGGGTCGATTCTTTGGGTAATGCATCAGCAAATGCAGTTTGTCTTACCACAAACAACACCCTGGTTTGGGTGAGCGAAACTTACCAATCGGGCGGCAATACCTTTTCCAAAGCTGTTGGGTTACAAGCCGACGGTACGGTTTTGTGGGAAACGGAGTTTGCCATGCAAATCACCAACCAGGACCACCAGTTTACCGACATCGCAGCAACCTCCGACGGTGGGGTGTTGCTCTTCGGTTCAGGCACACCAACGGGCTCCGACCTGCAGTTCCGGTTGGTAAAACTAAATACCGCTGGGGATGTGGTCTGGGAAACGTACCTGGGCGACCCCGGCAACAACGAACGTTCGCGCGACATCGTTGTGTTGCCTTCCGGCGATCTGATGCTTTCGGGCGACAATGTTGCTGTCAGCAGCCCAATCGGCGACCTGACTTTGATAAAAACCGATGCCAGTGGTGGCGCGCTTTGGCAACAATGGTACGACAAGGCCGACTGGCTGATATGTGTTGGCATCGCCGTGGGAGATGCCGGCCAGGTGGGGATGCTGACGACGTTCGCCGACAACGTTACCCAACCCGGGTACCAGTTGCTTACCGTTGATGCCGACGGTGATGAGACGGGGTTTGTCGATCTGACCCCCAACGTCCCTGGCATCGCTTATTATTCGCTCGAAGGCATTTGTTATCAAAACGATGGCACGTATACCATTACAGGGGCAATGCATAACCATCCTTACTTGTTTTTGCACAACATCAATGCACAGGGGGAAACCCAGTTTTTAAAAATATACGACATTGGCGTAAGTCCCCGACACATTGTACCTACTTCAGATGGCGGGTACGCCGTTACAGGCTGGAAATTTGATGAAACCGCGCAAGTTACCCGCGCCTGCCTGCTGAAAATGGGAGGGAACGGCGAACTGTACACCAACACCCTCCAGGGCAACGTTTTTTTGGATGACAACAACAACTGCCTGCAAGATCCTGCGGAACAACCACTGGGCGACTTCATCGTACGCCTGACCAGCAATACCGGACAAACGTATTTTACCACCACGCTGGCCGACGGCAGCTGGACAATCAACGTGGATACGGGCGCCTTTTCCCTGGTTGTTTTTCCACGTTACGGCGTTGCCGACCTCTGGTTGGCATGCGATCCGGCACCTGTTGTGGTGTCGGGCTCAAACCAAACCGTGGATGTGCCCGGTATTGGCGTCAGGTCGCTGGCAGATTGTCCTTACCTCGATGTTGATTTGGGAAACAGCCTTTTCCGTCCGTGTTTGGATGTTGATTTTACCCTTACCTGCTTTAACAACGGCAACCAGGTTGCTGAAGAGGCCTACCTCGAACTTACCGTCGATCCGCTGTTTGTTTACGTATCGTCGGAACTGCCGGCTACACCCGTCAACGACTCCACTTACCGGTTTGATCTTGGCGACCTGGCGCCCGGTGCTTATCAAAATTTTAAAGCAACGTTTAACCTGAGTTGTGACGCGCAGCTTGGTCAAACACTCTGCGCCGAAGCGCACATTTACCCCGATACCTTTTGTGCGCCTCCCGACCCGCTGTGGGATGGTTCCCACCTCGAGGTGCAGGGCATTTGTAATGGTAGCGAAGTCGAATTCATCGTTAGAAACAACGGAACGGGGAACATGACACAGCTTACCGATTTTGTGATCATCGAAGACCAAATCATCTACATGCAGGGCAAGGTTCAGCTCGACGCCGGTAAGGATTCGGTATTCACCATCCCGAACACGGGCGGAAACACCTACTACATGAGTGTTGAGCAGACACCCCTGCATCCTGGTAACAGCCATCCGGCTGCCGGTGTTGATTATTGCGACGGCCCCGCAAATCCACCCGGTTTGCTGCTGCAACTTGCGCAAAATGAGGGCGACTTTTTCATCGCCACCCTGTGCGACGTCGTGCGCACGGCCTACGACCCCAACGACAAACAAGGTTTCCCGCTGGGTTGGCAGAATGCCAATTACATCGAACGCGGACAGGAACTCGACTACATGATCCGGTTCCAAAACACCGGCAACGACACGGCATTCCTCGTGGTGTTGCGCGACACCATCGATCAAACTACGCTGGACATCACCAGCATCCGTCCGGGCGCCTCCAGTCACCCGTACACCTGGGAACTCACAGGAAACGGTGTTTTGAAATTCACCTTTGAAAACATCCTGTTGCCCGACAGCAACACCAACCTGACGGCTTCACAAGGCTACGTGCAATTCCGAATTCGCCAGCAACCCAACCTTGCTGCCGGGACCCAAATCCTGAACAGCGCAGGCATCTATTTCGATTTTAATGCTCCGGTAATCACCAACACCAGTCTGCACACCATTGCCGACGACCTGGTGAGTGTTTCCACCAACGAGTCCCGTGCCGAAGGAGTGGACCTGCGGGTGTTTCCCAATCCATTTGTTGATCAGGCACAATTTGTACTTGAAGGACTTGAAGGAAGTGTACAACCGCGCATCAGCGTGTTCAACACAGCCGGTCAACTTGTACGTCAGGAGCAACACAACCAGTCGACGTTTACCTTCCGTCGTTCGGGTCTGGAAACGGGATTGTATTTCTACCGGATTGATGACCAGTTTGGTAAGGTGCTGGCTGGAGGAAGGATTGTAGTGGGAGGGAATTGATTTCCGATTACATGAATGACGATATTTGATTTTAAGCAACAGTTGGTGCTTGTAACCATCCATCATCAATTTTTAAAAAGCACGAATCACCCCAAACTTTTTGGGGTGATTTTTTTGCTTTTAAGAGGCTTTTCCGAATTTATCTAATGGTATAACATCACTTCTACAGGGTTAATGGGACAAAATGATCGAGCAGTAGCAGGCTTGCTGTCAACAGGTGCAAAAAATAATGTGAAAAGAATTAAAGGGTGTTTATGTGATTTTTTAGATTAAAAAATTTCACAAAATATTTAAAATCAATATTTTAAGTAAAATTTTTAAAAAAGATAATCTGAAAAACGTCAAATATTGTCTTTGGTTGATAAAGGCAATTACTGAACTTTTGTAGTGGAAATACAACTAAGAGGAAACATAGGATACCAATGGTAAAATCATCCTCAAAAGCTTCCCAAAACTTCAGATCTCATGAATATTCGATTCTTTTTTAATGTCCTTTTCCTGGCGCTGCTTTCTCAAAATGTTGTTGCGCAGGGATTTTTAAACACCTTAACACAAGGTTCTTTTGGCGTTGATCTGACGCAAACGCCCGACGGCGGTTATGTCGTGGTTGGTGGTATTCGCACCGATTCCATGTTGGCTGCCGATATTCCTCAAAATGCATGGGTGGCCTACGTTGATCCCAACGGCGCCAGGATTTGGGAAAAACACATTGATGTCAGTGGAAGACTTGCTTTTGCTGTGTGTACAGCAACTGATGGGTCCATCGTTTGGGTCAGTCAAACCGTTTTGGTGCCTGATGCCTCGTATTCAAGTGTGGTAAAGATGAACGGCGCCGGGCAAATACTGTGGCAAACAGACCTTCCCCTATCCGAATTTGGCGATTTCACCGACATCGTAGCCACCAACGACGGCGGCGTGTACGTTTTCGGAAGCGACACGTCCTCCGCCAATGAATTTGATTTCCGCCTGGTACGACTTGATGCAGGTGGTACGGTGGTTTGGGACAAATTTATGGGCAAGCCCCTTTTGTCCGACATCAGCAAAAAAATGCTCGTATTGGAAACGGGTGACTTGTTGCTTGCAGGCGGAGACTTCGAAATTGATACCAACAGCGTTGGCAGGGTGACTGTTTTGAAAGCCGACCCTGATGGCAACTTTTTGTGGCAAAAATGGTACTCCAAACCTGAAAACATTGTATGTGCAGGCATCGCTGCAATCGACAGCAACCAAATTGCCGTATTGGTTGAAATGGAGGACGTCAGTTACCACTTGTTGTCCATTGATAAAAACGGTGAGGAGACTGATTTTCACGAGATCGTTGCCAATGTCCCCGATTACAATACCAGTACTGCTACGGCTATTTGCACCGACGGTTCAGACGGGTATATGGTTACCGGTATTTTGGAAAGTGGTTTTCCGGTGTTTGGGCCCATCATGAATTTTATACAAAAAATCGACGCTGATGGTCAGTTGGTTTGGACAAAAACTTACCCGATTGAAAACGGTGTGCCGTACAACATTGTCCGGTCTTTCGACGGCGGCTATGCTACGGCTGGCTACCTGTTTATGCAAAACATTCCAGGCACGGGTTTTCATGCCTTTCTTCTCAAAACAAATGCAGCAGGGGAGCTCTATTCCAATGTAATCAACGGATTGGTGTTCCACGATGCCAACGACAACTGCACGTTGCAAACCGGCGAACCCACACTGGGTCAATTTACAGTTCGTATACAAAAAAGCGGTGGTGAAACCCTGTACACCACCACCCAATCCGACGGTACCTGGACCACAGCCATCGGACAAGGCTCGTTTACCCTTTCCGTAAGTCCGCGTTTCGGCGCCGGCAACATCTGGCAAGCTTGTAACCTTACACCGATTACCATCAACAGTTCGTACCAAACCGTACAAGCGCCGCCGACAGGTGTCAGATCCCTCGTCGATTGCCCGTACCTCGACATCGACCTTGCCGCACAGATATTTCGGCCATGCCTTGAAACGGTGGCAAACGTCTCCTACTGCAACAACGGCAACCAACCCGCTGAGGACGCCTACCTCGAACTGGCCGTTGATCCGATGCTGAGCTACGTCTCCTCCAACGTTCCCCTCACCGCTCAAAACGGCGATACCTACAGGTTCGATCTGGGGGATGTTGGCCCAGGTATGTGTTCCGTAGTGACGATCGAGTTTTTCGTGGATTGTGCTGCGACCCTGGGTGAAACCGTTTGTATGGAAGCACACATTTACCCCGACACGTCATGTACCCCGCCCGACCCGCTTTGGGACGGTTCACACCTGGTGGTAAACGGCGATTGTGCCGGTAACGAAATAACGTTTACCGTAACCAATGAGGGACTGGGTGACATGTCGGAGGCTGTTGATTTTGTAATCATCGAGGACCAAATCATTTACATGGAAGGTTTGATTCAGCTTGATGCTGGTCAGGATTCAGTATTCACCATCCCGAACACAGCCGGAAACACCTATTACATGAGCGTGGATCAGACGCCTTTTCATCCGGGCAACAGCCATCCTGTCGTCGGTGTTGAATATTGCGACGGTCCGGCAAATACCCCCGGTTTGTTGCTTCAACTTGCACAGGATGAAGCCGACGTGTTTGTCGCCACCCATTGCGACATCGTTCGAATCGCCTACGACCCCAACGACAAACGCGGATTTCCCCTGGGTTGGCAGGATGCCAACTTCATCGAACGCGGACAGGAGCTCGACTACATGATCCGGTTCCAAAACACCGGCAACGACACGGCATTCCTCGTGGTGTTGCGCGACACCATCGATCAAACCACGCTGGACATCACCAGCATCCGTCCGGGCGCTTCCAGTCACCCGTACACCTGGGAACTTACAGGAAACGGTGTTTTAAACTTTACCTTTGAAAACATCCTGTTGCCCGACAGCAACACCAACCTGGACGCTTCCCAGGGCTACGTGCAGGTCCGCATACGTCAGCAGCCCGACCTTGTGGCAGGTACTCAAATCCTGAACAGTGCAGGCATCTATTTTGACTTCAACGCCCCGGTAATCACCAACACGAGTATGCACACCATCGCCGATGATCTGGTGAGTGTTTCCACCGACGCACCCAATGCCGCGCCCGGTGTCGGCTTGCAGGTGTTCCCCAATCCGTTTGTTGATCAGGCACAGTTTGTACTTGAAGGACTCGAAGGAAGTGTACAACCGCGCATCAGCGTGTACAACACAGCCGGTCTACTGGTACGCCAGGAGCAACACAACCAGTCGACGTTTACTTTCCGTCGTGCGGGTCTGGAAACGGGCATGTATTTCTATCGGGTAGAAGACCAGTTTGGTAAGGTGCTGGCGGGGGGAAGGATTATGGTAGGGGGAAATTGATTGACGAGATACGAAATTTGAAATTTGAAATTAGAATTTGAAGGGCCCTCACTCTGCCTTTTTGTCTGAATCAGGATTCTCAGGATTATAGGATTTACATGATTTTGATCCCTATAAAGTGGAAACCATCACTTCATCACAGACCAAAATCCTGTAAATCCTATAATCCTGAGAATCCTGATTCAGACAAAAAGGCGGAGTGAGGGCCCCTTGAATTCAAAAATCAAATTTCAAATTTCGTATCTCGTCAATCAAAGAAGCAGCTGTCCGACATTTCGGGCAGCTGCTTTGGTATTGTATGCACAGTACGCTGATTACTGTCTTAAAAAAGTCCGAAGTTCGAAGTTCGAAGTAGCCGTACAGGTTTTGTTGCCTTCTAATCTACTGCCTGCTGAAATGGATTTCTTCCAGTTGTGTCGTGTTGTCGTCGCGCAGTTTGAGTGAGGTATCCGTTTTTTCGAGGATGACCCAGTCTTCGTTGAGGTCGTCGAGAGGTTTGGCGCCGGGAATGACGATGTCGAGTTTGGTAACCCCGTCGTCGGGACGTTCGCCCCAGGTGCCGGTTTGTGTGCTGCCTCCTGGCAGGTGGGCCACGAAGGTGCCGTCGGATTTGAACTCAAAGGTGTAGCCGTTGAAGTCGGACGTTTCGTCCTTGTCCTTGTCCCAGAAATACGTCACTTTCCAGTTGCCGGAAAGGTCGCTGTTCGGGATGGACGGGTTGTTGCTGTTGTCGTCGGAACTGTTGCTGCAGGCGCTCAATCCGAGCAGGACAATGAGGGAGAACAAGATGGTCTGTTTCATAACTGTTTAATGAATGAAGCTTGATTAAAGAAGCGTGTTTTGATCTGGAACAAAGGTGCGTGATGGGGTGGGGTTGTGCCAAATGAAAGGTGCTGAGCGGGAAAAAAGGGTGGCTGAACGGGGAGAGTTTGAAGTTTAAAGTTTGAAGTTTAAAGTTTAAAGCAGTGCGTCGTTCGCAGTTTGAAATTGGTGGATTGAATTAACTTTACCCACCTGCTCCGAACTCCTTTAAACTTTAAACTTCAAACTTTGAACTTCATTTTCCATGCCCATCTCCCGTCGCAACTTAATTAAAACCCTCGGCGGAGCCGCTTTGCTCGGCGCTTTTCCCGACGGTCTCGACAGCCGCACGCCGCTGTCGTGGTTCGAAAACAATCCATTGCACCATAAACCCAACAAGGCAGTTACGGCCATTACGCTGGGCGCCGGCAACCGTGGCAACGTGTACGGCGGCTATTCCCTGGCGTTCCCCGATGAGCTCGACATTGTGGGCGTGGCCGAACCCATCGCCATCCGCAACGAACGCTACGCGCAAAAACACAACATCAAACCAGAAAACCGTTTCGATACCTGGGAAAGGTTGTTTGAAAAACCCAAAATGGCCGACGCGGTGATCATCACCACGCCCGACAACCTGCACTACGGACCTTGTATGGCCGCCCTCAAAGCCGGCTACGATGTGCTTCTGGAAAAACCGATCGCGCCCACGGAAAAAGAATGCCGTGACATCCTGGCCCTCGCCAAAAAAACGGGCCGCATCGTTGCCGTTTGTCACGTTTTGCGTTACGCGCCTTATTTCATCAAACTGCGCGAACTCATCCACAACGGCGCCATCGGCGAACTGATGAGTTTGCAGCATTTCGAACCCATCCAGCACGAACACATGGCGCACTCGTACGTGCGCGGCAACTGGCACGACAGCAAGGCCACCACACCCATCATCCTGGCCAAAAGTTGCCACGACCTCGACATCCTGCGCTGGATGGTAGGCAAACCTTGCAAAGACATCGTCGCCATGGGCGGATTGTCGTGGTTTAAAGAAAAAAATGCACCAGCGGGCAGCACTGCACGATGTATGGACGGCTGTGCCGTAGAAGGAACCTGTCCGTACTCAGCCATGAAAATTTACTACCGAAACCGCACCTATACGGGCGTTTTCGACCTGCCCGAGGACAAAGCAAAACACGGCGAAGCCATTCTTGAATACCTGCGCACCACCAACTACGGGCGCTGTGTGTACCGTATGGACAACAACCAGGAAGACCATTACGTAAGCGCCATGTCGTTTGAAGGCGGCGTAACCGCCAGTTTCTCCATGGAGGCGTTTACCGCCTACCACGGCCGCCGTACCCGTGTGATGGGCAGTATGGGCGACATCGTTGGCGACATGGAAACCTTCACCCTCCACGATTTCCGCACCGGAAAAACAACCGTGTACGACAGCACCAACATTGAAGATGTGGAAGGGTACAAAAACGCCGGTCATGGCGGCGGCGACTGGCGACTTGCCCGCGACTGGGTACAGGCCGTCTCCCAACAAAACGCCGCATTACTCACCTCCACCATCGATGCCTCCATCGAAAGCCACGTCATGGGCTTTATGGCCGAAAAAAGCAGGACAAGCAGGAAGGTTGAAGAGATTAAAGTTTAAAGATTAAAGTTTAAAGTTTAAAGTTTAAAGTTTAAAGTTTAAAGTTTAAAGTTTAAAGTTTAAAGTTTAAAGTTTAAAGTTTAAAGTTTAAAGTGTTTATAATCAATTGTATAGATACATAAAAAGTGGTTTGAAAGCAGTGCTTTCAAACCACTTCGTCTTTAAACTTTAAACTTTAAACTTTAAACTATTCGTCGTCTTCGACGGGTACCGGATTGCTTTGCCACATCAGGTAGGCTTTGAGGAATGGATCGAGGTCGCCGTTGAGTACGGCGTCGGGGTTGTGGGTTTTGTGGCCGGAGCGCAGGTCTTTCACCCAGCGGTCGTCGAGCACGTAGGAGCGGATTTGGCTGCCCCATTCGTTTTTGCTTTTGGTTGCTTCCACTTTGTCCTTTTCCTCCTGGCGGCGGCGCAGTTCGAGTGCGTAGAGGCGGCTGCGAAGCATGTTCATGGCGCGGTCGCGGTTCTGGTGCTGGCTGCGTTCGGCCTGGCATTCAACCACCACGCCCGAGGGTAAGTGGCGGAGGCGTACGGCCGATTCGGTACGGTTTACGTGCTGACCACCGGCGCCTGAAGCGCGGAATACGTCCATCTCGATGTCGTCGGGACGAATCACGATTTCAATGTCGTTGTCTTCCACAAGGGGATAAACAAAAACAGAGGCGAACGTTGTCTGACGTTTGCCCTGGGAGTTGAACGGGCTGATGCGCACCAGGCGGTGCACGCCGTTTTCGCCTTTGAGCCAGCCGTAAGAAAAGTCGCCGCGGATTTCGATGGTGGCCGATTTGATACCGGCTGTTTCACCTTCCTGCTCGAAGATATCGATCACTTTGTAGCCGGCTTTGTCTGCCCACATCCTGTACATGCGCAGCAGCATGGCCGACCAGTCGCAGGCCTCCGTGCCGCCGGCGCCGGCGTTGATGTTGAGTACGGCCGACATTTCGTCTTCCTTCTGGTTCAGGGTGCTGCGGAATTCGGCATCGGTTAGGATCCCGGCTGCTTTGGCGTATTGAACGTCGACTTCTTCCTCGGAGGCCATGCCTTCCTTCTGGAATTCAAAAATCCCCTCGAGGTCGTCGATTTCACGTGCAATGGTGTGGTATTCATCCACCCATTTTTTATTGATGCCGATTTTGCGCTGGATGCCTTCGGCGCGTTTGGAATCGTTCCAAAAATTGGGGTCAAGGGTTTGGCTGGTCAGATCTTCGATTTCACGGACTCGGTTGTCCACGTCAAAGATACCTCCTGAGAACCGCCAGTTTGTCCTTGAGCTCTTTCAGTTGCTCTATGGTCATGTGTCTGGAAACGGAAAGCGCCCGGGTTTTTGGACCCGGGCGTTTAAGGTTAATTGTAAGCCACAAAGATAGGGCTTTTTGGGGTACTTATTTGCAGTGCCTTACTCTTTATACAATTTAGCAGCTGTGTATTCCTTTCCGTCAGCTGTCACTTTTAGAAAATACATGCCTGACGGCAAATCGTCAAAATGCATGACATGCAATGTTTCCAGATTGGGCACTTCGATGGTTGTCAATACCCGTCCGGTCATATCAACAAGTGACAAACGCCTTTCTTTGGGTATTTCAGATCCGATCCATTCCACCGTAACGTCGCCGCTGGTAGGGTTGGGGAAAAGGCGCACAGGACTGTTGTTTACATGCAAATCCTCTACATGGACCCGTACACACGGGCCACTGGTGCATTCCGGAAGGTCATAAGGAACCGTTTTGATGCAACCATTGCAATTTGATTGCAGGAGGTAATGCCCGCCCACCATCGTCATGAACATATCACCGGTTCCAACTTGTGTCCAAATGTTTGTTGACGTGTCCACCTGATACCATGTGAAAGTACAAATCGAAGCCGTAGGACACGGATCATCCGGCGGCAATTTCATTTGTGCCATCAATGTCACCTTTTCGTTGTTGCAAATGAAACAGGGTCCCATGATGCAAGGATCGCAACTTGGTTCAAAGAGCACAGGAGTGGTGGTCACCGTTTCCCCGGCACAACAATCGGATGAAATAACCGCATAATAATTGCCTGCCAACGGCATGGTGTTGTACGTAAACGAAACCATACCGGATAGTGTGTTGGGTGTGGTTCCGATTGGGAATCCGTCCTTGAACCACTCCACAGTGTACGTGCAACTGCAGGGTATGGACGGGATGCAACCGTCAATCACACATGGCTCAATCATAAGATCAAGCGTAACGAACGACTCTACACAATCATCTGAACTGCCTAAAAAACTGCTGTACGAAAGCGGAGCTTTGACGGGAACGAACAATTGCTCCGTTTTGGCCGGACAAGGCCCATTTATCGCCTCCACGTAGTAATATTGCGAGGTGGTCAGCTGGCCGGTATTGAACAGGGTATTCATGGTTCCGGCATCGGTAATGGGCGTAACTGATCCGCCGTTGCAATCTTGCTCAAGCCATTTCCAGTTCGGCGGATCGCCGGCGCATTTTGGATCAAAAGTCAGGGTTGCATCGCCGTTATAGCACAGGAAAGGTGGTTCATCGGGATCCATGATTAAGGTCCCTACCGAAGCCGTACCGCTGTACAACCGAATACGCGATGTACAGGTATGGGTACCGCACGAATCAACTACCTCTACTTTGTAAAAAAAATCTTCAAAACATTGGGTCGGATCAATCATACTCAACAGTGTCGTCGGAGTATACGTGAAGCCCCCTGTTTGCACGAGATTATCATGGTTATCATACCAATAAATTTCCCGGGGACAAGCCGCAGCGGATGCGTTCAGCGTCAGATTGATGGGGTCAAGCTGTACAGGAGATCCTAAATAACAATGTTCCTGATCATCCAAACTGCAGGTTGTTGGATCGCACAAATTGATGGTGGCGGTATTTGATGTCAAAACGTGGCAAGGCCCATCGTTGAGGTAAATCACCGCATACACACAATACACCTGATCTTTCAGCGAAGAAGGGTACAAATGCAGAGGTTCCATCACGTTGGTCAGGTTGTCCTGGTAAGGTAAACTCCCCCAGGGAATGGGTGGACAACCACCGGCGGGTTGCGGAATAACGTACCATGAAACCTGGGTAATGTTGTTGAGCGGTGGCCAGGCCCCCACGTTAACCGGTATATCGGCTTTGGCCAAATCGTGGCAAAGTGTTGTATCATTCACTACAATGGATTTACAACACGGCAACGGAATGTTTACCTGCTGTGTACAGGTTGTCATGGCGTTTGATGGTGGCGCGCATGTACAGGAGGATGATATTGTGAAGTTGAGCGCCGAAGTGTTTGCCGTACTGGTCAATTGAACAAATCCATTGATCAGCCAGGATGTAACGGAAGCATCGTACGTAAATGTAGGGCTACTGATGATGGTGGCCACACTGTTGTTTACCACTATGGACGGCTGCTGGCAAGCTGTCACGCCAGGCGGATCATCCACCTCGATGACGAATTTGTACGTATTGGGTATCTGGGTACAGCTGGCTGCCTGTGTCAGGATAGGTCCGCAACAATCGCTGGGAACCGTAATGGTTTTGACGATGGTGCACATGATGCCGCCAGGAGTTGTAACCGTTAAACTTACCTGGTAAGTTCCGCCCCCGCAATCATACATGTTGCTTACCGTATGGGTACTGCTTGGTACTAAGACAGGTGGCTGCGCACCGGGTACGGAAGTGTCAAAATCCCAGGTGTAGGTGTAGTTGCCACCCATGGGCATTTGACAATTGGCCGTAAACTGAGCTTTGAAACAATTGAGGTAGGTTACCGTAAAATCGCATTCACAGGGCGCCGACACACAAAAGTCCTTTTCCAGGGCCAACAAGGGTTTTACAACAGGCGGCATTTGTGGTTGGGGTGCTGTAAATGGCGTCCATGCAACGTTGATGTTGAACTGCGGCATGTTGAATAAGGTAACCGGGGACGGAAAATCATGCTTACAGCCAGAAGCAAGATTGAGATCGTAAGAACCCACCAACATGTCCTTGCCACCAAACAAGGGCGGATTGGTGGGGTCGGTGATGCGCGAATCGGCGTAAAAAATTCTGTCGTGCGCCGGCGTAACAGAAATGTTGCCGTCGTCGAAAAAAACATCGTAAGGCAAGGGCAAAGCGGGGTCCAGGTACCGAGCCCAATTGACAACCAGAAAAAACGGTCCCACTTGCTGGTACGACAATTGGTGCACCACCTGGTAATTGAGACCTTGTGGCGTGGTTTTGCTGGGACCAATGGCATAAAGCAGACCATTTTGATCAACCCAGGCGTCTTCAAAACGGGTAATGTTGTCGAATTGAAAACGCGACAACGTCGTAAAAGAAGGGCTTAGCAACAGCATCACGGCATTGTGGTTGAAAGATGGATTTGTAAAATCTTCGCCCACCAAAACAAGGTTGCCGTTGGGCATCAAAACACCGCCGTTGATGTCGATGGGATAGCCGTAACGTATGCTCCTAACAACGGCGCCGTTGAAACCACTAACCTCCATCACTATGCCGTCGTTACTTGTACTGTTTCCGGTGAGCACCAGGTTGCCGTTGGTGTAAGGAATAAGCCCCCTGTGGAATTCATCGTCTGTGGGGTTGGTGGAGTATGCGTATTCGGTGGCAAAATTTACCGTTCCGGCATCGTTTACATTGTACAAAACAACAACGTCGTTAGAGGATGGTGTCGTTATGGGATTTTTTGTTCCTGAAATGAAATAAGGGTTGTTGGGATCCAGGGGGTTGGGGTGACGCACGATGCGGTTGAATTGCTCCCGGCCCGGCATGTTGAAGGATTTTACCCAGGTCGCATTTCCAGTAGCATCGTCGATTTTAATCAGAAGCGACCTGTTGTCAAACCCTGCGGAAAAAGGAAAAGTGTAACCCACCACCAAAAATGCATCGTTAACCGGGTCGTATTCAAAGTCGACCAGTCTTGATTGCAGTTCTACATACCGTTGCCAAACAATGGACCCATTGGTTTCATCAAATTTTGTAAAGGTGCCGTATTCAGCACCGTTGATGATGCTGTAACCGGAAACATACACGCCGTCGCCAAAATGTTTGACGGCTGTTGGCCGGTTATCGTCAGAATTGCCGTAGTATTTTTCAAACAAACCTGGCGCCTGCGCCGAAACATTTGCCCCAAGCACCGTAACCAACAGCAACAAGAAATATAGCTTTTTCATTTTTTTCGGTTTAGTTGTTGAAAGGGGTGTTTTACCTGTCTTCACAAGCCTTGATGAACAAAGGCTTGGCTTCTTCGGTACAACCGTTGAAGTCGGTGACGGTAAGGCAAAACGTAGCGCTGGTTACGGGTGGAACTGCAAACGGATCAAACTGGTATTGCATGGTTGGCCCGCTGAAGGTCGCCAGGACCGTGGTGCCGTCCTTCACCGTCCAGTCCCATTGCACGATGGGCGCACAATTTGAATACGACATGCTGCCGTCGAGGGTAAAAGGCAGGTTGTAACAGGCGCACGGATTGTCTTCCGGGCATTTAATGATGGCCACTGGATCACACAACGTAAAACACTCGGTGTTGGAGGTTTTGGTAAAACACCCGTCGTTGAACGAAACCACATAACAGGCGGTTTGGGTTGCATTGATTTGTGACCCGCTCGAACTGCTGAAAAACAAACCGTTGCAATACCAGTCGTAGGTCAGGTTGATATCATAATTGGTGATGACCACAGGAATCACTTCATTGTCGCACAACAAATGGTCGTTCGCGCTGATCACCGGTGCAGGAGGCATTTGTTTGAGGAAAATTTGTACCTCATTGCTGTAACAAGGCGGACAACCGGAGGTGGGATGGCTCTTGGGCCGACATTCTATCCGGTAAAAAATTCCCGTTGCGCCTGATGGCCAGTTGTATGGAGAACCTGGCGGATTTTGCGGACTGGTTTGTGGCAACGTGTTGGTGTTTTGGTTCGGATTGGTGGAGCCCAAATCAACCCAGGGACTGGAGATATCGTAACGGTATTGCCATACTGGTGTACAATCGGTAAAAGGGTTGGTTATACCCACCGTCGCAGGTGTTCCCGGACAAATGAGGTAATGCCCCGGTATGCCGTCGGGGTGTAGCATGATGTCGCTGGAAGTGACATCAATGGTGCCACATTGAGGCAATGGATCTACCGGCATACATGATTTGATGCTTACCGGCGGACAAGCGCAGTTCGCTATTTTGGCTTCAAAACACAAGTCCGGAACTGCCGCAAGACCTGTGTAGGTAAACGAGGTCATGTTATCGTAGGTCATATCATAAACCCCGTTTATACACCACTGGATGGGCACGTTGGGCAACCAGGCCGGACCGGAAAGCGCAACATCCACCGTCACCGTGCCTTCACACAGGGTGGTTGTTCCGGGAGTTTGCGGTGGTTGTGGAGTCAGGGTAACGGTTCCTGTGACGGGGCAACAAATCCTCAAATTCTGCTCAGTGGTGTAATAGGTACAGGTAAGTGGAGGAACGGATTTTTCAATTTTTGCACGGTATTTACGGTCCATATATCCCGTTGTATTTAAAGGGTCTGCACATTCGGTACTGATGTCGATAACACCTTTGGGTACAAAGAAGCAATACCCGGAAAAAACCGGATCGGTTACATTTGGCCATAAACCAGCCTGGTTATCGTCGTATTGCCAAGTCACCGTTGCTCCGGGTATGGAGCCTACTGGTGTGAAATTTTCACTGATGCAAAAATGCACCGGGTCTCCGCTGCAAATGGCTGCGAACAAAACCGGGAACTGTGATGGAAGGTCGGAAATGTAAAATTCGTATCGGGGCTGACATGGCGGGCAAACAAAATTGCTGGTCGGCCCGGTAAGCAAAAAACCCATTAGTATTCCGTCAAAACCGTTCACCGTCATGTCTTCGGCCTTCGTTCCAGGGATGGGAGGATTGTTGCCTCCGGCAATTATCCCGGGCTGGTTGAGGGTCCAGTTAAAAACAAGGTTGCTTGTTGAACCGCCGATCGAACAATCTTTGGCATCGGCTATTTGTGTTGCGTTGAGCAGCGAACTCCAAAGTCGTATTTCATCCACCGTGCCGAACCAGTCCTGCGACACAGTATTCAAATTGGAATGACCCACCAACAAATTTTCAAAATTAAAGGGTCCGATGTTTGGCAGGGTGGCGGCCAATAGGCCATCAACATAAACATGCATGGTGTTGGTGCTGTTTTGCCATGCAATAGCCAAATGATGGCAGGCGCCTGTCAGGTCGGTCGGATTGGTTGTTATAAAAATAGGGAGACCAGGACCTCCGAGAACAGCATTATCCCAATAAACCGCCAGTTGGCCGCCCGGCAACAATCCAATGTTGAAAATGGAGGTGTTGGAAACGCCCTCCAGGGAAAACAAGATTTGGAAGCTGTTGATCGGAACCGCCGGATTGGCAAAAAAAGCTGCCTCCAGCGTAAAATCTGCATTGCCCGAAACAGGTGTGGTGGTAAGGTCCAGTTCAATGAAATCGCCGGTGCCGTCGAAATCAAGTGCCATGTTTTCGCAGGTTTGTGCGGCGCCAGGGATGCTCCACAGCAAACCTATGGCCCAAACGAACAATCTGATGTAGGGGGTGCTGTTTTTCATAATGGGTTGGTTTTTAGATGTATAAGGAATAAGCGGGACAACAGTTTGTTGCCCCGCCTACTGTTTATCGTTTCACAAATCTTTCTGCAGCCCAAACCCTGCCAACTGATACTGCCTGTATGGTGTACATACCAGATGGCATGTCGCCCATGTTTATACCATGGCGAATTTTACCGGTTTCAGCAGGGACCTCCATGACAAGCCGGCCAGACAAATCTGTAATGCGAAACACCACACCATCATCTGACGGCTCTGTCAGTTCAATGGTAAATGCACCACCATTGGGGTTGGGGTATATCCTCATACTTGCCTCCATAAGGGGCTTTTTTAGGCTGATGGTGCTTCCTGGTCCTTCCAGGCAGATGTAGTCGATTTGTAAACGCGATGATGTATTGCTGTTGTTGGTAACATGTACCACAGGTCTTATCTGAAGGCTTTCCGAACCACAGGTATCGTTTCCGATGACATCACTCAGGTTGTAACCTATTTCGAAGTTCGACCAATCATCGGCGTCCGGCGGCAAATCGATTCGGGCGATTTCCAGGCAATTCGTATCCATGTCACAGCTGTCTGTTAAAAACACGTCACCCCGGATGAATCGAACCACCAATTGTTCTCCGGCCTGGTATGCCATAGAACGCAGCCCAATGTTGATGGTGCCGCTGTCTTTTTCCAGGCAAATGCTTTCGTAAGATCTTATGGCATCGGAACTGCTGGAATGGCCTTCAAGTTCGATAACCCAACCATCGGAACTACCCTGAGCAGTATCAACCCTGGGTGTACCTTCAACAAGTACCCAATGCTCGGAAGCGCCTGTATCACCAAGTACGCCTGGCGATGCCATACCACCGAAGTCAGGATTGAATGCCTTAGGCGTATTACACAATGGCAAAGGGATTGTTGAACAACTGACCGTGATGGTTTTGGAATAGGTAGCGGTGCCACACAAGATGTTCAACCCTGGTCCTGTGCGGCGAATAACCGTAAATTGAATGGTATACGTGCCGGCTTGAGGGAATGTATAACAGAATGCCTGGTTGCCTATTTTGGAAGCCACATACAGCGGCGGATTGGACCCAAGTCCCACTTTCCACACCACCGAATCGCAGGGCGACAAAGCCCTGGGGTAAAAACAACGTTTACAAGGATTAAATACATTTACTGATTGTATAAACCCTTTCGCGACATCCTGCGCGAGATCGGTGATGTTGCATGGACATGGATTTGGACAAGGCAATGGAACTTCGATTTGGATAACACACTCACAAACTGCTCCACCACAAAGTCCATTGATGACGAGCTCGTACAAGGTGCTGTTGCTGAAATAAGCCGAAGGAAGATCAATCTGAAAAAATGGTACGGTGGGTATGGCCAAGCCCTGAACCAAAACCGGTCCGTTCACCTCGCGCAGGTACCAGTTCAACAATGGGTTCGGCGGACAAAGTCCTACGGGCAGACAACTCAGGTTTCCAGTCAATTTGTAATTCGCGCCTGGTTGACAAGTAAGTATGACCAAATCGTTGCAGCTCACCGCCTGGTTAACGGTACCTGTTCCATCCTTGAACACCATGTTGGAAAATCCGCCGCAACCACAGGCGACCGAACAAACAACATCCACATTTTGACTGAATGTTTTTTGAAAACATGTCGTTCCGGTTCCCTGAGCTGTCTCATTTGCAGTCCAGGTGATGGTGTATGTTCCGCCATCGGTGTAGGTATGCGTGATCATGGTATCTGCCCCGAATGGCCCGGGAGTTTCACTGCCGTCACCCCATACGATACCGGAAATGCTGTTGCAATCGGGTAGGGAACCGATTTGAACAAATGCCTCGCATGAACCAACGCCTGCGGTTACGTTTTGCTCTAAGGTTTGTTCGAAGATGTCATAATTGCCGCAACAGGTATAACAAGCTACCTGCCTCAGGCAAACATCATCTATGGACAGGTACGCAGCGCCTGTCATGTTGTCGGATCGTGTAAAAAAGATGTGGTTGATGCCGCCCGCTGGAAACAAGGAGGCGTCGAGTACGAAATTAAGTGTTTGGAAATTGGCATTGCATGTATTGGGTACCGGGTAGGTTGCAATCTGAACGGCGTCACCTGCTGGAAATAAATTTAAGTTGGGAGGAGTGATGCCGTTTACGGGAGTCGTTCCGGTGGCGAGTCCCGTGGTGGTCACGCCATACATGTTTAAAATGGGCGCGCCGTTGAAATCACCGGTACAAGCCAATTTGAAGGACAGTTCGTAACAACCCGAGTTTTTGGGAACGTTGTTAAGAAGTTCGTTCATAATGCCCTCGCGCCAGGTGATGTCCGTTCCTTGAATGGTGCACCAAAATCCACCGTGATTCCCCTGGGAAACGGGCTGCGGCGTACCGACAATGGGCGGCGCAAACGTGGTATTGAAAAAATCCCCGGTACTTATTCCAGAATTAAAATTGTCGGGCCAGATACTTCCCCAATGGTCGGCCAGGAGAATGCTTTCATCAAAACCGTCCGGTATACCATCGTTGAACGTTCCATTTTGAACCAGGTTGTTGCTGCAAGCACCATCACAAACCACCGTTACCGGCGTACACATGGTTTTGGAAAAACAATTGTCTTCCTCTACGGTCACACAAACGTTGTAGGTGCCGCTGGATGTGTACGTGTGTGTCCAAACGTAATTGCTGGGAAATGGCCCTGGCGGAACCGTTGAGCCGTCGCCCCAATCGGGTGCGGATCCGAATTTATCACAGCTTAGGAATTGTGTGGTATAGGCCACAACATTGCAACCATCATTTTCAATGGTAAATCCGTCGTTTATCAAAGCATCAAAATAATCAGGATCCTGGCAACAAACGCCGTCGGTGACAATCTCTACAATGCAGGCGCATGTATCAACTCCGCAATAACCCTCCATGGTAAGGGTGTATGTACCCTGATAAATGAAGGAGTTTTGACTGAGTTGGATGGTGAAATTTGGCAAAGCCGAGGTATTGCCCGATTGTAAGGCCGCCCCGGGTGGACCAGTAAGCTTCCAACTGATCGGGACAGGAGGCAAACACGGGTCGCCATCGCATTGAAAATCGGCATAAACCACCAAGGGTAAACCACCAGGTACTGTTACCGAACCACCACAACTGATCGGTTGGTTGGGAGCCCCGCCCCACCGTACACTCATGTTGGAAAAAGTACCGCAAATACAAGGTGTGTCCATGCAGTCACATTTGAAAATATCCACATCGCCAATGCCGCGTTTATCCTTCACTGCCGTTGTTTCACCGTCCAGGTCAATGTAGGTTGATTGAAGCGGCGAAAAATCGATGCCATCAGGTGACGGCCCATTACCCGCTGCCGGCATGCCCGCGAGTCCGTAAACCCGTTCGTTGATGTCGTAAATAAGTGCATCACCTGTAGCCCAAACAAGCTGGTCGCAACCAAAAACATCTCCGGAAGCGGGGTCAAGTACGCTGTAACCGTAGTCAGCTCCGCCACTGGCATTGGTATGGATGAAGGCATTTCCGACATAATATTGTTTGGCTACATTCCAGTTGCCACTGCTCCCGGTGTATTCCAGGACACGGGCATTGTGTGCATCGGTTTCAACAAAACAACCGGTTCCAGGAACAAATCCACGTTCAACCACCAACATATTGCCGGCCCGAGAAAACTCTATATCCGAAACAGGGCTCGTCATCCAGCCCGCCCAAAAAGATAGAAATGGTGGTAAAGTAATTTCCAGAACCGCGCTACCCATGTAATCGCCACTCAGTGGATCAATCGCCACCGACCATATTTCATTTGCTCCCGAACCAGGTACCTGGGTATGTTGCATCCACCTGCCGAAATACAACCTGCCTCCATATACACCAACTCCAAACAATCTGTCACCCAAACATACAGGTCCTGGCGTTTGATCGTCGGCTGTAAATGGATCAAACCTGCTCAGCACCTCCCCTCCAGCCGGGTTGTTGGTGTTTCCTGGCACGGCAATACGGTATATTCGGCCGTCTTCAAAATTCGACACGAACAATTGCTTGTGTAATTCATCGTAACAAAGGTTTCCAAGTCCAGGGCCGTCAACCGCATCATTGGGCATTTGGTTGGTGCCCACAGTATTGGCGCCGCTGTTGATGTTGGTACCCGTAAGCATGGTCACGCTCCCGGTTGTTGCACTGATTTGGTATACCCCTGCCGCTCCGCCCACACCTTCAGCACTGTAGTTGCTCATCCCGGCATAAATCTTTGTTGCAGATACATACACGTTTTGATTTTCATCCATCGCAAGTCCGAAAACTTCGCCCAACGTACTCCGTTTCCAATCGGGATGATGGTAGGAAGGTGGCGCCCAATTTTGCAACAAGGGTGCATTGCCGGCATCACGAACATCAACCATGGCCACCGAATAGCCGTCGGGCACTGCGGGATCGATCAATGAATAACATGTAACGAAGGCTTGTCCACACTCAAACCCGGGGAATGTTGGCGGGGGACAGCTGACGTTTACAGTGAACAAACAGGTGGATATGTTGCCGCACCAATCTGTCACTACATAGGTTACGCTCGTTGTGCCAACTCCAAAATTTGCTCCACTCACATCGCCCGGCCCTCCCCCTGTTACCGGACCGTTGGAAGAATAAACCACAGACTGCACCTGACAATTGTCGCTGGCCTGTACACCAAGTCCGTTTACAACTGCAGCACAATCACCGTTGGTATTGGGCTGTGTTTGTATGTTTTGACTTTGGGGACAAATGACCAGGGGCGGTGTAATGTCGAATACATTGACATTCAAATATTTAGTATCACTGCACCCGTTGTCAGATACCGTCAGACTGACGTTAAAAATGCCGCATTGGCTGAACTGATGTGTTGGACTGGCGAGGTTTGAGGTGTTGTTGGTACCTGTTGTGGGATCACCGAAATCCCAGCTGTAACTAAGCGTTCCGGATCCGGAGGATAAATCGTTGAATTGGACAAGACCACATCCGTTGATGTTTTGTGGTAAAAAGTCGGCGAAACATACTGCTGTACAAACATCCTGTTGTTGCCATGTTACCAGTGAACTGGTCAGTAACATGCCTTGGGGAACATCATAAAACGCACTTTCCGGAATCAGGGGCCCTGCAAACTGGAATGATGTTCCGTCCGTGGAAACAGATCCATTTACGGTGATGCAGGTATTAAAATCAAGATCGCTTTTTGAAAAAAAAGCACACACTTGCCCAAATCCTCCGGAGGCGGGCACCCTCCTGTCTGCATACATCAACGTATCGAGACCCCCTGCCGGGCAGCAAAGCGCAATGGAACCTCGACCATAGGATGTTTCACCGTTGTCGAGGAATTTAACCCAATCCAGTACCGGGCTGTCGCCCGTATCGGTGTACCGCAAAACAACGGTCCTGCTTTTACCATTAAACACGCCCGTTGCTGTGATAAAAATCAGGTTGTTGGAAGGGTCGGCCAAAACTTCGTTTATGTCGGTGAGACCCCCAATGTTGGCTTCCCAAACCGGCAACATTTCTCCATCAAATTTCATAAGGTAAGCCGAAAAGCCGGCGGAGGTATATCCCACAGCATAAACTCCACCATTGGCAGCTTTAGCAGCATCGGCAAATACAAAACCCACACCTTCGGGAGTTGCTCCACTGTAAAGTATTCCTGCATTATCCGTGCGTAAGAGAACACCCTGATCGCCGGTATTGCCAGATATAAGTAGATCGCCGTTGGAGAACACTTCAAGGTCACGGCTGTACCCATCGTCGGCTGAACTCGGAAAGGTTTTTTTCCACCCAAAACTTCCAGCATCGTTGGCTGTCAGTAAAACCACATCATCGGACGGTAGTCCACTGCCTGAATCATTTTGAAATCCCAGAACATAGTAAGGAAAACTGCTGTTTTGGGGCGAAAAGTTGCGTTCAATGTTTGTGAATGCTTCCCGTCCCGGGGCATCATAGGCCTGAACCCAGGTGAAGGTTCCGGAAGGTGTCAGCAGGCCCATCAGGCTTCGGGCGCTCGCATCCTGGGGCATGGTCGCTCCAACCAGCAAAAGGTTTCCGTTGGGTGTTGCAACTGCGTCGTTCCAAACGGAGGGGATGTTAAGGCTTCGGGTCCACAACAGGTTTCCAGTCGGACCAAGCCGGGATACCGTAGCACGACCTGGCGCGCCCGCAGATGGTTGATCGCTGCCAAGGACAAATGTGTTTAGACCATTTTGAATGATTTGGGTAAATGCATTGTCGTAGGTGGTTCCAAATTGCCGTACCGTTTGAGGAAACGCCTGGTTCAGCGACAATAGGCATACGAAGCACAAGGGTAATAGCAACCGTTTCATTTGGGAACACATTTAAGGTTTGGACTGATTACTTCTATTCAACCCACATGCCCGAAGAGGACATGTTGTATAGTATGTACCCATACACGACTTTAGGTCACCGCCGGACATCCATTATTTTTAAAATATCTTCAACAATTGGTGTTCGACTGTTAACCATTACCTAAACACCCTTCAGAAATGGCCAAAAAAAAACCGCTTTGGTCTCAACAAGGAGGCCAAAGCGGTCGTATCGGTATTCTAATCGTTCTATGGTGTATTTTTCTCGTAAGGCTGTGTATGTACACGTTCGTGCGGGAGGATCACGTCCACCAGGACGATATCGTAGCGGATCTGGGATTCGCCACGCAGGTATTCGGGCAGCGTACGGCGCAGGCGCTCGTCGAGAGGCTGGTATACGCTGGCGCTGTCGCCTTCACCCATGAGCAGGGCAGCGTCGTAAAGAACTGGTACGTTTGCCGGTAGTCGGTGCGCTTCAAAAAGCACAAATTCGCGGGGTCCGCCAAGGTCGCGGCTGGTGCTCGACATGAGCGAGTCGCCGACCCAAACATCAACATTGACAAGGATGGTTTCGCCCGGATTGGGTTTTAAACCGCCGAGGTCGCGGTGGTGAACAAAGCGGTTGCCGTGTTCAGTAGGTTGGCCGCCAGGGCCGGTAAAAAGTGAAAAGGCATACAATGCCACTCCAGACCCAAGGAGGGCCAAAGACATAAAAATGGTTCGCATTCGATGATTGGATATGTTCAAAAATGGGGGATTAATTTGGTAGCAGGGGACTCAAAAAGGTCGCTGAAATGTTCTGGACGA
Organism: Saprospiraceae bacterium; assembly: GCA_020847915.1. GTDB lineage: Bacteria > Bacteroidota > Bacteroidia > Chitinophagales > Saprospiraceae > M3007. The sequence goes on along the minus strand of JADLBE010000260.1, from coordinate 1,067 downwards.
ACGTTAGACGCAAAAAACGCTGATGGGTTACAAATTTCAATCAAGTTTTGTGCCAAAGTGTTCGCGTCAAGTACACATTGGTTAAAAAACGTATTTTCAAGTAAAATATTTTTAACTACCACGAATGTAGTAGTTCGTCACAGCACGTCGATGTAATAAACGAGGTCTGCATTCGGCGGTATCGGACCGCCGCCCTGCTCTCCGTAAGCCAGATTGGCAGGTATAAACAGGTATGCTTTTGTGCCGTGGTTGAGGTTTAAAACACCTTCGTCGAACCCTGCGATCATTTGTCCTCCACCGGCCGGGAAAGACAATCGTTCGCGTCGTTCAAACGAGTTGTCGAAGGGTGTACCATCGGCCAGGAACCCGTAATAATGTACTTTCATCAATTCGCCGGCCTCCACTTTGGGTCCCTTTCCCGGAATATCCACATACAGTTTCAAACCGGATGGCAAGGTTTGAATTTGCTGGTTGAGCAGTCCCGAGCGGTACGACTGGATGGTCGTCTGGCATCGATCGCGGATTTTATCTGCCGCAATTTTTACGTCCTGCTGGGCCTTTTTTTTCGCTTCAAGACTAATGATGTCGATGAGCAGGATGTCAAAACGGATTTCGGTTTCTTTTGCAAAACGTTTGGGAATGAAATCCCGCATTTTATCATCAATGTTCTGATAAATGGTTGCGCTGTCGCCTTTGCCCATAAGTAAAAAGGCATCCATGATGGGTGGCACGTGGCTGAGCTGCGCTGAGGAGTCGGGAAGGTCGTAACGGTAAACACCCATTTGGGTGTTGTGCGAATCGCTCATCAGGGTGTCACCCACCCATACGTATACGTTGGCGATCACGGTTTCACCCCTGCGTGGTTGCATGCCGCCCTTGTTTTGATGCAAAACAAAACGGTAACCATGTTCTGTGGTGATGGGTTTCTGAGCCTGTAGTGAAGTAGCCCAAAACGCAAAAAACATTATGAAAGAAACAATCAAACGCATGTTTATCCTTTTTACCTTTTAAAAACATGCTGAAAGTGTGGTGTTTTTTGTGGGGGGGGGGGGGGGGGGGGGGGGGGG